>NZ_JADYWQ010000003.1:0-363079 GCF_015864725.1 Pseudoalteromonas sp. NSLLW24 | reverse complement strand
GTTGCGGGAGCCGGATTTGAACCGACGACCTTCGGGTTATGAGCCCGACGAGCTACCAGACTGCTCCATCCCGCGCCAATAGATATCAAACTTTAAATTTAATATCGCTGTTAGCTGTTTTACAACATGCTAAACAATGGCCGCTATTATAAGGATGTACGGGATGATTAGCAACTATAATACGCAATTAGTTTGTAAAATTTCCAATTCGTCAAGATGCTAATTTAATGTATATATAAGTAATCAATCAATTTTATAAAATGCTGTCTCTAAATTATTAAATATTACAGCTTATTATTTTTGAGTGAAAATCAAACAAACTAAATTTGAGCTACCTTAGTACCTTTTAGATGCTTACAATTTACCAGAAAATAAATTGATATAACTAAAACCCATACTTTAACACTAAAAAAACGTGCAGAATTTTATCTGCCCGCTATAATCAATTTTATGCTACTTAATAATAATAGTTATTACTCACTGCAGCGAGATAAAAATGAACCAACAACAATCAGCATTGTTAAATAACTTAACAATTATTAAGCCAAATTTTCATGCATTCACGGCTCGATTTCACAGTAAATTGGCTGAATCTAGCATTGAAATGAATTACCCAACAGCCTTACAATTTAACGAAAAGAGTTTTACCCTTTTTTGTGTGTTAGAACGAATTGTTAAACATTTAGATAAGCCAGCATCGGTAGCTCCTTTTTTAGCACATCATTTAATATACCTAAAAAAAAGCAGTGTTTCACAAAATGACATTGCACTATTATCTGATGCGTTTTACGAAACCCTTAAAGAGCACCTTGGTAAACACTTTACTCCTGAGAGCCAGCTCGCTTGGAAAAAAGCCCTTAAATATTTTGAAAACTTTGCCAGCAATATTCTATTTAATGTATCTAATGTGGTTTCGTTACAACAAAAAATGCAGCAAAAGCAAAGTAATAAAATTTAAATATAAAATTTTAGGGGTGGCAATTTAACTTACTTAACCTCCCCATTAATTAAACTCATTTGCACACCATGATCCAACACGCCTTTATTGCCTTGATAATCGGTTAAGCCTTTTTGCTCTATTCACTCGTAGTTAAATAGTAAAACGATCCTTTAATTAAATACGTCCGTATAAAAAAATTTGGCTTTACTATGACCCATCACAAAACACTCAGACTAATACTAGGCGATCAGCTAAACCCATCTCATTCATGGTACAAGCAAAAAGACGACGACACGCTTTACCTCATCGCAGAACTAAAACAAGAAACTGACTACGTTAAACATCACATTCAAAAACTGTGTGCTTTTTTTAATGCTATGGAAAACTTTGCAACTGCATTAAACACGGCAGGTTTTAATGTTTTACATTTAACACTTGATGATACCGATGACGACAAGGACTTGATTGAATTACTCAAGCGAGTTGCCGATAAATACCAATGCGACTCTATTGAATATCAATACCCTGACGAGTTTAGGCTAAAATCTCAATTAGCTAAGTTTAAGAGTGATAGCTCATTAAATGTAATTGCTACAGATACTGAACACTTTTTATTACCGTTCACCGATATAAAAACACGCTTTACAAAAAACAAACATGTAACAATGGAGCACTTTTATCGTGCTATGCGTAAGCAATTTAATATATTAATTGATGATGCAAAGCCAACTGGTGGCAAATGGAATTTTGATAGTAATAATCGTAATAAATTTTCTAAAAAAGACTTAGCCGACATCCCAGAGCCTAAGTTATTCAATACTGATGTTAGCAGCATTATTTCTCGTTTAAATAAACACAACGTCGCTTATTTGGGTGAAATAAATGAACATTCACTGGAGTGGCCAACAACGCGTAAACAAGCGATTGAATCTCTTGAATACTTTTGTGAGCACTTACTTAGTCGCTTTGGTCACTTTCAAGATGCGATGACAGATCAAAGTAAAAACAATACCAGCCTGTACCATAGCCGTTTATCGTTTGCCCTAAACGCAAAAATACTCCACCCGTTATATGTAATCAAACGTGTAATAAGCGAATACGAACAAAGACCCAATGAAATATCCCTCTCGCAAGTAGAGGGCTTTACTAGGCAAATATTAGGCTGGAGAGAGTATGTACGTGCCATTTATTGGATTAACATGCCCGACTACGCAGTTAAAAATCAATTACAAGCCAAAAATAAACTGCCATCTTATTTTTGGAACAGCTCTACAAAAATGAATTGTCTAAGCCACTCACTCAAGCAAAGCCTTGAAACCGCTTATGCTCATCATATTCAGCGCCTAATGGTTATTGGGAACTTTTGCATGCTCACAGGAATAAACCCTGATGACGTAGACAACTGGTACTTAGGCGTTTATATAGATGCCATAGAATGGGTAGAAATGCCCAACACCCGAGGCATGAGTCAGTTTGCCGATGATGGAATAATTGCAACAAAGCCTTATGCTGCAAGCGGTAACTACATTAATAAAATGAGCGATTATTGCAAAAGCTGTCAGTACGATGTTAAACAAAAAGTAGGAGATAAAGCTTGCCCGCTAAATAGCTTGTATTGGCATTTCATGAATAGACACAGAGACAGGCTAGAGAAGAACCCACGTATTGGTATGGTATATAAAAACTGGGATAAACAAGATGAAACACTTCAAGAACAAACGCTGCAACAAGCAACCTACTACCTTAATAATTTAGAAGCGCTTTAAGTAAAAAAACCGCCTCAAATGAGGCGGCTAAATAATCAGGGGAATATGTACTTTAGAAGACTATTTACCTTCTATTAGATTACTATTACCAATTTCTATTTTACGTGGTTTAAGTGCTTCAGGAATTTCACGCTGTAACTCTATGCTTAATAAGCCGTTAGCTAAATCGGCACCAAGTACTTTTACATGGTCTCCAAGCTGAAATTTACGTTCAAAGTTACGCTCTGCTATACCTTGATGAATAAACTTACGTTCATTATTTTCATCTTTATTAGCTTTAATACCTGCAACTTTTAATGTGTTGTTTTCTGACTCAATGGTTAATTCACTATCACTAAAACCGGCAACGGCCATAGTGATTCTGTATTTGTCTTTATCGAGTGCTTCTATATTGTAAGGAGGAAAACTCGGCTGCTTGTCTGTATTAGCTGCCGCATCCATAAGTGATGCTAAATGTTCGAAGCCGATAAATGAACGATAAAGTGGTGATAAGTCTACTGTACGCATAATAATATCCTCATATTTAAGCGATATTTTGCATGTGCTTTTCTATTGAACAAGCTCAAGCAAAGTTTAATTAATAATATAAATTTCAATTGTTTAAGTTTAATTTAGGACCCATCAGGCGTCCTACTTAACTATATATGGACGGTAAAATTGTTTTCAAGTAAATTTATTAAAAATAAATAAAAAAGGCACTGAAGAGTGCCTTTTTTGAAACCATTTAAAATGAATACTATTTAATAAATGTGCCCCGGATTGGATAGTCGTTTTCTCTTGAAAACTTAATCCCACCTAGCAGTTGCTCTAAATCAGGACGAACAAACGGGCTGTTTGATATATCTACCATTTGAAGCTGATTTTTTTCATTAAGCACATAAATTCCTGGTTCAGCAAATGGATGATCAGTTTCTGCACCACTGCGAGGCTCGCTAATATGTAGCCCTAAATCAGTCATTTGTTCGATTGTTAAACCATAGTAAATTGGGAAGTTAATATCTATTTTTTCAAGATGTTTATTAAGCTGCTCATGGCTATCACCACTTACTGCAACCACTTCAACTCCAGCCTCTTTAAAGTCTTTATGAACTTTAGCAAGCTCGTTGAGTTGCGCAGTACATTTAGGGCAGTGCTGGCCTCGATAAACAACAATCATTTTCCACGGAGAGTCACTTATTCTGTCAACTAAATCTACCTTTTTCTCATCAACATCACTCACTACTAGTGATGGCATAATATCCGCAGGTTTTAAACTAGTGTTACTCATTGCGATCTCCTTTTACTATTTCAGATTAAAAATTAATTTTGCTCTCACACATAGAGTTTAGGGTAACTTTTATTAATTCAACCTAAAATTGCAATTAAAATCTATTAAAGCTTTAAGACCATCCCTTTATTTTTCTATAAATGGTAGATGCACTTACCCCTAAATAAGCAGCAGCAAGAGGAATGTTGTCTTCGCAGCTTTTGATTGCGTTTTCAATAGCCCTTTTTTCAACTTGCCATAATGGTTCTATATCGTGAACCGACATAGGAGATAATTGAACACTCTGATCGTTTGTATTGTGAATTGACTTAGCTGAGCTTGAGTGTTTTACAGCGCCTAGACCAAATGAATTTGGTAGCATATCTCTTTCTATTACATCGCCATCATTAATAACGACTGTATTTTCAATTACATTTTGCAGTTCGCGTATATTACCTGGCCAATCGTAATTACAAAAAAGCGCCTTAACTTCATCAGAAAAGCCAATAAAATGTTTAGCGTTGCTATCGCTTTTTTGTTTTAAAATATACTCAGCGAGCAGTAAAATATCGTTTCCGCGCTCCCTTAAAGGCGGGAGCTTTACGGGGATAACATTTAAACGATAATATAAATCTTCTCTAAAGCGCCCCTCTGCTACCTCTATTATTGGATTTCTGTTGGTTGCACATACCAAGCGAACATCGCTGTGTAATACCTCGCTGCTACCAACCTTGCTAAATATGCCGGTTTGTAAAAAGCGCAATAACTTAGCTTGTAAGTTAAGCTCCATTTCACATAGTTCATCTAGAAATAACGTACCGCCGTTGGCCACTTCAACTGCGCCCTTACGATCGCTTAAAGCGCCACTAAATGCCCCTTTAACATGCCCAAAAAATTCTGATTCAAATAACTCAGCAGGGATCGCAGCACAGTTTATAGCAATAAAAGGGCCTTGGCTGCGAGGGCTCGAATCATGAAGGGTTTGTGCGCATACTTCTTTACCGGTTCCACTTTCACCTGTAATAAATACGCATGCTTTGCTTCTAGCTGCGCTATCTAGCAATCTAAAAACGGTTTTCATTGCGAGAGATTCACCAACAAAATCTTGGCTTTTATCACTGCTTTGAACCAAAGGTTGTACTTTAGCTTGCTCTTTGGGTGTTAACGCACTTTCTACTGAGCTAATAAGTCGCTGACTTGTGAAGGGTTTTTCTAAAAAATCGAAGCCACCTAAACGCATAGCTTCCACTGCAATATCAATAGAACTATTTGAGGTGATCATGACTACATTAGCAGGATTTTTTTGTTTATTTACAAATTGTAAAACTTCAAGCCCACTTATATCAGGCAAGCATACATCTTGTACTATCACCGCAGGCATTTTTTCTTTAATACCGACCAAAGCAGAATATCCATCTGCGAAATGCTTACATTCAAAACCTACTTGCTCTAGCTGACTGGCGTACAAAGCACCACTTGCGATGCTATCTTCAACAATATAAACAAGGCCTTTACCCATTATATCTGACACGGCTTTCTCCTAGATAGCTATACTCTTACTCATTATTTGATATGCATCTCTGGTTTTATCCAAGTTATGCTTAATAACAAGCGCTGCGTGCAAATTTTCTTCTGTGGTTGGTGGTGGTGAATCGTGTAACTGTGTTGCCAATGCAGCTAAAGGAGCGGCTCCATATAAGGCAGCCGAGTTTTTCAAAACATGCATTATTTCTCTAATTTTTATAATATCTGCATTATTAATTGCCGTATCTAATTGGTTAGCCATAGTAACTAATTCATCGATAAATAAGTTTACTAATCGAGCTAAAACGCTTATTCCAACATCCTTTTCAAGTTGAATTAAAACATTTAGCTCCGTAATACTTTTATCGATAAACTGCTCTGATATAGGCATAGATAACCTTTGTGTAAGTTAAAGCTTCGTACACTAATAAAATGTAAGAATTGTAGTTTAAGAGTAATTTGTTTTTTGCATTTTGCAAATCAAAATGAATATAAACAATTACAGAGCCCAGGTATCAATACTTTTTGTTAATGTTTGCGGCTTATCGAGCAAGTACCCCTGAGCAATATCACAACCAAGTTGTTCTAATATTTGTAATTGCTCATTCTCTTCAATGCCTTCTGCTACAGTTTGTAAGCCCAATCGTTGAGCCATCGCAATAATTGCGCTACATAACGTAAAGTCTTCGTTATTAGTTGCAATACCACTTACAAAACTGCGATCAATTTTTAAACCATCGATATCAAATTGACGAAGTAGACCTAAAGACGCGTACCCAGTGCCAAAATCATCAATCCACACCTTTACGCCTTCTTTATGGAAGTTTTCAAACGCCTTAGCTATTTTATCAGGACTATGAATTAGCGCTGTTTCCGTTAATTCAACTTTAATGGCTTGTGGTGGTATTTGGTGCTTTTCTAGCAAAGCCATTACTTTTGAAAACACATCACCATCTAAAATTTGTACCGGTGAAATATTTAAAGAAACAGCAATATCTGTCATACCAAAATGTCGCATCTGTTTTAAATCAGACAAACATTGCTCAAAAATCCAGTCACCTAATTCTAAAATCATTCCCGATTGCTCTACATGAGGGATAAACTCATCAGGGCCTACAATACCAAAGCGGGGTGATTGGCACCTTACTAGCGATTCAAAGCCGACCAACTTTCCCGTTCCTAATGATACAAGCGGTTGATAAACCATTTTAAAATAATTATTTTGCATTGCATCCGACATGATTCTCTCTAACTCATGCCATCTTGCGAGATTGACTGGGCTTTCTGCTTCTAGGTACTTAAATGCATTCATGTTTTGCTCCGATTTTCACTCTTAGTGACTTATGTAATCAAGAGCAAGTTACAGACCATTTAGAAAGTGAATAAAACAAAAATAAAAACAGCAAATTCAAAAGGTTAAGTTTAGTTATTTGAGTATTTAAATTTTTCCATTTTATTTGCATTTTGCAATTCAATTTGCAATGCACCTAAATTAATAAATGAGAGCTTACTCAAGCCCAAACAGCACAGAGAAACCAGTTAATAATTGTTGGCTAAAAGTAAGGATTAGTAATTGAAGATGAGTATAAAGAAAGGCTGGATAAAACTAATTTGGTTACGCACAGCTTGAATTAAAAAGCGTACACGTAATTTTAAAGCTAGGGATAAAAAGTTAAAACGGTGGCAGGAAACATAAAAAAACGCAGGCAACAATAAATAGTTACCTGCGCAAAAGTCTCTAGTTTGAAAGAGTGTCGTTATTTTCGTTTTTAGGGGCTGTTACATGTTGTGCATAGTTAGTATTTTGCGAGTCAAACGTATTACTCATCGACTGTGCATTTTCAACATCAGCTTGTGTAAAAGTAATCGGCTGTATGTCCGTTAACGGCTCTACAGAATCGCTACCGCGCAGAACTGTAATACCTATTACTAAGGTAGCTACAAGCAAAATAGACAAAACCATGATTTCAGGTGTAAGTACCCAATTATTACTTTTAGGTTGTTGTTTGGCTTTTGTATTTGTTTGCATATTGCACCTCTTAAAAATTTAACTAAATTGTCTTGATTTGATATTTAATATGTTGCGAAAGCCGTGCCAACTAAACAAAAACAAACGAAAGATAAAATAAACAACAAAATCAAAGTATTAAAAAAATTAAAAATGTAATTTAGAATCCAAAAACAATTCGTAACGTTGTATTTTTATTTTGAATTGCAATTTGCGAATCAAATTGAAAAACTATAATAAAAACACTCATTAAATACTAAAAAATAAATTTAACTTACTCCTAAAATACTAGGTTAATTTCTTCGTTTATCAAGTTTTATGCAACACAAACCCACTTTTTATATTGCTCTTCAATTGCTCAACTCAGCTTTTCCCACACTTGCACTAAACGAGTAAGCTTTAAATGCTTAGATTCAATAGCCTGCTTTGGTGCATATTTATCAAGCAATAAATAAAGTGTTTCACTTACAATTGGTTTAGCTAAATAATCATTCATCCCCGCTTCAATAAATCGCTCTTTATCACCATGAATTGCATTTGCTGTGAGCGCTATTATAGGAGTGGCTATACCTAACTTTCTGATTGCTTTGGTTGCAGAGATCCCATCTAGTATTGGCATTTGGATATCCATAAAAATAATATCAATTTCATCTCTTTGCGCCTTTAATATTGCCTCTTGACCATCGCTAGCAATATATACCCGACAACCTTTTTGCTCTAAAAACTGTCTTATTACTATTTGATTATTAGTATTATCTTCAGCAACCAATACATTGGTCCCATTCAACTGAGCTAACCCTGAAGAGCTTTCTAAGGCTTCTTTTTGTTCACGATTAGTAAATATAATATCTAAATGAAATAACTGCTCTTCCAATAAACTAATTGCTCGCGGTACATGCGATACTTTAAAAGGGCCATTTAACCTAAGCTCTCTGTCGTTAAGATTTTGCGGTAATAAGCTTTCACCTAGTAAGTCTAAGATAAGTAAACATGGTGAATTAAGGGAGTTATATGTATTTATACACTCGCGTGTTTGGGCTAGCATTGGAGGATCAGTTAATACAATTGCATCAGGAAAACTATCATACTCAGGGATATCTGGACATATTTCATAGTGCTCAAAAGCGATAGAAAACCGAGTGAGTGTGTGCTCCAACGCGGTTTTTAAAATTTGATTATGTCCTACAATCCATACTCTTGGCTTTTTACTTCGTGCTGCAAACCCCTCTCGCAATATTGAGTCTGTTGTGTCTATTTTTAACGGGTAATTAACGATAAACTCACTCCCTTTATTGAGCTCAGAGTTAACCGAAATATCTCCCCCTACTACATCACAAATTTGCTTACATATCGCAAGGCCTAAGCCACTACCACCATGTTTTCGGGTAATTGAATTATCTGATTGAATAAAAGGCATAAACATACTTTCTATTTTATTTTTTGCGATTCCCATTCCAGTGTCTTTTACTGATAAATGAAGATTTAAATTATTGGCTCCAATGTAAGTACATCTAACGGTCACCGTTATTACGCCTTGTTGAGTAAACTTAATCGCATTGGCTAATAAATTAATGGCTATTTGCCTTATACGTGCATGATCACCAATTACTTGAGCGGGGACATCAGGATAAAAATCAAAAACAACCTCAAGCCCTTTTTGCAAAGCACTTTGGGTAATAATATCTATTGCTTCTTCAATACACGTATCAATACTAAATGGCTGATTATCGAGTGTTATAGCTTGTGCTTCAAAACGCGAATACGTTAATACATCGTCCAATACACTCAGTAATGCATCAGAGCTTGTTTTAATCATTTGCGTGTAACGCATTTGCTCAGAAGTTAAACCGGTATGATGCAAAATATCTGCAGAGCCAATAACGGCATTTAATGGCGTGCGAATTTCATGGCTAATATTTGCCATAAATCGGCTTTTAGACTCAGCTAATGTTTCTGCCTGATGTTTAGCTTCAAGCAATATTTGCTCGCTTTCAATACGTTCTTGTATATCAACAAGTGTTGCGGCAATAGATAACAAATCGCTTTCGTAGCCACCCACAATGGGAGTAAGTGTCATTTCAACCCAATTATTTATGCCTTGTGCATTAATCAAACGTATATCAAAGCGACGTATATCACGCTTACCTTGTTTATAATCAAGCAAAGTGCTACAAATTTTTTCTACATCTTCTTTTGCTATAAACTTAATTATAGGTAAGCCAAGGCTCTCATCTACATTGCTGTGTAAGACGCGTTGCCATGCTTGATTTATAAATAATAAATTGCCAAATGTATCAAGGCGTAAAACAATATCAGGAATATTATCGACGACAGAGTGGTAGTTATATTCTATCTCTGCCATTGCTTGTTCAGCTTTAACTCGCTGCGTAATATTAGTTTCTATAGCGATAAAATGCTTTACTTTACCTTCATCATCTCGCACTGGGTTTGCATCAATAGCAACCCAATAAACGTTACCATTCTTATCATAATTTGTGGTTTCAACTTGAAAAGGAAGCCCATTTTTTACAGCGTGAGACATAACCTTACGACTTTTTTCACATGTTTTTGGCCCTTGTAGCAATTGACCTGGGCTAGTGCCTATAACCTCATCACAGGTGTAACCTGTAAGTACTTCAAAACTATTGTTAACCCACTCAATCACACCAAACTTATCTGTAATAATCACTAAGTTATTTGTATGGCTCGCAACAAGCGATAAGCGTTTAACATATTTTTGCTGTTGCGTTAGCAAAAATTGAGAATCTTTATGACGTTGAATGTCATAGAACGAGCCTATAAAGCCGCTTTTTTCATCATAAACTAACCTTAACTCAAACCAGTTCATGAGCCCGATGCTGCTTTTAATTTGTATTTCTACACTGGGAGCCTGCTTCCCTTCTAGTAAACAACAGCTGTATGCGACAAAATGCATAATATCATCGCAATTCATTAACTTAGTAATATTGGAGCCAATTAATGAATCGGTTGAGTAACCTAACTTCTTCTCCCAAGCTTCATTAATATAAGTAAAATTCAAATGTTTATCACACTCAAAAATACACTCATCTAAAATAGCTAATAGCTTTGCTTGACGTCGATTACTATTGGAAAGTTTTTCAACTAGTGCATATTGGATTTGAACTTGTAGCTCATCATTATTATTCATGATCTCTCCAATACTTTATAAAAGTATTACTCTGACAAACTCGTGCATAAAGAAGGGAAACCTTTTCACGGTAGAATGCTTGTTCAAAAGGAGTGCATCTCGGTGTGCAGTCACTTAAAATAGTGGCATTAGAACCAAGTGCAACAGCAGTGCGCACAGTTGAATCAATACAGATAGAAGACACAGTACCCGCTAAAATTATATTAGTGGTCGCATGTTTTTTGATGTTTTCGGCTAAACCTATATGTGTAAAAGCATTTAAATTTCTTTTCCCAAATACCACCTCTATAATATTACTAAAAAGGTCTAGCTGCTTAATGGTTTGAGCACCGTACGAACCTGCTTTAAATGCCCCCACCGCAATGACTTTTAATATACCAATCGGATTTTTAAGCTCGCTATAGTTTTGCGTAAAGTGAATGGGTGTATTAATAACTAAAGCAAATTGCTCTGCGCAGAAGGTCAATAAATAGAGTGTATTTTCCCCCACGCCAGTAATTCTTGATGACTCTTCAACCTCGTCATACAAAATGCCTTTTGGCAAAAAGTAATTGTTTTGAAAACCAATTAAAATAGGTGCTGTCTTAGAGAAATCATCCATAACTCTCTCCTTATTAATCAATTTAAGAGGCTAACTGCCAAGGTTTAATAAATTTCTCAAGTACCGCTTTTGTCACTGGCTTCTGTAAATAGTGAGTAATTCCTTTATCAAACAACTCAGCTATTTGCTCATCGCCTGTTAACCCCGTTAAAATAACTTTAGGAGTATTGTTATTAGGTGTATTTTGCCTAACTAATTGCTGCGCCACATCGCTACCAAACATTCCTGGCATACGCTCATCTAAAAGTAGCAAGTCAAATGGTTCATTTTGAGCAAGTGTTAATGCACTGGCACCATTTTCTGCACACGTTACTAAGCAGCCCAGCATTTCAAGCATTACTTTTGTAGCAATTTGGCTCGGTAAGCTGTCGTCTGCTACTAATACCGATAAACGTGTTTGTGTGTGAAATGTTGTTAAAATAGTAATTAAGTCGGTATCAAAAAATGGCCAGCCTAATATTTTTTTAGATAGTTTATGAGCTTGGCTCAGCTCGTAAATGTCGTTAATAGAGCACAACTTTATGTGTGTATTTAAGCTGTCACTATTTAATTTATCAATTAATGCGTTACCACTAAGATGGCGTAAATCCTCTAGCTGTGCAGACTCTCTAAGCGTGCTATTAAATAATTTAAAATTTAAACCAAAACGATCGTGAGTATTAGCTGACATTTTTAAACAGCTTTTGAGTAACGCTTCGCAATCAGTTAAAACGTCTACATTTTGTCTAACATCAAGCGCTAAACTAACAGACTCTTTAGTTGCTAAGAGCCCGTGAAAATCCAACGTGTTTACTTGTTCAGAATCATCAATCTGATAGTGAATACTAACTCCCTGAATATTTGCTTCGAGGTTAAGTAAAAAGCACTGCTTTACTGCTGCTAGCGCCGGAGTAAGAAACGCCTCGCATTGTGCAATCATTTGCTCTGGCGGAATTTGCAAACAGACGTAGTTACATTGCAACTTGTTGATTAAGGTAATAGAGAATTTTTGACTTTGGGTTTCACAATATTTACCTATTACCCCTTGGATAATTTCTAAAACGTGACTATTAATATTCATAAAGCATTCTCGTTAACCCAATGTATAGCTCTACATCATCAAGTTATGTGCCATAAATTAATTCTTATAAACACACTTGCATTCATAGACTTAAGTATTAGACAAACAGGGCTCTGGTTTTTCATTCGCATTTTGCAAATCATATTGCTATGCATAATATGATTTATGCTTTTATTAGAATGGTGCAATCGATTTTTTTCTCTTTAAATAATTTTCCATTCATTTAAACTGATATTAATCAAATTGAGGAGAAAGCTATGTTAACCGTAATTTTTGGCCGTGAAGGTTGTCCATTTTGTGTTCGTGCGAAAGATGTTGCTGAGCAATTATCAAATGAACGTGATGACTTTAAATTTCGTTACATCGACATAATTAAAGAGGGCATTAGTAAAGCCGACCTTGAAAAGTCAGCGGGTAAGCCTTGCCCTACTGTTCCACAAATTTTTGTAGACCAAAATCACATTGGTGGATTTACAGAATTTGAAGCTTACGCAAAAGAAAACCTAGGCTTGTATAAATAAGCTTTGTATTAAATATGTTAACCAGCTTAATAAACCCTACATTGAGCTGGTTAAATTTCGACCAACATCAAACACATACAAATTAGTTTCAATTTATACAAGCATTTGCCTCGCGAATCCTATATAATGCGCGCCTCTTTAAATTCGTTGAGGCGTATTAATGTCAGAACCAGTCACGTTTGAATCTCTAAATCTTTCTCCTGCAATTTTGAAGGCAGTTGAAGAGTTGGGTTACAAGACACCATCTGAAATCCAAGCTCAATGTATACCGTTATTGCTAGAAAGAAAGGACGTACTGGGACTAGCTCAAACGGGTACAGGTAAAACCGCAGCATTTGCACTGCCATTACTAAATAATATTGACCCGTCTGTGAAACAGCCACAGATCCTTGTACTCACACCAACACGTGAGCTTGCGATCCAAGTTGCTGAGGCATTCGAACAATATGCTAAACATGTTCGTGGTATTGAAGTATTGGCACTATATGGTGGCCAAAGCTACAGTATCCAATTAAGCGCACTTCGTCGTGGCGCTCAGGTTATTGTTGCAACTCCAGGTCGTTTAATCGATCACATTAACCGTGGCACTATCAAGTTTGATGCTCTACAAGCACTTGTACTTGATGAAGCCGATGAAATGTTACGTATGGGCTTTATCGATGATGTAGAAAGCATCATGGAAAAAACACCGCGCGAAAAGCAAACATGTCTTTTCTCTGCGACTATGCCTAAGCAAATTCAAAACATCAGCAGCAAGTATATGAACAATCCTGAACAGGTTCATATTTCTGCGCGTAACTCTACAGTATCATCTGTTGAGCAAGTGTTTTGGAATGCAAGCGTACATAAAAATAAAGCTATTGTTCGCTTCTTAGAAGCTGAACAGTATGAAGGTGCTATTGTTTTCGTACGTACGCGTAACGATACAGTACAACTTGCTGAGTTATTAGAGCGCGAAGGTTTCTCTGCTGCTCCACTTAATGGTGATATGAACCAGCAAGCACGTGAACGCACTGTAGAACGCTTAAAAAGCGGCATGCTAAATGTTGTTATTGCAACAGACGTTGCTGCTCGTGGTCTAGATGTTGACCGCTTAAGCTTAGTTATCAACTACGATATCCCACAAGATTCTGAAGCCTACGTTCACCGTATCGGCCGTACAGGTCGTGCTGGTCGTACTGGTAAAGCAATTTTATTCGTAAAACATAACGAACGTTATTTACTTAAAAATATCATTCGTCATACGAAGTCTGAAATTGCACAAGTTGAATTACCAACTGCAAAAATCGTTGAAGAAAAACGTATTGAAGCGTTACAAGCAAAATTAACTATTGCGCTTGAAAACAAAGATATTACATTCTTTAACGAGATAGCTACTAACATGGCTGAAAAACTTGAACTTCCTCTTGAAAGCTTAGCGGGTGCGTTACTGTGTTTAGCACAGCAACAGTCTCCAATTAAAGTTGAAGAAGTTAAGATTCAACCTCGTGAACGTAACGAGCGTAACGATCGCAACCCACGTAGTAACGACCGCAATGATCGCGGTGGTGACCGTGGACGTCGTAACGAACGTGGCGGCGAACGTGGTGGTGAACGCGCTGAGCGTAAACCTCGCGAACGTAACAGCCGTGATGCAGGCCCTATGGATACTTACCGTATCGAAGTAGGTCGTGAACACGGTGTTCAGGTTAAGAACATTGTTGGCGCTATCGCTAACGAAGCTGACATCTCAAGCAAGTTTATTGGTGATATTCGTTTACACGACAATCACAGTACGGTTCAATTACCGCAAAACATGCCTAAAGATGTACTTGATCATTTCCAAAAAGTGTTTATTTGTAAACGTCCTATGGGCTTAACAATTACACAAGATCAAGGCCCTGCTGAGCCACGTGCAGAACGCTCTGAGCGTCCAGCTGGTGACAAAAAGCGCACCTTTAGTAAAGATAAAGACGATAGCCAACGCGGTGATAAGCGTACTGGTCCTCGTAAAGAACGTCGCCCTGTAAGCTTCACAGCTAAATAAGCAACGACTCTTTAATAAAAAAACCTTGCCACGAAAGTGACAAGGTTTTTTTGTTTTTAAGCTGCTGCTACAGTGAAAACAAAGTAAACTTTCGCGTCAATTCAATAGCGGCTTGAGATAGTTTTTTTAGCCTGAGTTCGGGTTGCTTAATGCCTATAAATACATTTCTCTGATTTTTAAAATAACAAAAATTCTGTAAACTAGACAAAGGCTATAGTTCACGGACGAATTAAAAATTGAAAAAGATTTACGACAACTTGCTCTTTGTAGCAATAGTACTCCCCATTTTATTATGCATCACTATACCTATTTTAATGGACTTTACAGATCCACCATTCATCTCAAATGAACTATACGGCGTTGTTTTCTTTATAACCCTCCCTATTATCTGTTGTGCACTATTTATCTATTTAAATATACTTATTTTCAATAAATATAAACGCTGCAGTAAATATAGAGAATCACTTAAATATAATTTCTCAGATACTAAAATAAAATTAGCATCCATTTTCATGTACCCATTATCCCCTTTATTAATCTATGGAATACTCTATATTTTTATCTCTGATCCTATTAAATTATGGGCTTACTACACGCAAGGCGACTATTGGTATAAAGAATACATCCTGACCGATGTACAAGAGTGTGGCACTGAGTATGAAGATAGCTGTACTCGTTTATACTTCAAAGACCCTAAAACGAATAAGATTCATCATTTTAGGTGGTATGACGATAAGTCTACAATAATGAACAACAAAAATGATTATGTGTATATTGTTGGAGAGGCCAGCTTATTTGGCTATATAGTGAGAGATTTAGAAAGGTAACTTAGACTTACTTTTACATTACAGGACTTTTATTTAAAAACCTCACTCAAGTGAGTGAGGTTTTTAAAGGTTTAGGTTAAGGCAATGCTGGATAAATGTAGCTAGCATCTAAACCTAAAGGAATACCAAGTGCCCAATAACCTAGCAAGAAAATACTCCAGCCAATCATAAAGGCGATTGAGTACGGCAGCATAATAGCAATTAAAGTGCCTATACCGGTGCCTTTGACATACTTTTGACAGTACACCACCACCAATGGGAAGTATGGCATTAACGGTGTAATAATATTAGAGCTTGAGTCACCTACACGATAAGCGGCTTGAGTTAAGTCTGGCGAAATACCAAGTTGCATTAACATCGGTACAAAAATGGGGCCAAGTAACGCCCATTTTGCTGAACTTGAACCTACAAACAAGTTAACAAAGCCGGTTAAAAAGATAATTCCTACAACCGTTACTGCACTTGGCAATTCCATCGCCTTTAATAACTGCGCACCTTCAATTGCGAGCAGTGCACCTAAATTTGATTTACTAAATGCAGCAATAAATAGCGAACAGAAAAACGCCATGACTATATAATATGCCATGCCGCTCATCGCTTTACTCATTGCATCAATCATATCTTTTGAAGTTTTAAAGGTACCTACCGTAAAACCATATACAGTGCCTGGGATCCAAAAAAGTAAAAATATTAGTGGTACAATTGATTGCATTAAAGGAGAGCTAAAATTAGTAAGGGATCCATCACTACTGCGCATTGCAGAATCGTCTGGAGCAGAGACAAATGCTAATAACGCAAGTCCTGCAATCATCACGGTACTGGCTATATAAAAGGCACGTTTTTCATCACTACGTGCATCTTCAAATACAGGTAAATCCTCTTTAGCACCATCAACTGCTGTTTTTTGTAAACGTGGTTCAATAATTTTATCGGTAATGTACCAGCCTAATGCCACAATAAATAAGCTAGATGCTGAAGCAAATGCCCAGTTATTTAACGGGTTAATTGTTATTGCAGGATTAATTATTTGCGCCGCACTTTGGGTAAAGCTTTGTAGTAATGGGTCGATACCCGATGGAATAAAGTTAGCCCCAAAACCACCACTGACTCCTGCAAAGGCAGCTGCAATACCCGCAAGCGGATGGCGTCCTGCAGCATAAAATATAACACCTGCAAGTGGAATAACTAATACATAACCTGCGTCAGTAGCGGTATGGCTCACAATGGCCACTAAAATGATTGAAGGCGTTAATAGCTTTTTAGGAGTAACTTTAAGCATTAACTTAAGACCGGTATTAATAAAGCCCGAATGCTCTGCAACACCGACACCTAACATAGCTACTAACACCACACCTAAGGGAGCAAAGCCAGTAAAAGTTTTTACCATAGAGGATAAAAAAGTAGCGAGCGAATCACTTGCCAGCATATTATTAATAATAATCGCTTCACCGGTACGTGGATCTATTGCATCAAAGCTTACGCCTGAAAACCACCACGACAAAAACCAAATTAATAACATTGCAAACAGAAATATTACGGCTGGATCTGGAAGCTTATTGCCAACCCGCTCAACAAAATTTAAAAAACGCGCAACAACCCCTGAAGGTAAAGCGTCTTGATTATTATTCATTCTTATCGTTCCTAAAATTTATTTTTAGTAACAATATCGCATAAAAACAAAACAGTAAATTAACATAAAAATCAGCTTTGAAAGTTTTGGGCACAAAAAAACACGATAGTGATAAACAAATCGTGTTTTTTGTATCACTTACTTTTAAGCGAGGGCTTTAACTTCTTCCCACAAGCGTGCAACTAATGTCTTATCTTCTTCGTTAAGCTCACCATTACGATACGCTTTAACTAAGCTCTGCTCTACAGTTTCGTTTAGTTCATCTATACTGATTGTCAGCTTTTCTACTTCGGCATAACCAACTGCAAGATCAAAATGACCTCGTAAATAGCCGCCTGCAAATAACTCATCGTCAGTTGCTTTTATTACTAAATCATCGAAGTACTGCTGGGCTGCATCGATATAGTTCACTAAACTCATTTATTAATCTCCTGGTTTTGCAAAGCACCTGTATTTTCAAGGTTTTGGTGCCCTACTGCATACATAATATGGTCGTTAAATCCGGTGGTTACTTTAATATAACCCGTTAATTCATCATCTAATTCGCCATCGCCGGTGTCACAAATAAGGGGGCGGCTATTAAGCGCTTGTAGTTTTGTTTTTGTTGCTACTACAATAATGTTTTCTTTGCCAATTGCACGTATAAGCGCAGGGCTCAATTGCTGATTACCACGGCCAAAAATATGCCCTTGCCCGCCAATGAGCGTAATGACTAACTTAGTACTTTGATCATGTGTAAGCTCAAGTAATTGCTTAGCCGTTAAATCTTGAGCAACTAAGGTTTGATCTTTTATTAAATCAACGCCAAGCAACGTATTCTCAAGTCCCATCTCTTCCATGATGGCTTCAACCGTTGAGCCGCTACCCATTATATAAAATGTGTCTTCATCCATTTGCGATACAACATGCGCAGCAATGTCGGCAAGTACGAGCTCGTCGGTTTCTTTACCGCCATTTTTAACCGCTTGCATATAGCGTACTTCGCTAGGTGTTTGCATTTCGCCGTAGCGCTTTGCTTTTACTGTGCCTTGCCTGAAAGCATCTTCATCTATATCCATTACATCTGCATCGGCTAAGGTAACTAACTCACCCTTAACCAGCATTTCGACTACGCGCCCTGCAGCTTTTGGTGTAATAGCGTACACACCAGAGTGAATTTTACAGCCTGCAGGAATACCAAGTACGGGAATGGTATCTTCGATTGCATGACAAATATTACGCGCTGTACCATCGCCTCCAGCAAATAAAACTAAATCAACACCAAAGTCTTTAAGTACTTTTGCTGCTTGTTCTGTGTCATCTGGGGTTGTTATTGCTGCAGTGTTATATACAACCTCTACATTAAAGCCCAAGGCTTTTGCTGTTTGCTCACCCATGTCACCGTTAACGGTGTAAATGGTTAAGCGCTCTTTATAAGGCAATAGCACTTCAAGCGCTGCTTTTGTACGACTATTTGCTTTGGGTTCTGCACCTAATTCGATTGCTTTAGCGGCTGTGTGTGCGCCATCACTGCCTTTTAAAGCAACTGTTCCGCCTAAACCCGCTACTGGGTTTACAATTAAACCTAATTTAAACGCCATTACAAAGCTCCTTCGGATATTGCCAATTAAATTGCTGCACTGTTAATGGCCACGGTGTATTGTAAAAATCAGACAGTGCTTTTAAAAGTGACTCTGTACGAGAGTTAAAGCCATTTTCGATTAGCGATAATACCCGTGCATGTACGCGCTGCTGAAAATCAAACCGACACGTTTGTTCGCCGTTTAAGTTATCCACCGACACATTAAAATTAAACCCTGCTGCAGTGCTTAATAACCACTCTATCGCCTGAGGCTTTATTTCTACCTTTTCAAACTCAGCTTGTTTTTGTTTGTCGCGCCCATCAGGGCAGTACCAATAGCCGTAATCTTCTAATAACCGACGTGCATCACCGGCCACCAGCCAGTGTGCTATTTCATGTAATGCACTGGCATAAAAACCATGCGCAAATACAACTTGGTGATATGGCACCTGCTCTGTTGCTGGTAAATACACAGGCTCACAATCGCCTTTTATCAGTCGTGTATTGTGACTTTGATAAAAAGTGCGCTCAAAAATTGAAATTAGATCAGCTATTTGATGCATAAAAATTGATTAATTCGTCTCGGTTACAGCGCCATATTAGCGCACTAAAAACGATACGAATTGTACGGACTTTTACAACTAAAGTAAAAATAAGGCGTGATAGTAAAATATAAGCGGATTAATCTTTCACTTTATTGATATTTTTAATAATACCTAAACAGTAAAGCGTATTGGCAAGTTCTTTACGCTGTGTTTTTTCACTTGAGGTTTTATTGGCTAAGCTAGTTAACATATCGTACCGTTTACGTAGAGTTAGTATATATCTGGCATGTCTACGGCATTCAAAGCAATGAGTACAGTGTGAATCGACCCAAAATCTTAATGTTTCAAACCAATATTGCTGCTCTTGAGCAAAAAAAATAAATGCCTTAGAGCAAGTCCCGCACTTCTCTTCAATATCAACATAAAGTGCCCGAGGATAAATGGCATAGTTTTGCTTTTTTATATCAGCCAATATTACCGTATTAGGGAAGTATTTAAGGCTCGAGTAACGCCAGTGCGCATTCTCTATCGCCTCTATTGTCACTGGGGTATTGGTAGTTATTGGTGTATTGCCATACCTTGGGTGATTTAGATACATGAGCTGCCTAGTTTAAACTTATGATTTTAAGGTATAAAACATGCCATATAAGAAAACAATAATTATACAGGCGTTCCTGCTTCATCACACTCTACAATATCGGTCTCGGTTAATGCCTGAGTGATCCATGCTTGCAATACTGGGCAGCGCATCACAAAATCACAATATTGCTGCGCCTCTGGCGATAACGTAATTTGATAGGTTTTTAAGCGCAGTACAACAGGCACATACATGGCATCAGCAATATTAAAGTCACCAAAAAACCACTCATTTGGAAACACATCTTGTTGCTGTGCAAATATCTCGTCTATACGGCCTATGTCTTTTAGTGCTTCGCTCGATAGGTCTACTTTACGGGTTGCTCTTATATTCATTGGCATTTCACTGCGCAGTGCCATAAAGCCTGAATGCATTTCAGCGCTTAGTGCACGCGCTTTAGCTCTTTGGGTAATATATTTTGGCCATGCAGCGCCTGATAAGTAAGCATCGTTAATATATTCACAAATTGCTAGCGAATCCCATACCTGTAAATCGCCATCAATTAACGCTGGGACTTTTTGCAAAGCAAAGGTCTTTTTTAGTTCATTGTAAAAGTCGGGGGTGTCGAGTACCAGCTGGGTTTCACTAAACTCAACATCAAATTTACTCATTAAATACCATGCGCGTAATGACCAGCTAGAGTAGTTTTTATTACCGATAAATAATTGCATATTGTAGATACCAAAGTGAATAGACGCTCCTACCTTACTAGGTGATTTAACAACCAACAACATTTTGTTTAAAGTCTCTTTGCTAACTGTTACTTAAAGCTATTAATTACTCACTTAACTGCTTGTTTAAATGCTTGTTTAAATGCTTTTTTAATAGTTGTGTATTACGCGTGTTAGCTTTAAAAAAGGCATCAAAAATATCACCAAAAAATGGTACTAAACCGCCCACAAAATCTATGAGCATATTGATAATCATCTTA
This sequence comes from Pseudoalteromonas sp. NSLLW24, assembly GCF_015864725.1. Classification (NCBI taxonomy): domain Bacteria; kingdom Pseudomonadati; phylum Pseudomonadota; class Gammaproteobacteria; order Alteromonadales; family Pseudoalteromonadaceae; genus Pseudoalteromonas; species Pseudoalteromonas sp. NSLLW24. The sequence continues at coordinate 342,087 of NZ_JADYWQ010000003.1, read as the reverse complement.
GTTTTTATACGTTTACTCACACCTAAACGCTGGGCTTCTATCAGCACATAACTTGATAAAATTAGCCCTGCGGCATCACCTATAACGGGAATTAAACCAATCACAGCCTCCAAACCTATATTAAATTTAGTAAAAGGAATGCCAATGCTGCTATCAGTTAACTTACTGAATCGCTCTAAGCGGGCTATTGCAGCTTGGGCTTTTATTTGTGAGTGTTCATTAATATTATCGTTCATGATTACTACCCTCCTTCTTGCAGTATATAGGGCCTACTTGAACAACTCCTGAAAGGCTTTAAACTAAATTACAGACATAAAAAAACGCGGTAATCCGCGTTTTTTTATAATTATAAATACTTACACAGAGCCATTAATTGGCCCGTGTTCGTGATTTACATGCGGATTTTGTCCGCGTTGACGCAGTAAGTGGTCCATTAAGGTAATAGCCATCATTGCCTCCGCAATCGGGATTGCACGAATACCCACACACGGATCGTGACGACCTTTGGTGATCATCTCTACCGCTTCGTTGCTTGTATTAATGCTGTTACCTGGGATGGTAATGCTCGACGTTGGTTTTAGCGCAATAGAAGCAATAATATCTTGCCCTGTCGAAATACCCGCAAGTACGCCACCTGCATGGTTTGATGTAAAACCTTCAGGGGTTAGCTCGTCGCGATGCTCAGAGCCTTTTTGCTCAACTACATCAAAGCCATCACCAATTTCCACGCCTTTAACTGCATTAATACTCATTAATGAGTGTGCAAGTTCAGCGTCAAGGCGGTCAAATACTGGCTCACCAAGACCTACTGGTACGTTGCTTGCCACTACTTTTACTTTAGCGCCAACTGAGTCACCTTGCTTTTTAAGGTCACGCATATATTCGTCAAGCGCTTCAAGCTTACTTGCATCAGGGAAGAAGAATAAGTTATTTTCAACTTCGTCCCAATCAAACGTTTCCGCCTTAATAGGACCTAGCTGGCTTAAACATGCTTTAACTTCAATACCATGAAATTGCTTTAAGTATTTTTTAGCAATAGCACCTGCCGCTACGCGTATTGCGGTTTCGCGTGCAGATGAACGACCGCCACCGCGATAGTCGCGCAAGCCGTACTTATGCCAATACGTGTAATCGCCATGACCTGGGCGAAATACATCTTTAATTTTGCCGTAATCTTGCGAGCGTTGATCGGTATTTTCAATCAATAAACCAATGCTGGTACCTGTGGTTTTACCTTCAAAAACGCCTGCTAATATTTTTATTTGATCGCTTTCACGGCGCTGCGTTGTATAACGGCTTTGGCCTGGTTTTCGGCGATCTAAATCAATTTGTAAGTCGGCCTCTGTGATTTCAAGACCTGCGGGAGTACCATCAACAACGCCGCCTAATGCAACGCCGTGGCTCTCACCAAAGGTGGACACTTTAAATAACTGTCCAATGCTATTACCTGCCATTAACTTTCCTCATTCCTAATGACTACCAATAGCCAAGCACACGGCTTGGCTATTCATTTTTTACTTATTTTGCAAAATACTCATCTAGCTGCTTTTTGCTAATTACAAATACACCTAAGCCGCCTTGTTCAAATTCAATCCATTCAAACGGCGCGCCCGGATAAAGTGCATCCATATGTACCATAGAGTTACCAACTTCTACAAATAACAAACCGTTATCGGTTAGGTGTTCACTCGCTTCACTTAAAATAGTACGGGTTACATCTAAACCATCGTGGCCTGATGCAAGCCCAAGCTCTGGTTCATGATGAAACTCACGTGGCAGGTCAGCCATATCTTCTGCATCAACATACGGTGGGTTTGCAACTATTAGGTCGTATTTTTGACCTGGTACACCGCTAAATACATCAGACTGAATGGGTAACACACGATCACTTAACATGTAATCGTTAATGTTAATGTCTGTCACTTCAAGCGCTTCATACGATATATCTACCGCATCAACTTGTGCTTCCTCAAAAGCTTGAGCAAGTGCAATTGCTATACAACCCGACCCCGTACATAAATCTAATATGCGGTTAACCGATTGTGGCTCTTCAAGCCAGGGTGTAAAGCGGTTGCTGATAAGCTCAGCAAACGGTGAGCGAGGTATAAGTACACGTTCATCCACATAAAATGGCATACCCGCAAACCATGCAATGTTTGTTAAGTAAGGTACTGGTGTGCAGTCGTTAATACGTTCTGCAATAAGACCCGCAAGTCGGTTTTTTTCTGTGCTTGTTAAACGCGCGTGCATTAATTCTTTTGGCGCATCAACAGGCAAGCTAAGCGCAGGCAGTAATAAGCTTACAGCTTCATCCCATGCGTTATCTGTACCGTGTCCAAAAAATATACTACTACTTGCAAATTGGCTTGTAGTCCAACGTAACCAGTCATGTAAAGTTGACAGTTCTGCAACGGCTTCTTCGAGTGTTGCTTCTTCTATTTGTAAATCGCTCATATATTTTTACCTGTATTAGCTTACTGACTGTTTTGAGTCTTTAAGACGATTGCATTGCCTATCTGCGCTGGGCAAATTACAATTGCCCCTCATTTAAGTATTGTACCGCCTTTTGCGCTGCGTTTTTACGTTTTTTTGTTTAGGTAATAGTTATGAAAAAAGACACTCCATCACATTCGTCCCTAAGCAATGACGACATAAGCTTATTTCGTCAAACGATCACAGGCGCCAAAGTATTTAAACAAGATACTCATCGTTTTGATACAAAGCCTAAGGTGTCACAAGCTAAGCAATTTGCCCAGCAAAAAAAGCAGGCTCAATCTGAATTTTTCTTCTCAGACGTTTATATTCCCGATATAGACACCCACGGCACGGTTAAATATGTAAAACCTGGCCAAGATACCTTCCTAGCTAAACAGCTTCGCCGTGGTGACTTTGCACCCGATTTGACGCTAGATTTACATGGCTTAAATAAAGAACTTGCTAAAGATGAACTCGCTGGACTCATTCACGAATGTAAAAAGCAGCATTACTATTGTGCATGTGTAGTGCACGGTATTGGCGGCGGCGTATTAAAGCATAAAGTGCCTCAGTACTTAGTACAGCATCCTGACGTAATAGCGATGCACCAAGCCCCTCTCGAATATGGTGGTAGAGGCGCTGTACTCATACTAATTAATTTACCGCAAAGTGATGAATTTAGACGCTAACTTTAGCTATTACTAGGATGTAACTACGTGCATATTTTTTCAATTATTTTTCCGCTCATTTTTATTGTGGCGTTTGGTTATAGCTGTTGCCGATTAAAATTTTTCGAAAAGCAGCATATTGCAGGCTTAAGTAAATTTACTTTTTATATTAGTTTGCCTGCTTTTTTATTGTTAAATATGTCGCAAATTAACTTACAGCAAAGCATTAGCCTTTTTGCATTTTTGAGTTTTTACATACCCGTTCTGAGCGTGTTTGGGGTGGGTATTTTAATTGATCGCTTTTATTTAAATAAAAAGTATTTAAAAAATTACCAACAACACGGCGTCTTTGGACTCGCTTCTAGCTATTCAAATATGGTGTTAGTGGGTATTCCTATTGTTATTGCATCGCTTGGCAAAGAGATGATAGCCATTGCGTTTATGATCATTACTTTTCATAGCACATTGTTATTTGCACTTACTTTTTTAATAGGGGCTAAGGGCAGTAGCGATAAATTTTCGTGGTCGCACTTTGGAAAAAGTATGGTGTTAAATCCAATAGTACTGAGTATTGGATGCGGGCTTATATTAAACATATTAGGAGTAACACTGTTCACCGACTTAGCAAATAGTTTGGAGCTATTAGCTAAACCAGCAATTGCCTGTGCGCTATTTGTACTTGGTGCTAATTTAGCTTTTTATAAAATAGCAGCAAATTGGCAACCTGCGTTAATAGCATCAATTTTAAAAATATTTTTATTGCCTGCGTTAGTTTTATTGGTAGGCACCTATGTATTTAAGCTAGACACGCAAATACTTAATGTATTGGTACTTTTAAGTGCGTCCCCTGTTGGCGTAAATGCTTATCTTATTGCGAGTCAAATAAAGCAGCATGAAGCTACTCTTGCTGGGGCTGTCGTACTTTCTACTATCTTAAGTGTTATTAGCTTTACGTTTTGGCTAGCTTTATTACTTTAGCTTACAAACCGCCGGCTACATCAACAAAACTACCCGTTGTAAAAGAAGCGTGCTCCGAAGCTAAAAAGTAAATTGCTGCAGCAACTTCATCGGGTGTACCGCCTCTGCCAAGGGGTAATTTACTTTTAAGACGATCGACTCGATTTTTTTCACCGCCATCACTATGCATATCAGTGTAAATAAGCCCAGGTCTAACCGAGTTAACACGAATACCTTTACTTGCCACCTCTTTGGCCAAGCCAATAGTAAATGTGTCCATTGCACCTTTAGATGCTGCATAATCAATGTACTCATTAGGAGAGCCCGTTTTAGCGGCCCCCGATGAAACATTAACAATACTACCGCCATTTCCCATTCGCTTTATTACTTCACGACTACATAAAAAAGCACTGGTAATATTTGTAGTCAAAACTTCGTTTATGCGCTCAGCACTCATTTCTAACAAAGGCATTTGTGGTTTTAAAATACCGGCGTTATTTATTAGTACATCAAGTCGACCAAAGACTTTATCTATATGCATAAATAAAGCTAAAACGTCAGCCTCTAGTGATACGTCACCTTGAATTACTTCAGCCTCAACGCCTAATCGCTTTACTTTTTCTGCCACCAATATCGCACTAGCTAAATCAGCTTTATAATTAATGCAAACATCATAACCATGCTTTGCAAAATATAGTGCAGTAGCTGCGCCAATACCTCGACTAGAGCCTGTGATAAGTACAACGGGGGAGCGAGTCATTAAAGCTATTATTCTTTTAAAGCTGCGACTACTGAAATTTCAACAAGCAGTGCATCACGTGCCATTTTAGCTTCTACGCAGGCACGTGCTGGTGCATAACCCTCGGTTACCCACGCATCCCATACTGCATTCATATCAGCAAAGTATTCCATGCTCTTTACATAAATAGTCGCGCTAAGCATATGTTCTTTTGAACTTCCCGCTTCATCAAGTAATACTTCTACTTTATCAAGCATAGTTTGAGTTTGCTCTTTAATACCTTTTTGCGCGTCGGCGCATACCTGCCCACATAAATACACAGTGCCGTTATGTTTTACAATGCGGCTCATGCGCGCACCTGTTTGTAAACGTTCTATTGTCATTTTACTTTACTCAATTATTTATATTTAAACGTTTTCTGGGGCATTTATACTTAAATAACTACTACGCTGGGTTTGCTCATCGTAACTAATAACAGCAACAGCACCCGTATTAAAAATGGGCATATTGCCAGGACTTAATTGGTCCACTAAATAACTTACAATAGGCATATGTGATACAACAAGCCATGTATTGCATTGGGGGTGAGTAGCAATAAGTGTTTCGATGTAGTCAGCAGCAATTTGAGGTTTGCCTTCGGGAATTATATCAGACGTGGTTTCGCTAAATTTAAATACGTTATTTTTAGCCACACCTGCAGCTGTTTGCTGTGCTCGAATGTAAGGACTAACTAACAGTGCATCAGGGTAATGTGCTTTACTGAGCCAAAGGCCCATTTTTTCAGCTTCATCATGCCCTGCTTGGGTTAAATTTCTACCTGCATCATCAGCCTGCATGGGTGTTGCTTCGCCGTGGCGCATTATTAGGATTGTTTTCATAAAAAATCAACCGATTAAAGAATATAAAACAGTAGCCAGTTTGCCCGTTTGTCAGCTATATTAACAATATAAATCTATTTATTTCTAAAATAGTTCTTTCATGAGATTCAGGTAAATCTTTAAGCTGTACTTCGCTTTCCTGAAGCCATCATCTGTTGTTAACAAGTAAACGTTTAGTTTCAGGAGCATCATTTGAATATCAGCCGCAATGATAACAGAGCATACCGCGCCTTTACACTGGACAATGGTCTAAAAGTACTATTAGTGCAAGATAAAGATTCTACAAAAGCGGCAGCATCAATGGCAGTTAACGCCGGACATTTTGACGACCCTCTTGATAGGCAAGGCCTAGCACACTTTTTAGAGCACATGCTTTTTTTAGGCACTGACCAATACCCAGATTCAGGCAGTTTTAATAATTTTGTTTCGCAAGCTGGCGGCAACACCAATGCGTGGACCGGCACTGAGCATACCTGTTACTTTTTTGATATTAACAATCAAGAATTTGAACAAGCACTTACCCAATTTAGCCGCTTTTTTATTGCGCCTCTTTTAAATTCAGCCGAAACAGAAAAAGAACGTAACGCAATTGAAGCCGAGTTTAAACTAAAAATAAAAGACGACGGTCGCCGTATTTATCAAGCCCACAAAGAAACGGTAAACCCTGCTCATCCATTTGCTAAATTTTCTGTAGGAAACCTACAAACCTTAGCTGACAGAGAGCGATGTATTAGTGATGAGCTTCGTGACTTTTTTAATAGCCAGTACCAAGCTCAGTGGATGACTTTAGTTATTTGCGCAAACGAAACACTAGATACACTACAAAGCTGGACTCAAACTTACTTTGGCGCAATTAACGGCAACAAAAACCTTAAAAAGCCAGAGATCAGTGAGCCACTTTATCGCAAACAAGACATAGGAAAAATACTCCATATTGAGCCACATAAGCATATGCAAAAACTTATTATAAGTTTTGCTATGCCTAATATTGACGACTTTTATCGCCATAAAACAGTAAGTTTTATTGCCCACTTACTTGGCTATGAAGGCGCGGGTTCTCTTTATTCTATTTTAAAAGAACAAGGCTGGATCAATGCACTTTCTGCTGGCGGTGGTATTAATGGCAGCAACTTCAAAGATTTTAATATTAGCTTAGCGCTTACCGATGAGGGTATTGAATACTTTGAAGATATTATTGAAATGGTGTTTGAATACATTTGTTTAATTAACGATAACACCGAAAAATTGCCGCGCTTATATCAAGATAAAAAAAATCTATTACAAATAGCATTCGATAACCAAGAAAAATCACGCTTAATTGATTGGGTCAGTAATTTAAGCATTAATATGCAGCATTACGACGAAGCAAATTACGTGCAAGGCGACTATTTAATGGAAGGCTTTAAAAAAGCGACCCACGAAATGGCCATGCAGTGGTTAACGCCACATAATATGCGCATCGTACTTATACATCCAGATGTAGAGCCTGAACATAAAACGGCATGGTACAACACACCATATAAAGTAGAACATATTTCACCTAGTTGGCTTGATGCCCTTAGCGAGATAAATAAGCCGCTGAGCGAAATGCTGCTACCTACAGCTAATCCTTATTTAACAAAAGAAGTGGTGTTATTTGATGTCGTAAAACCACAAACAAAACCCGAGTTATTAGTAAAAGAACCCGGTTTTGACTTTTGGTTTAAACAAGACAACACATTTCGTGTTGCTAAAGGCCATTTTTATTTGGCCATGGATTCTGATTTTGCCGTAAAAGATGTAAAACATATGGCACTCACCCGTTTATTTACAGATTTATTTATGGATAGTGTGGGCGAGCAATTTTATCCAGCAGAACTTGCGGGACTTAGCTACCACTTAACCTCGCATCAAGGTGGATTAACTCTACATACCGCGGGGCTTTCATCTAGCCAGTTAGAGCTTGTTGATCAATTAATAGATGCTTTATTTAATGTAGAGATCTGTGCAAAACGCTTTGCTGAATATAAAAAACAGCTTGTAAGGCATTGGCGCAATAGCAACCAAAACAAACCAGTCAGTGAGTTATTTAGCATTTTAGGCGCAAAAATAATGCCTTGGAACCCACAACCTGGGGAGCTTGCATCGGCATTAAAAAACACCTGTTTTCAGCAATTTAATGAGTTCAGAACAGACTTTTTTAAAGCACTACATGTTGAATCATTTTTACATGGTAACTGGCAGCAAAGTGATGCAATAGCCTTTCAAAAAAAGGTCGCAAATCACTTAAAAAACGCAACCATAATTGAAGATTTAAGACGCCCTCTTTTTGAAATTAAAAAAGTAACTCGCTACGAGCTAGAGCTTCCTTGTAACGACCATGCAATGGTTATTTACTATCAAGCGCAAACGGATTGCGTGGCCGAAAAAGTAAAAATGATGGCGTTAAATCATTTAATTAATCAAGATTACTTTAATGAATTACGAACTACACAGCAACTTGGCTACTTAGTAGGCGCAGGTTATGCACCATTTAATACGCGTGCTGGTATAGCATTTTATGTGCAGTCACCTAAGTTTGATGCAAAAGCTTTATTGCATCGACATAACCGTTTTATTAAAAACTACCTTGATAACATTGATGCACTTGATGAAAACGATTGGCAACAGCAAAAACACGGCCTTAGTACTCATATTGCAGAAAAAGATAAAAACCTGCGCCTACGCTCACAACGGTTATGGCTTGCTATTGGTAACAGAGATCATGAATTTCATATGCAACAACGACTTTTAGATGCCTTAAATGCGCTAACCCTAAAAGAACTAAAAGTTTATGCACTAAGCCTATTTGATGATAATAGACCAAGATATGAGCTTTTAAGCTCGGCAAAAGTCAATAAATCTCAAAATATGCCCGTTTACTCTCAATCTCTTTGACACTAGGTTTAGCTTGTTTTAAATTATCATTTGTAAATTAGAAGTAATAAAAAAATGATAAAAATAAAAATAATAATAAAACTAAGCATGCTTGTAGTACTTGCTTACTCATTTGAGCTTTTTGCCTTTGAGTCATCATTTAATTACAACTCCGACAATATACTTATACTAGCAAGCGCCATTATAGCGCTTGCTTTGCCCTACCTGTTATTTGTAATCCACAAACTTAGACGCTCACGCCGTCAACTCCGTCTTTCGGAAAAACGCCTTAAAAGTACTGTAGAAGGTAGCGGCGATACACTTTGGGACTGGAACATAAAAACAGGCGAAGTTATTCGTATTAACGATAAGTACTTAATGGATTCGACTACCTTAATGGGGTTTCCGCCAAACAAAGGCCTTATTCATCCTCACGATATTAATAACGTTGAGCACTTGTTAAAAGTACACTTTGCAGAGCAGTCTGCTTTTTTTGAAGCCACCTACCGAATCAAAGATACATTTGGTCGTTGGCATTGGGTACTCGATCGCGGAAAAATAATTGAAAAAGACGCCAACTTATCACCCCTTAGAATGACAGGTACCGTTCGCGATATATCACAGTTAAAATCAACGGAAGAGCGCTTAAACCTTTTTGCTAAATGTGTTGAATCACTCACTGACGCCTTAGCAATTTACGATAAAAACTTTAAACTGGTTGATATAAACCCGAGTTTTTTAACCTTGTTTGGTGGCGTACGCGAGCAATACTTAGGAAAAGATTTCAACCTATCTGGGTATGAGCCAAGCTACACAAACAGAATTATTGAAATAGTAAAAGAGCGCGAACATATCCAACAAGAAGTGAAGCTTCGTAATAGTGAGCGTGTTTTATTGCCTATAGAAATATCGATAGATGAAATTAAAAACGATCAAAATCAAATAACTAATTATGTCGTTGTTTATTCAGATTTAACAGAGCGTAAAAAAGCCGAATCGCAGTTACATAACTTATCGAATCGAGATCGCACAACTAGTCTGCCTAACCGAAATTTATTTTTTACTGATTTGCAAAAGCTAGTAAAGCTCAACTCGCATCACGCCTTGCTTGTATTCGATTTAGATAACTTTAAAAAAATAAATGACTCGTTAGGGCATCAACTAGGTGACAGCTTATTAGCTAAACTAGCAATGCGCTTAAATAAACTAACCCGCGAAAATGATGTATTTTATCGTTTAGGCGGCGATGAGTTTGCTCTTGTAATGTCTGACACTAACGACATACATGTAATTACACGTATGGCAAAACAGTTTTTAGCAGCCATTGCTACACCATTTAAAATGGCTGGCCACGAACTGGCAATCACCTCAAGTGTAGGCATTGTATTATTCCCAGAAGACGGTAATACGCCTGAACTGCTCCTAAAAAATGCAGATACCGCGATGTATCATGCTAAAAAGAAAGGTAATAGCTACCTATTTTTTAACGACACGATGAACCGCCAAGCCGTTAAACGTCTGCAAATAGAAAACCTTATGCGCTTTGGTTTAAAAGAAGATCATTTTGAAGTGTACTACCAACCAAAAATGAATATTCGCACAGGCAAGCTAACCGGAATGGAAGCATTAGTGCGCTTTATTACACCCAAAAAAGGCATTATTAGCCCAGGCGTGTTTATACCCATAGCCGAGGAAACGGGCCAAATAATTGAAATTGGTGAAGTGGTATTAAACAAAGCCTGCAGAGACGTAAAAGAATGGCTAGATAGTGGTTTATTTAGCGGCCGAGTAGCTGTCAACTTATCAGCAAAGCAATTTAGCCTCCCCGATTTAACTTCTCGTATTGACGTTATTTTGCAAAAAAACGAATTACCTTCTTACTTTTTAGAGCTTGAAATAACAGAAGGTACTGTAATGGACGACCCTAAAGAAGCCATTGCAATTATGCGTTCGTTAAGTGCCCGAGGTATTCATTTAGCAATGGATGATTTTGGTACTGGTTATTCATCATTAGCGTATTTAAAGCAATTTCCGCTTAATACACTTAAAGTAGATAAAGCATTTATAGATGACATGACCAACGAACGTGGGCGTAATATGGTCGACTCAATAGTCACTATTGCGCATAACCTTGATTTGCATGTAGTTGCTGAAGGTGTAGAACAAGCTCATCAAATTGATATACTTAAAAAGCTTAATTGCGAAACAGTACAAGGTTATTACTATTCTAAGCCACTATCAAAAAGTGAATTTACTGAATTTTTAAAGCAGCAACAAACTAAAGCAGCCCCAAGCTTAATTAGAAAAAATAAAAATGTGGCGTCGATAAATTAAGGGCGCCATATACACGCATTTATACCTACATTTCTTACTAAAGCACGACGATAATGTAGATTAAACAAGCACCAGGCCACAGGCCCAAGTAAACCGCCTAAAATAAGCCATCGCTTAATTGGCATGCCTTTTTTAATGGCTTCTAAATACATTAAAGCTATAAATGCACTGCTTAGTAAAACTATAAACAAAATTACCCTTTAAAGTTGCTCAAAAATACGGCGCTTATTCTAACGCTAACATGATTAAATTTAAAGCAACAAATCCCCCGCGCGCACAAAAAAGCCGAACCTGCTAAACACAGATTCGGCTTTTAAAATTATAATTTATACCAATCTGCTTATATATGGGGTCTATTTAACGTTAAGAAAATCACGCTAGAACTAGGCAAAAGTTTTTATATCTAGTTGTTCTAAATAAAAAACTTTTAACGACGTTATAGTGCAATTTAATTCGTTAAATTGATCAAAGATTTATGCAGGTTGGTATTACAAGTTATTTTTCAGCTCGACCCATAAATTTATGCTCAACTGTATTAATACGAATACGGTCACCTGTTGAAATATGCTCTGGCACAGAAATATTTAAGCCAGTCGACATACGTGCTGGTTTTGAGCGAGCACTGGCAGACGCGCCTTTAATAGACGGGTCTGTTTCTTCAACAACAAGTTCAACACTTGACGGTAAATCAAGCCCTACTGGCGCGCCATCAATAACAATTACGTGTACGCCTTGTGTTTCTTCATTAACAAATAAAATCTCTTCGCTAATAGCATCTTTGCTTAAGTTATAAGGCGTGTAATCTTCATTATCCATGAACACATACTCGTCACCATCAATGTACGATAGCATTACTTCACGGCGTGTTAAATCAGCCAGCGTTAGCATGTCACTGTCTTTGAATGTTTCGTCAACTTTACCACCGGTTACCACATCGTATAAACGCATACGGTATAAACTACCACCAGCACGACCTTGCGGCACAGAGCGCACAATATCTTTTACAACTAAAACGCGTCCATTGAAGTCAATAGCAGTACCTTTTTTAACATCACTCGCCTTTGGCATGTGTGAATTCCTATTATTTTTTTGATTGCCAGAAACATACCACGAACTGGATTTTGTTCAACTAAAATTACGTTGGTTTTACGCTACATGTTGTATTAGCTTGTAAAATTTTAATTTATACTAAAATACATATAATCAAATGTGAAAAAAACTGCTATGGTAGCTTTACCGAGTATGACTTCAAGGAATGGATCATGGACCAGAAAAAAGTACATGAGTATTTAGTTAAAAAACCACTTGTTCAGGTTACAAAACCATTTGCGCAAGAGGTTGATGTATATAAAGTGAATCATAAAATGTTTGCGACTCTTGCTATTGGCAATGACGGTCAAACTAATGATGATGGTGAGGTTATTTGGTGGCTTAACTTAAAGTGCGATCCTGATGAAGCAATATCATTGCGTGATATTTTCCCGGCAGTGATCCCTGGTTACCATATGAATAAACGCTTATGGAACACAGTAATTTTAGACGGCACAATTCCACAAGGTGAAATTGAGAGAATGATTGATAACTCATTTAATTTAGTCGTAGAAAACATGCCAGAAAAAGACCGAAAAGCTATTTCACTTCACTTGTAAACACTTTTTGGGCTAGGCTACTAGCCCATTAAAACCCTACACCTTAAGCGTATAAATTAAATCGTCATATAAATTTTCGCCTATTGTATGCACTTTAAAAAGTGTATCGGTATGGGTTAAACCGCACTTACCAAGCACCTTTTCAGAACCAATATTGCCACGCGTTACGACTGCTTTAAACTGCCTAATACCACGTTCTTTCCAAGCCCAGTCAATCACAGCTCTTAGGGATTCTGTCGCGTAGCCTTTATTAAAATACTCTGGCAGTAATAAATAACCAAGCTCTGCGGTTTTTCCGTCATAGGCAAAACCTGTAACACCCACAGGTTGTTTTGTTTGATTATTAATAATGAGTAAACACAGGGGATGACGTGATTTAGCACTCCACTTAGGCAAGCGTATCTCAAAGCGGTTTCTTACCAGTGACTCCATTGGCATATCAAAACAAAACTTAAGGACTTGAGGATCGCGATGAAGCGCTAGAAAAAGAGGCCAATCAGATTCTTCCATTTGGTACATGCTCAATCTTTGTGTAAATAATGTCATTAAGCTCCTCATTTATTTATAAAAACTATAAAAAAACCGCATTTAAATGCGGTTTTTTTAGATAGCAGAAACTTTATTCTTTCGTTTCAATCTCTTTAATAACTTCAGGCTCAGTTACACTTTGCTCTTGTGACTCAGTGCTTTGTACTTCAGGAGCTACAACCTCAACATGTGTTGTGTTATAAAAAGTAGCACCAGAGCTTGCCATTGTTACCAGTGATTCACATGGTGCAAAGTTAGCATCGCTGTTAGCTAATGTAGACATATCAGAGCTTATTTTACTCGCGCCTAATTTATCCATATAGCTAAACGGGCCACCTAAAAATGGTGGAAAACCAATACCAAATATTGCACCAATGTCTCCATCACGTGGGCTGGCAATAATGCCATCATCTAAACAGCGTACTGCTTCGTTAAGCATTTGCGATACACAACGCTTAGCAATTTCGCTCTTGTTTAAACGTGGAGCCGGGGTAACACCCAATAGTTCGTAAACTGACTCATCAACCTTTTTGCCTTTTTTATCGTATTCATAAAAACCACGACCAGACTTACGGCCAAGGCGTTTTGAATCAATCATACGCATAAATGCATCAGGGCCTTTAAAACGCTCACCTAATTCTTTTTCAAGAATTGGAGCAATTTTAGAGCCAATATCAATACCTACTTCATCAAGTAGAGCCAGCGGCCCTACCGGAAAACCAAACTCAACAAGCGCTGCATCAATCTTTTCAATTGGCTCACCTGCAAGCATCAAATTAGCAGCTTCGTTTAAGTAAGGCGCTAAAATACGGTTGACGTAAAAACCGGCCATGTCTTTTACAACAATTGGCGTTTTACCTTGCTTACGTGCAAAGTTAACAACGCGAGCAATGGTCTCTTGAGACGTACCTTCGTGTGGAATAATTTCCACTAATGGCATTTTTTCCACTGGTGAAAAGTAATGCAAGCCAATTACATTTTCAGGACGTGCTGCCTGCGCTGCAATTTGCGATATTGGTAATGATGACGTGTTACTTGCAAAAATTGTATTTGCTTGGCATTGCTGCTCTACGTCTGCAACCATACCTTGCTTAAGTGCAAGATCTTCAAACACCGCTTCTATTACTAAATCAATGTGTTTAAAGCCACTGTAGTCAGTTGTACCTGTAATACGGTTCATCGTTAACTGCACATCAGCTTTAGACATAATACGACGTTTAAGGCGCTTATCTAAAATTTTATAGGTGTAGCTCATTGCATTACTAATGCCCTGCTCTGCTACATCTTTAATACGTACCGGTACTTTAGCTTTAACAGCACTTACGTGCGCAATGCCTGCGCCCATTAGTCCACCACCTAAAACAGCAGTTTTGCTTATTGCGGGTGCGTCATCATTGCGCCACTCTTTTTTCATTTCAGTGGTTGCAAAGAAAATACCGCGAAGCGCTTTAGATTCGTCACTCATTACAAGTGTTGCAAAGCTTTCAGCTTCTGTTTTATAAGCTTTTAGCTCATCAAGCTCTACACTAGCTCGCACTGCTTTAATAATAGCTAGTGGTGCTGGGTAGTGCCCGCCCGTTTTTTTAAGTACGTTTTCTTTTGCTTTTTTAAAGATAAAGTTACGACCAAACGGGTTTGACTCTAGTAATTTACTAATATTGTCGAGCTTTGGCTCTTTTGCTTGTGGCTTTTTCTTAGTCGCAAATTCTTTTGCAACTTTTAACAGCACACTGTGCGGTACACAATCATCAAGCACGCCTGCTTTTTTAGCTTGCGTAGGACGAATTTGTTTACCTGTTAGCATCCACTCTAGTGCTTTTTGAATACCAACAATTTTAGTTAAGCGCTGGGTGCCGCCGCCACCTGGAAGTAAACCAAGTTGTACTTCTGGTAAGCCAATTTTTGTTAAATCACTGTCGGTACCAACACGGTAATCACATGCTAAAGCAAACTCTAAGCCACCACCTAATGCAGCGCCATGAATCGCACTTACTGTTGTGTATGGCAGTTTTGTCATATCAAAAAATGCTTGATGACATAGCTCGCTAATAGCTAAAGCATCTTCACGCTTTTGCACGCTATCAAGCATTTTTACATCGGCGCCAGCAATAAAGTTATCGCTTTTTCCGCTTATAAATACCATGCCTTTTACATTTTGCGACTTAGCGTCTTCTAATAATGCTTTTAAATCATCGGCAAAACTGCTGCGCAGGGTATTCATTTTCTCACCCGGCACATCAATCGTTACCACGGCAATTTTGTTTTCATCTACCGCTAAATTAAATACTGAATCAGTCATTACGCGCTCTCCAATACAAAGGCTGCACCTAAACCACCAGCAGCACACGCTGTTGTTAATGCTAAACCGCCACCACGACGTTTAAGCTCGTGTAAGCTTTGCGTAATTAAGCGTGCACCTGTTGCTGCAAATGGGTGACCATATGCTAAAGAGCCGCCGTTAACGTTAAACTTATCCATGTTAATTTCGCCAATTGCTTTGCTGCGACCTAAATGCTCTTGTGCAAATTTGTCTGAAGCAAACATTTTCATGTTGGCAAGTGTTTGCGATGCAAACGCTTCGTGCATTTCAATTAAATCTAAATCAGCAAGCGTAATACCCGCTCTATCTAGTGCAATAGGCGTTGAATGAGCTGGGCCCATTAACATGTCTTTTTCTACTCCAATTGCCGAAAATGCAAAGCTACGTACGTAGCCTAGTATTTCATAGCCAAGTGCTTTTGCTTTGCTTTCGCTCATCATAAGTACGGCCGCTGCACCATCAGTTAATGGTGTTGCATTTGCGGCAGTAACAGTACCGTGCTGACGGTCAAAAACAGGTTTAAGCTTGGCGTAGCCTTCAACCGTTGAGTTTTTACGAATGTTGTTATCTTCTGAAATAAAGCTTTTATATGGCGGCAAATGTGCCGTCATTACTTCATCTTTTAACTTTCCATCAGCCCATGCTTGCGTTGCAAGTGAGTGAGAACGATGCGCTAACGCATCTTGATCTTCACGGCTAATATTATGTGTTTTAGCCATTTGCTCAGCAGTTTGCCCCATTGAAAGGCCTGTTGAGTACTCTGCAACTGCAGGAGGCACTGGTAATAAATCTTTTAAGCGCAGTTTTGAAAATATTTTCAAGCGCTGACCAAGCGTACGCGCTTTATTTAAATCAACTAAGCTGCCTGCTAGCTTTTTACTAACACCAATTGGCAGTACTGATGACGAATCTGCGCCGCCTGCAATACCTACACTTACAGATCCCGCCATAATAGACTCTGCTACATTAGCAATAGCCTGAAAGCTGGTAGCACATGCGCGCGATACAGAATATGCATCAACCGATACCGGCATACCTGTGCCCAATACAATTTCACGTGCAATATTTGGCGCTTCTGGCATTTGTACTACTTGACCAAATACAAGTTGATCAATTTCTGACTTGTTGAAATTTAATCGTTCAAGCATTTCGTTAACCACCAATTTACCCATATCAAGTGCAGGTACATGGTGAAACGCTGTTGCTTGCTTTGCAAAAGGTGTACGTAAGCCGCTAACTATGGCAATACGGTCGCCCTTTGGTGTTTTTAGTATGTTTTGCTCAGACATTTATGCTCTCCCGCTGACAGGTCTGACCTGTTTGTTTTCCTCGATTCTAAACAACCCGTGTACTAAAGCCAATAGATAAACACAAATTTATATAAATAGTGTTTAATTACGACTATCACAATAGGCTTTTTTAGACGCATTTACAAAGTTTTGTGGTACGCTAAAAATCGTTAAAAAATAACGAACTATTTTAAAAAATACAGTCTAACTCTTGAGTTACCCAATTATAAACCTTATAAATAGGTCAGTATTTATCACCTAACACTATTAGGTACAAACCCAGCTGACGAGGACAGTCCACTTATTATGGCAGCTAACGCATTTTCACAATTAAAAACGTACTTAGATACACAAATCATTGGCCAGCCAGAGCTTACACAAGCGCTACTTATTGCTATTTTAGCTGATGGTCACTTATTAGTAGAAGGCCCTCCTGGGCTTGCAAAAACACGTGCAGTTAATGCACTTGCTAAAGGTATTGAAGGATCGTTTCAGCGCGTACAGTTTACGCCAGACTTATTACCGGCTGATGTAACAGGTACCGATATTTACCGCCAACAAACTAGCGAGTTTGTATTTGAAAAAGGCCCTCTTTTTCACAACCTAATTTTAGCTGACGAAATTAACCGTGCACCAGCCAAAGTACAATCAGCACTATTAGAAGCTATGGCAGAGCGCCAAGTGACCGTGGGTAAAAACACTTATCCGCTTAGCGAACTATTTTTAGTTATGGCAACACAAAACCCGCTAGAGCAAGAAGGGACTTACCCGTTACCAGAAGCCCAGCTGGATCGCTTTTTACTGCATCTAAGTATTGGCTACCCTGGCGCAGAGCATGAGCTTGATATACTACGTTTAACACGTGGCGAAGCGCTTAACGAGCAACAACCAGTAATGCAAAAAATTAGTCAAAGCGATTTATTTGCAGCGCGTAAAGAAATATTAGGCCTTTATTTAGCAGAGCCGCTTGAGCAATATTTAGTACAACTTATTATTGCCACCCGTGAAGGCGCTAAATTAGATGCGCAACTAGGTAGCTGGATTGAATTTGGTGCAAGTCCGCGTGCAACAATAGCACTTGATAAATGTGCTCGTGCTCATGCATGGCTTCAAGGCCGTGACTTTGTAGCACCTGATGACATTCAAGCTGTTGTGCATAACGTACTGCGTCATCGCATTATTTTAAGTTACGAAGCCCAAGCCGATGGCATTACTAAAGATCAAGTAATAAGCCGTATAGTTGAACTTGTAGCCGTACCATAAGTTATGCAAAAACAATTAGAATCCCAAGCATGGCTCAAACAGAGCCATAGCCACGGTGTTAATTTAGCACTCAAAGAGCTGATGTATTACAAAGCCAAAGCGCAATTGCTTGAACTTGCCCCTAAGGTAAAAATAAAAAACACCTTAACAGGGCAATACCTTGCACCGCACAAAGGCCGAGGAATGGAATTTGCCGAAGTGCGACATTATCAGCAAGGTGACGATATTCGTTCTATTGATTGGCGAGTTACTGCGCGTACCGGCGAGACTCACACAAAGCTCTTTCAAGAAGAAAAAGAGCGCCCTGTGTTTGTATTTACTGATTTTTCAAACTCAATGCTGTTTGGTTCAAAGTTACTGTTAAAGTCGGTGCAAGCTGCGCATATAAGCGCTCTTGTTGCATGGTCGGCGTGTCAGCGCGGCGATAGAATTGGCGGTATAGTGTTTAATCAGCACTCGCATTTGGAGCTAAAACCCAGCGCCCGTGAAAAGGCCGTCCTTAAGCTTTGTCATAATTTATGCGACAACCACCAGCAAGCGCTCAACAATATTGATAAAACAGCCCCTAACAACTTTAGCGATAACCTAAAGCGCCTTAATCATTTAGCAAAACCAGGCAGCTTAGTGTATTTAGTGTCTGATTTTAATGCTCTGGATGATGCCAGCTTTAAACAACTCGAAATATTAAGCCGCCACTGCGAGCTGATTGGTTGCCATATAAGCGATCCATTTGAGCATCAGTTACCTGCGTTTAAGCAAGCAGTCACCGTTAATGCAAATGGTCAAGACTTTGCCCTACCATTAATGGATAACAGCTTTAGAGAACGCTTTGCTAAAAATGCTGAGCAAGCATTTAGTACGCGCTTTAATCGCTTAACTAAATCGGGTCTTAATTTAATATCATTCAATGCAGCAACACCGCTTGAGCTGCAATTAGTGAGAAAATAACCATGCAAACCAATCCACTCGATGGCCTGCACGATATAATAGCGCCAAGCCAAGTTAATTGGTGGCCACTCGCCCCTGCTTGGTGGGTTATTATTGCACTGCTGTTTTTAGCACTGTGCGTGGCTATTTATATATTTTACAAAAAACATAAATTTAAAAAGCCTAAACGCTACGCAATACAATTAAGCCAAAGTGAGCAAAATCCTCAGCAACTGCATATTATTTTAAAACGTTTAGTGATTGAATATTACGACAAGCGCCTTGCTGCGCAATCTACCTCTAAATGGTGCACAACACTTAATACGCTTACCGGTTTGAGCTTTAGCGAACAAGAAATACTAAGCTTGTATAACCCCAGCCAAAAAGATACAACACTGTGCGAAAAATTTCGCCAAGGTATTAAACAATTTAAAATAAAGGAGTCAGTAAATGTTTGAATTTAGCTGGCCATGGTTATTTTTATTACTACCCTTACCTTTATTACTTTTACTATTAAAACCCGCGGCAAGTAATGCCAGTACGCGTTTACGTATACCCAGTTTTGCAAAGCACAATTTAACCAGCCAAAGCATTGAGCCACACGCACGACGTTTAAATCCTTTCGAATGGATAATTTGGTTATTACTTGTTACTGCTGCTGCTAATCCAACATGGTTAGATGAGCCAATCTCATTACCAAATGAAGGGCGCGATATAATGTTAGCAGTTGACTTATCAGGCTCGATGACCGAACAAGACATGGCTTACAATGGCCAATATGTTGACCGCCTTACCATGGTAAAAGCCGTACTCAGTGATTTTATAGAGCAGCGTCAAGGCGACAGGCTTGGGCTGATATTATTTGGCGATACCGCGTTTTTACAAACCCCCCTCACGCGCGACGTTAAAACAGTAAGTAAAATGCTCAGTGAAGCGCAAATTGGTTTAGTGGGACGCGCAACAGCCATTGGTGATGCATTGGGTCTTTCGGTAAAACGCTTTGCCAATAAAGATGAAAGTAACCGAATTGTGGTGCTATTAACCGACGGACAAAATACCGCTGGTAATTTAAACCCAGAAGATGCACTACTGCTAGCTCGCGAAGAAGGTATTAAAGTGTACACCATTGGCGTTGGCTCAGATAATCCGCGCGGCTTTAGCCTCTTTAATATGGGTGGCTCTAGTGGCAGTAATTTAGATGAAAGCTTACTTAAAAAGATTGCCGAGCAAACTGGCGGATTATACTTTAGAGCCAAAGATGTAGCAGGCCTTCAACAAATTTACGCAGAGCTTGATAAACTTGAACCTATTAGCGCTGATGAACAAACATTTCGCCCACAAAGCTCATTATTTTACTACCCGTTACTTATCGCTATTTTACTTATTAGCTTAAAAGTAATGCTTAGTACACTGCGTGCATTAAAGGAGCCAAACTAATGGATTTTGAATTTATTCGCCCTGCTCTTTTATGGTTACTCATACCTGCTGTGGCATTATTTTTTGTTGCCTTAATTAAGCATAAAAAAACGACTAGTGAGCAGCTAATTGCACCGCATTTAGCACAATTTATAATGAGCGAAGCAAACACTAAAGCCAGCCAGCCACTTTGGTTAGTTGCTTTGTTTTGCAGCCTTGGCATTTTATTTAGTGCTGGGCCTAGCTTTGAGAAAAAACAAGTTCCTGTATTTCAAAGTAAAAGTGCCCGTGTAATTGTTATGGATATGTCGTACTCAATGTACAGCACCGATATTTTACCAAATCGTTTAATGCAATCACGCTTTAAAGCGCTTGATATGATTGAGCTGTTTAAAGAAGGTGATACCGCGCTTGTAGCTTACGCAGGCACGGCCTATATAATTTCACCACTAACAAACGACGCCACAACACTTAGTAATTTAATTCCAAGCTTAAGCCCTGAAATAATGCCAGACAAAGGCTCAAACGTTTTAGCCGGTCTTGATATGGCCAAAGAGCTATTAACGCAAGCGGGTTATATTGATGGCGACATTATTTTAGTGACCGACGGTATTGACCAACAAGAACAAAGCGACGTGAGTAGCTTTACCAGTAACACCCAATATAGATTAAATATATATGGCGTGGGTACCGCTCAAGGCGCTCCAATTAAGTTACCTGAAGGTGGTTTTTTGAAAGACAGATACGGCCAAATTGTAGTACCTACTCTCAATGCCAGTCAGCTTAAAAATTTAGCATCGAGCAGTGGTGGTAAATTTGCTAGTTACCAGCCTAGTAATAACGACATAAATACGTTTGCCCCAAATGCACAGAGTGAATTATTGAAAGACGAAAAACAAAGCCACGCACTTTGGCGAATAGATGCAGGTATATACGGACTCTTGTTATTACTGCCATTTGGCTTGTATTTATTTAGACGCGCTGCCTTGCTGGGGGCTTTTTTAGCCTTTAGCTTTTTACCGCAGCAAAATGCGTATGCCGTAGAGCTCCCTACTCTTTTGCAAAATGCAGATCAACGTGCATTAGAGGCTTACAATAATAAAGAATACGATGCAGCAACACAGGCGCAATCGAGTGAGTTAAAAGGCGCTGCGCTTTACCAGCAAGGTGATTTTGATGCTGCACTTAATGAGTTTAGTAGTGATAAGTCGGCTACCGGTTTATACAACTACGGTAATGCCCTCGCCAAAGCTGGCAAGCTTGAGGACGCCATTGAAGCCTACAAACAAGCCCAAACCTTACAAGACGACTTTACGCAAGCAGCTGACAACCAATCTTTAGTTGAACAATTACTAAATCAACAAGAGCAACAAGATCAGCAAAGCGACGGCGACGACTCTCAAGACCAAGATGATAGCCAGAAAAAAGATGAGCAAAACCAAGGGCAAAATTCTGATGAGTCAAAACAGGATCAGCAAAAAAATGGTGATAAAAGCGATTCTGAAAAAGGCGAAAACGAAAGTCAAAGCCCCAGCGATGAAAAATCTGATAAAGAATTAGATAAAGAGTCTGAACAATCAAAAGATCAACAAGGTGAGCCTGGCGAGCAATCAGACAAGCAAAATGAACCTGATATGCAAGCCCAGCCACAAAGTGAGCAAGGGCAAAATAAAGACGCTGACCAACCTAAAGACGAGCAGCAACAAAGTAAGCCACAAGCAATAAATGAGCAACCAGCCACTGATGAGCAAAAACAAAATGCTCAGCAACAAGCTATGCAAGCCCAAGCAAGTGAGCTCACTAATGAAGAAAAAGAAAAAGCACAACAGCTTAATCAACTACTTAGAAAAGTCCCGGACGATCCGGCTATTTTATTACGGAATAAAATGCAATTAGAAGCCCAAAAAAGACAATATAAACGTCGCCCTACAGGAGTCGAAAAATCATGGTAATGCGATTATTTTGCTGTTTATTGCTATTAAGTGCGATGCCTTCGTGGGCTGCCAGCAAATTAGAAGCCAGCGTAGATAAAAACCCTGTTTTAGCGGGTGAATTTTTTATGCTTAATATATCCGTAGACGATACAGTTAAAGGCGAGCAACCAGACACCTCATCGCTATTAAAAGACTTTGTTGTTGGCCCAACAAGCTTAAGCTCTCGTACCAACATTATTAATGGCAGCATTAATAAACAAACCACGTGGTCGGTTAAATTAATGACCCGTGCAGAGGGCGATTACACTATTCCGGCATTTAGCGTTGCAGGGTTAACCTCACAGCCTATTAAATTAAAAGTGGCAAAACGTTCAGTTGATGCAGATAAAAATAACGAAATATTTTTAAAAACGTCGCTCTCAAGTAATTCATTGTTTGTCCAAGAAGCCGGTGTTTACACTATTAAGCTTTACCTTGCGAAAGAACTGCTTGATGGCAGCTTAAGCACACCAAATATGGAAGATGCTCAGCTAACCCAATTGGGTAAACAAACTGAAAGCTATGAGCTTGTTGATGGTAAACGCTACCTTGTTATTACTCGCGAGTATTTGATTCAGCCACAAAAAAGCGGTGCGTACACTATTGCAGGCCTCTCTTTTCAAGGACGAGTACAACAAAATTATCGTCAGTTAGAAGTGTCAGCTCTTGGCGACGATCAGCAAATAGAAATAAAACCAATTCCGGGTGATTACAAGGGCGCATGGTTACCAAGCGAGCTGGTTAATCTTGATGAAGAATGGCAACCTAATGACAACACCGTAGAAGTAGGTACACCTATAACACGTACTATTACGCTTACCGCGCTTGGGGTTACAAAAGAGCAATTACCTGAAATCTCTATGCCTACCATTGATGGCATACGCAGCTACCCAGATAAAAAAGAAAATAACAATGCAGTACGTGACGGGCGAGTTGTATCGCAGCAAACTGCATCGTATGCATTACTGCCGCAAAAGCCAGGTACTTACACTTTACCTGAAATAAAGCTGCCTTGGTTTAATACTAAAATGAACCGTATTAGCGTAGCTACATTACCAAAGCGCACTATAACGGTAACGCCAAGTAGTACCGCACCTAATACCGCCGTGGTAAACCCACAATCAAACCCAAACAATTTACCTGCTATTGAAAATATTTCGAATGAAACGACAGGCACACAACGTATTGAAACTAAAAGTGATACTCCTCTTTGGTTAATAGTTGTTGCCGCTTTAGGGTATATTTTATGGATTGGTACTGTAATTTTTTACTTAATGACCCGTTCTACTAAAAATACGACTGAGAAATTACAACTAAACAACCGTGATATTTCTCAGCCGAGCTTAAATGAGCTTAAAACGCTCGCTAAAACGAACGATGTGAAAGCTTTTTACACCGCATTAAATAACTTTTCTGTAAAGGTGACCCATAAAAATGTTGGCGCGATTGATGAGCTTTGCATCCGCGTAAACAGCAGCGAGCTTAATGGCCTCATTAGCCAATTGCAGGCACAACTTTATAGTAATAAAGGCGCAAACACGGATCTTAATGCTATTATTAAAATTCTTGAGAACTATCAAACTCAAGCATCAAAGTCGCAACAAGCTGTATTAAAAGACCTTTATGATTAATAATTACGATACTCAGGTCTTTTTTGCAATAAATAATAATTTTTAATTAAAAAAGTGCTTATGCTTGGAAAGAAAAAATCAAACAATCAGGTCTTAATCGATATGGCAGAGAAACAAAAGCGTTATGAAGCCTTGGTCCACGTTTACAATAAAGAGCTTTATCGCTTTGCTTATTGGTTATGCCGTGATCCGCACATAGCAGATGATTTAGTACAAGAAACGTTTTTACGCGCGTGGCGTTCTCTCGACTCTTTACTTGATCAAAAGGCAGCTAAACCTTGGCTGCTTACTATATTACGAAGAGAAAATGCGCGCCGATTTGAACGTAAACAGTTTGATTACAGCGACGTAGAAAACGATACGCTTGTTGATGAAACCAGCCACTCATTAGATGATGAAATGGAGCAAACGGTTATCCAACGCCAGATTGCCCTGCTATCTGATGAATACCGAGAGCCATTATTACTACAAGTTGTAATGGGCTGCTCTGGCGAAGAGATCGCAGGCATACTTAATTTAAATAAAAACACGGTAATGACTCGTTTATACCGTGCCCGAAATCAACTTAAAGAGGCTTTAAGCCGTGATGATGAACAACTTAAAGGGGCATCAAAATAATGGATGAACTTGAGTTTCGTCGCCGCACTATTGCGCAGCCAAACGACATTGACAAGGAGCTCATGGAGTTTGCTAACAATAACCCAGAGCGACAAAGTTTTATTAATGATATGAAAGATTTTGATAAATTTATTCAAGACTCTTTAGATATACCTGTGCCTGAAAACCTTGCAGATCGCATTCTTTTAAACACATCGTTAAAAGAAAAAGCACTACAAGAAGAGCAAGCAACAGGAAAAAATGTAGTTGATGCCCGCTCGCGTTTTAAGCTTGACCGCGTGCATCTTGCATTAGCTGCATCTTTTGTAGTGGCTATTAGTGCCTTCTTTTTTAGTACAGAGCAAAATATTGCACACGAAGCGGGTGAGCATGCGCTTGCCCATGTGTACTACGAAATTAGTGCGCTTGATAAAAAAGAGCCCATTAGCCTACAAAGCGTTAACGACAAGCTTGCAGTATTAGGTGGTCATCTTGATGAGCTTCCTGGTGATGTAACTTACGCTATGTTTTGTGATTTTAAAGGCGAAAAAGGGCTACATTTGATATTTGAGTCTGACTTTGGTCCTATGACGGTATTTATAGTGCCTTCTGAAAATAAATCATTTGGTTTTGGCGATGATAATTTCAAAGACGAGCGCTTTGAAGGTCATATTAACCGAGGCTCACAAGCAGATACTATTTTAGTGGCAAGTGTTGGAGCACCTCTAAATACTTATAACGAACGCGTTACTGGCGCTATTCGTTGGCTTTAAAATAAACAAATTTACCGCTTAGTCCCTACTAAGCGGTTTTTTGATTATATACCTACCAATAAACCTTTTCTTTTATACTCAAAACCTCTGATTTTTAAAGTAATTAATTAAATTCCTTAAGAAAGTAAATTATAATCGCGGCTCGATTTTAATTAGGGAATTTCATGAAGAACATCATCGTTATTTTTTCACTATTGGCATTATTATGTACTGCCAGTTTTGATGCACACGCACGTAAAAAGTTTGGCAGTAGCAAACGTGGACAAACTCCTGCAACACAACAAACAGCACAAAAACAAAAAGCAGATACAACAACCCCAACAGCAGCACCTAAAGCCACATCAAATAAAAAAGGCATTATGGCTGGCGTTTTGGGTGGTCTTTTAGCGGGTGGCTTAATTGCAGCGATGTTAGGCGACGATTTTGAAGGTTTTCAGCTATTAGAAATGATTTTATTAGCTGGCGGACTATTTATTTTATTTAAGCTAGTAACAGGCTTTTTACGTGCTAATCGTGCCCCACAACTTGCAAATGCCAGTGCGGATACAAGTGCTCAGCAAAATGCTTTTAAACAAGCACCAATCGAGCAGCCAATGAGTACAGGCTTTGCTAACAGCGCCCCACAAGGTGAAAGTGTCCCTTTTAATCTACCACCTAACTTTGACGTTAATGGCTTTTTGCAAGGTGCCCGTAGTCATTACCATACGCTACAAACTGCATGGAATAATGCCGATTACACCACAATGGCTGAATACTTAAGCCCTGCACTTGTTGCCGAATTTAAAGCTGATCGTGAAGCTATACAGAGTGTAAACACTGAAGTAATGTTTATTGATGCCGAACTTGTGCGTGCAGATACAAATGCGCAATCGTGGCAGGTTAGTGTTCGCTTTAAAGGTAAGTACCGTGATTTAGGCGATAAAAAAGAACAGCCTATTTTAGAAATTTGGCACTTAGAGCGTCTAATTTCAGACGATGCTCCATGGCTAATAGTGGGTGTTGAAGATTTAATTGATACTCAATAAGCTTTTATTATTTTAAACACCGCGCTTTTTAGCGCGGTGTTTTTTTATTTAAAAAACAATTGATTTACCGCGCCCTGATGCTTCAGAAGCGGCATCTAATTGGCCCTCTTTATTAATAATAACGTGTAAGTCACCAAAGTGTCTCTCGTCTATGGTATAACCCATTTTTATAAGCTCTGCTTTTACGCTATCGGTTAAACCTATGTGCGTTCTAATTATATTTTTAGGCCACAATTGATGATGAAAACGAGGACTATTTACAACCTGCTCTGCACTCATATCAAACTCTATCGCATTTAAGATAGATTCGTACACAGAGCTAATAATGGTTGTGCCACCAGGCGAACCTGTCACCATTTTAACGGTGTTGTCTTTAAGTAGTATTGTAGGTGTCATCGAACTCAACATACGCTTGTGTGGCTGTATTTCATTAGCTTTACCGCCTATTGCGCCAAACACATTCATAACGCCTGGTTTGGCGCTAAAGTCGTCCATTTCATCATTTAAAATAAATCCCGCACCTTCAACAACGACACCGCTACCAAACCCTAAGTTTATTGTGGTGGTATTTGCTACAGCGTTACCCATTTTATCAACGATTGAAAAGTGCGTAGTTTGCTCACTTTCTTTAAGGCCCGGTTTAATATTTTCGGTAGTCGAGATAGCGGTTAACGAAATGCCATTACTGCGCTCTTTGAGGTAGTTAATATTAGTTAACGCATTTACTGGTACATCAAAAAAATCAGGATCGCCTAAATACTCTGCTCTATCTGCAAATACACGTTTACCTATTTCAGAAAGTAAGTGCACATACTGAGTCGAGTTATGCGCTAAGCCTGTATCTGGTTTTTGTAACTCATACATTTTGAGCCACTGTAAAATAGCAATACCACCTGAACTTGGCGGTGGCGAAGTAAGTACTTCATAACCATTCCAACTCGCTTTAATGGGTGTACGTGATTTAGCGGTATAATTTTTTAAATCATCTTGATTAATAATACCACCATGTAGATGCATAAATTTAGCAATAATATTTGCAGTCTCGCCTTTATAAAATCCATCTTGACCGTTATCACGAATACGCTTTAGCGTTGCCGCTAACTCGGGTTGCTTAAAGACTTTATTGGCTTTTACATCAGCAAAATATTTTTCAAAGTTTACATTTATTTTTTGCTCTTTTAGATGGGCTATATAATGGCTAACACCTTTTGCTAACTTAGGCGGAACAACAAACCCTTGCTCAGCCAACGTTACAGCAGGCTGTACTAGTGTTTCCCACTTTAAAGTGCCATGCTTTTGATGGGCAAGCCACATACCCGCTACACTGCCAGGTACACCGCTTGCGTGAATGCCATATATTGATTTGTTTGCAATAACATTACCTTGCTCATCTAAATACATATCACGATGAGCCGCTGTTGGCGCTGTTTCGCGATAATCTATAAAATCGCCTTTGCCATCTTTTTGAATAAGCATAAATCCCCCGCCGCCAATATTTCCGGCTTCAGGAAGCGTCACTGCAAGTACAAATTGTGCCGTAATAGCCGCATCAACAGCATTACCGCCTTGCTCTAATATACTTTTAGCAGCATCGGCACTGAACGAGTCAGGCATTGCGACCGCGCTTTGCGCTAAAGGCTGCGCCAAAACACTAAAAGTAGTGAACTGTAAAACCAGTACACTTTTGACGATTAATTTACGTGGTGAAAAAAACAATCCCATACAACATCCTTAATTTATTATTTTTGTTGCCCATATTAATGCACGTCATTTAAGGGCAGGTCAATCTTTATACTGTTGATATTTAATCATCTTAAAACGTTTTTTGAATAAAGTACTGCGGGTAAGTCGCCTTGCTCATCTGTATGTGTATAATTTTTTATAAATTGCAGGCCTAACTTTTTCATTATTGTTATAGAGGCCGTATTATCTTTTAGTGCAGTTGCGCTTATCGCCTTAACGTCATCTTGCTTAATGAGTTCATCACATAATGCTAAAGCCGCCTCGGTTGCATAACCATGCCCCCAACTCGCTTGTTTAAAGCGCCAACCTATTTCAATATCGCTGTAATTTGGTGCATCACTAAAGAAATCCATAGGTCTTATTAATACCCAGCCAATAAATGTATTGGTTTGCTTTAGAGTGATACTCCACAGCCCCCAGCCTTTTAGCTCATTTCGATATGCGAGCATACGAGGCACTCCCTCATTTTTTATTTGCTCTGCGGAGGTAGGTACACCTCGCGTTAAATACTGCATTACGGCTGGGTCTTGGTCGAGTTCAAATAATTGAGGCCAATCGTGCTCACTCATTAATTTAAAATTTAATCGTTTTGTTACGGGGGCGTTCATTTTCATTGTTGTATAGTCTGCCTCGAATTAATTATCAGTCTCTAAAGGAGATAGCACATGAATAAATTAGCAGGTTTAGCTTTATTAGGCACTTTAATTACATTAACTGGTTGTGAAGATGCCACCGAAGTAAAAGAAGATGCAAAAGATAAAAGCGCACAAATGCAAGAAAAGCTTGGTGATGCATGGAACGACGTTAAAGAGACAACTAACGATCTTAAAAATGATGAGTCTTTAAACGAGCTATTAGAGCAAAGTAAAACAATGGGCTTAGACATGTACGACGACGGCAAAGAGATTGCGGTTGATGCATGGATTAAAAGCAAAGAAGCTGCTGGCGAGTTAACTGAAAAAACTAAGCAGAAAGCGCAAGAAATTGCTGACGAAATTGAGCAAGCGCGTAAAGAACATAACGAAGGTTAATTTAACTTTCGATAATAAAAAAGGAAAGCCTCGGCTTTCCTTTTTTGTTTTAAGCAGTTTAGCCCTGACATGTGTTTACATATTTAGGGCTTATAAGCTCAAATTAACCTTTGTACTTACTCATAACTAAAGTAGCGTTTGTGCCACCAAAGCCAAAGCTATTAGACATTACAGTATTTAACTCAACGTCACGACGTTCAGTAATAATATCTAAACCTGCCGCTTGCTCATCTAGCTCATCAATATTAATTGAAGGCGCTACAAAGCTGTGCTCTAGCATCAATAATGAGAAGATAGCTTCGTGAACACCTGCAGCACCGAGGGCATGACCCGTCATTGCTTTAGTTGCGCTGATCATTGGTGACTTACCACCAAACACTTCTTGAATCGCACCAAGCTCTTTAACGTCGCCTACAGGTGTAGATGTACCATGCGTGTTTAAGTAATCAATACTGTCTACATCTTGCATAGCTTGGCGCATACAACGTGCTGCACCTTCGCCAGATGGAGCAACCATGTCGTAGCCATCTGATGTTGCACCGTAACCAACTATTTCAGCGTAAATGTGCGCGCCACGTGCAAGTGCATGTTCAAGTTCTTCAACTACAACAATACCGCCGCCGCCAGATATAACAAAACCATCGCGATTTGCATCGTATGTACGAGACGCTTTTTCTGGTGTTTCGTTGTACTTAGTAGAAAGTGCGCCCATAGCGTCAAATTCCATTGCCAATGTCCAGTGTAGTTCTTCACCGCCACCAGCAAAAACAACATCTTGCTTACCAAGTTGGATTTGCTCTACTGCATTACCAATACAATGCGCAGATGTTGCACATGCAGAGCTAATTGAGTAGTTAACACCTTTAATTTTAAAGGGTGTTGCTAAACAAGCAGATGTAGTGCTCGCCATAGTACGTGGAACCATATAAGGCCCTACACGTTTTACGCCTTTTTCACGTAAAATATCAGCAGCTTCTACCTGCCATTTAGACGAACCACCGCCAGAGCCAACAATAATACCCGTGCGCTCATTTGATACTTGGTCGTCAGACAAACCTGAGTCTTCAATTGCTTGAGTCATCGAAATATAAGAATATGCAGCAGCATCACCCATAAAGCGCATTGCTTTGCGGTCAACATGTGCTTTAACGTCAATATCAATTTTACCCGATACGTTACTACGTAACTTATAATCGGCAAATTCTTGGTTAAAAGCGATACCGCTTTTGCCCGTTTTTAACGATTCTAATACTTCTTCTTTGTTGTTACCAATGCTTGATACAACACCGATACCTGTAATTACAGCTCTTCTCATGGGTAATTCCCTTAGCTTAATACTTAATTGCATTCTATTTTACGCGAATTTAATCACCTAAGTGGTCAGCTTTCTAGCGTACACTTGTACTCTGAACTGCTAGCTTATAAATAACGCCAGACTATTACAAAGAAAACCCGTAAAATAATTAAAAATATATCTATAAATTTAAAAAATTATGATTAAGAACGCACATAGTCACATTAATAATTTAGGTACACCTTTGACTAATGACTCCGGTGATATTTATTTTTCTAATGACGATGGCTTAGCTCAATCGCATTATGTGTACTATGAGCAAAATAATATAGATGTACGATTACAAAATCATGACCAATCACATTTTGTTATTGCCGAAACCGGTTTTGGCACCGGTTTAAACTTTTTAAATACGTGGCAACGCTTTAAAGACCACCTTGAGCGGATGCAAGTTCAAAATGAATGTGAAAAAAGCGTAAAACGCCTTCACTATATTTCGTTTGAAAAGTACCCCTTAACATTAACAGACTTAAAACAAGCATTAACCGCTTGGCCTACCTTAAGTTATTTTAGTGAGCAATTAACAGTAAACTACCCAATTAATTTAGAAGGATGCCACCGGCTCGAATTTAATAATGGCAATGTTGTTCTCGATTTATACTTTGGTGATGCACTTGAATCAATACAAGCAATGAGCTACCCGCAAACAGGAATTGTTGATGCTTGGTATTTAAATGGGCTTGAGCCAAGTAAAAATCCTGATATGTGGCAGCAAAGTTTATTTAACTCCATGGCTAATATAACAAGAGCTAATGCAACCTTATCGACTTTTACTTCCGCTGACTTTGTTCAACGAGGATTGATAGAGGCTGGCTTTAGCACTAAAAAAGCCAAAAATTTTAATCAAAAAGAAAAGATGCTTATTGGCCAACTTAAACATGTTAATAACGCTCAATCAACCCCCGCTTATTTTAATCAAGATAGCAGTACTTTAAAAAATGTAGCGGTCATTGGCGGTGGTATTGCCAGTAGCTGTATTTTATACAGCTTGGCTAAACGAGGCATAACCAGCCAATTATTCTGCCAAGATGAAAAGCCTGCAATGGGGGCATCGCACAATGTGCAAGGCGCTATTTACCCTCACCTACAAGCTAAAAACTCGCCACACAGCGAATTGTTTGCACATAGCTTTTTATACGCAAAACGTTTGTATAAGCAGTTACTCAAAAACGGCTTTAGCTTTGATTACGATTGGTGCGGCGTATTACAACACGCAGTGAAAAAACCTCTCGCTGATAAGCACGAAAACTTAGCACAAAAGCAACTGTGGCCAACCCAGCTAATGCGTAACGTAACCGCAGAGCAAGGCGATGAAATAGCCGGCGTAACGACAGGTTATTCAGGCGTATTTTTTGAACAAGGCGGCTGGGTTAACCCGCCACAATTAGTAAACGCTATGCTAAGCGCTGCAAATAGCATAAGCCCATTTAAAAGCCTATTTAACTGCAATATAAAGCAGCTTAAAAAAACTGACAACGGTTGGTTTTTATTAACGAATGATGAGCAGCTAGGCCCTTTTAGCGATGTAATTATTTGTGCAGGCGAGCACAGCGATGCATTTGAGCAAACAAAAGCGCTACCTATAGTAGGCGTGCGCGGTCAGGTTTCACATATTGAGGCAAGTGAGCAATCACGCAAACTCAAAACAGTGCTATGCCATAAAGGGTATTTTACCCCGGCTTATTTAGATCATCACTGTATGGGTGCCACGTTTGAAAAAAACACTAAAAGCCGCCAAGTTAAAGCGCTCGACAACCAATTAAACCAAGAGCAACTACTTAGCTTTTACCAACAAAGTGAATTTGCCTCTACCCTTGGCAATATAACCTCGGCAAAAGCGGCTGTTCGCTGCACATTTATAGATCACCTACCAATGGCAGGGCAATGGTGCGAGCAAAGTGATTACATAATGGCCTTTGCTAATCTACGTTTAGGTAAACGCTACCAATATGAGCAACTTAATAAACCACAACAAGGCCTGCATATTTTTACCGGTTTTGGCGCACGCGCATTGTGTAGCGCACCGCTAAGTGCAGACCACCTCGTAAGTTGTTTAAATAACGAACCCCGTCCATTAAGCGAACGTGTAAGCCAAGCTATTCACCCTGCTCGGTTTATAGTGCGAGACTTAATTCGTAATAAAATTTAAATGACAAAGGTGCTTATTGAGGTAAAATAAGTACCAATAAAAGGAATTTATTACTCAAAGGACTCTAATGAAAACTTTAGCATTTTTAATAATGTTGCTATGCACTCGATCGTTTAACGCACTTAGCCAAAACGTCACTGAAATCCCACTTCCTGAAGAGTTTGTTACAACGATGGACGTAGCAAGCGAATACCCAATGGTACGTACTGGTTATTTAACCGATTCAATTTCTGATATCACTCGCTTTTATCAGCAAAAATTAGGTGAACCTTCAAAAACAAATGGCAATAGTACATATCGCACTTTGTTTTATAATTACCAAGAACATAAAGTCCGTATTAGTCTATACCGCCGTAGTTATGTGACCGAAGTGAGTATAATGGTTGAATAAAAAGTTCTAAAAAACACGCCAAAAGCAGCTAATTTTAATGCTCAGTTAAGTATTGAATTTTAATTAAAGTATTTTTTGAAATTAGCTCATTTAAACTCTTTTTTACCCTTTAAAAATAATCCCCTACCCCAAGGTCTGTTTGTAAGCACATTACTTTTACTATTTATTGGAAGGAGTTAATTATGAGTAAGACCCTAATTATTGGCGCAAGCGGACAAATAGGTAAAATGACAACTGAGCTACTTTTAGAAAATGAGCAAAATGTTGTGGCATTAGTGCGTGACAAAAATAAGTTAAGCGATTTAAACAGCTCTTTTTTAACTATTGTTGAGCAAGATCTTGAAGGCGATTTTGGTGATGCAATGAAAGGCTGTGACCAAGTGATTTTTGCTGCTGGTTCTGGTGGAAGTACAGGCGATGATAAAACTGTACTCATTGATTTATGGGCTGCAACAAAAGCAGCTACATTCGCTAAAGAGCACGGCGTTAATCACTTTATTATGGTCAGTTCAATTGGTGCTGACGATCCAGATTCGATTCAAGGTGATTTAAAACCTTACTTAGTTGCTAAGCATATGGCTGACGAGCACCTAATAAACAGTGGTTTAAATTATACCATTGTTCGCCCTGGTACATTGACTGACGATAGTGCTTCAATGCAAGTAACTACGCAGCAACCAAGTGATCGTTCAGAAGCTAAAATTAGCCGCGAAAACGTAGCCAATGCATTATTACATATTGCGACCAACTCATTTATTAGTAACCGCATTTTTAAGTTGTTTGATGGCGATAAGCCAATTAAAGCCGCTGTTAAATAGGCTTTAATACCAATTTAATTAAACGTATGAACAATTATTACAAAGAATATGTAATTCATCGATAAGGCAAAAAATTACAGTATAGTCGCTCTATATCAGTAACTTTTTGGCGCAATGAATTATTTAATCCTCTTAAATAATTTATGTTTAATAAAATTAAATTTACTCCACTAAGCAAATTAGTGGAGTAATATTTTTATACCTTGCCAACCAAGTTGTAGCGTTAATAACGTTAAAACTATCCTAAAAATATGCTTAAATTTATCCCCAGACATCCTTTTAAGTAATTTAATTCCGAACCAAGTTCCTACAGCGCCACTTATTACCATGGCAATTACAAGCGGTATCCATTGCCAAAAACTAAAGCCAACAGCGCCATAAATTATCGCTTTTAATAAATGCTGCACACTCATAACGCTCGAAAACGTTGCCGTAAATTTTAACTTTTCGTAATTATTTATATATAAACAGCTACCAACTAATGGACCACTTGCCCCCACAAACATAGAAATAAAAGTAGTTATTCCACCGGCGACCATACGCCACACCTTAGAGGTTAATTTTATAGGTGGCGTTTTACCCCACAGTAAATAAATAACAAAAATAGCGACCACTAACTTCATAGCATCAAGCGATATATCATCAATAACAAAACTTGATAACCCCGCCCCTACTAAGCCGCCTAACGCAAAATATACAAACATGCTTTTATCAATATGCTTAAAACTGAGTAAAAACCTATTTGCATTAGAGCCAAGCTGTACTAAACCATGCACAGGCACAACAACTGCCATTGGCATAAACGACGCCATAACAACAAGCAGCATTAATCCGCCACCAGCACCAAATGCAGCAGATATAAAAGAAGTAAAGCCAGCGGTGATCATTAACAATAAAAACAAAAATAAAGACATGCTGTCAGGAAATAAAAAATCCATAAAACTCCACTGCCTATTTAAGTACTTTTAAGTCGCAGTATTTAAATAGTAAAAAAGGTACTAAACACATTTATAGCAACTTTATCAGCTTCTATCTCGTGCTATGTACTATGTTGCGTTGTTTTTGCACTTTG
The DNA here is from genome assembly GCF_015864725.1 of Pseudoalteromonas sp. NSLLW24. Lineage (NCBI taxonomy): Bacteria > Pseudomonadati > Pseudomonadota > Gammaproteobacteria > Alteromonadales > Pseudoalteromonadaceae > Pseudoalteromonas > Pseudoalteromonas sp. NSLLW24. The sequence goes on along the minus strand of NZ_JADYWQ010000003.1, from coordinate 307,192 downwards.
TTTGCACATTTAACAAATATTATACATTCAACTTCATTACCGGATATTTTTGATGAGAAGATTTAACACACCAATTTTGACACCGCTTGCAGTGTGTATATTTGCACTGGGTTTAGCTGCCTGTAACGGTAGCGATGCTGAAAGTACAGTTGTAACTGAAACAACCACCGATGAGGGAACTACAACAGATACTTCAACCGATTTTGTTGTAGAAGTTGACCCTTTTAACTTTGAAAGCGATGCGCTCATTTCATCAATTACCACTCAAACATGTACGCTAAGTAATGGCGATGAAGCCTCATGCTACAAAATTGATATTGCCGGTGCGCCTTCAAATTACGAGATTGGTGTATTTTGCCCTCAAAATATCACCTCAACAGCAGACGAAGCCGGTATTTGGTTTGATGGCACCGGTGAGGTTTACGATATAACCGGAGACTTTATTTTAAATCTACCTACATTATATAACGATAGTCATTGGCAGCTATACGACGAAGGTACAGGCCTTGTAAATGTAACCGACACACAAGAATCGTGTGATGGCGCTGCACGTCCAAACGTAGAAGAACAATACCAAAACCACTGCGTAGAATGCTCTATTGATTATGTTGATGGCGGTATATCAGAATCATTTTTAATTCCAATAACACCTGTTGCAACCACTCAAAATAGCAGTATTGGTAACGCCAATGTAGGTGTTGCTCTCAATGGTGTTGTACTTGCTGCACCCGCGCCTGTTGAGGCTATTTTAGGCGCATACACTATTGCAGCCTTTGATGATTGCGCTGGCCATATTAACTTAGTAGCAGGCTATCACTACCACGGTGAAGCAGGTTGTAGCCAAACACAAATTCAATCAGACGGTCATGCCGCCATGATGGGTTATGCACTCGATGGATTTGGTATATTTGGCATGCTTAACGAAGATGGATTAGAACCCACTGATTTAGACGAATGTAGAGGCCACACCGACGATACACGCGGATACCACTACCATGCAGCCGATGTATCTGAAAACATGTTTATTGGTTGTTTTAAAGGTGCTACCGCAAGATAACTCGCATTCTGGCCAAATAATTAACTGAGATACTAATGAAAATATTTAACGTGATAAAAGCACTAACCACTGGCTTTTTACTTGCTGCCTCATGCTCAGCGCTAAGCCATTCAGGTCATGGTTCAAACGCGCCTTGGGAAGCATGTGAAGCAAAAGCCATTAATGAAGATTGCAGCTACACAAGCCATGATAAAAAAGCGACAGGCACATGCCAAGCAATGAACAATGTGCTTATGTGCGTTCGAAATAAACCACTTGAAACATTAATAGACAAAGCAACCCAACCAGCAAGTGATCAAAAGCAATCTGTAAAATCACTCGCTAAACGATAAAGTAACAGCTACACGCCAAAGCCTTAACGCTGTTTGTTAAGGCTTTTTTAATCGCAAATCATTAGAAAGCATACCCTTTATCTGTTAAGTTAGTTTTGTGTATCAAATAATAAAAATAAAATTCCAAAAATGGAATTACACAAGCAAGGTACTAACGTGAGCGCTACATTTAAAATTGTTTTTAATGGTCAGTTATATCAAAATACTGACCTTACCTCTGCCCAAGAACAACTCAGCCAACTTCTTAATATTCCTCATAATATTGTTATTCAGTTGTTTGATGGAAAAGCTTACGCTTTAAAAAAAGACTTATCGAGTATTGATGCTGTTAAAACAGAATCCTCACTTAAAAAGCTAGGTTTGATTACTAAAGTAGAACCTCAACTCATTACTGTAATCTCTCAATCTCAAAATAATCAAATAGCACTCACTGAGCACAGTAAAAATACAGATAAACACATTAGTGAAAGTACTGACGGCAAAAGTATTTCAATACAAAACGAACGCCTAGATACAGACGAAGCCCCAAATACAGCTGCAGCTATTAAGCAAAGTTATAATAAATATAAACTACTGCGTAACACTTTAAAAAGCGCATTGTACTTTTGCTATAGCGCACTTTGTATTATTACCTTAGTAGGTGTAGTGATCAGTGTTAATGCACTTAAAAACAACTTTGGTACTCTAAATAACACAACTACAAATAACACAACTACAAACAACTTAAGTTACCAAAACTATAAACAATATTTGATTGATCAAAATAGCCTAAATCAACCAACACAAAAAGTAACAAACGAGCGAACAGCTAACCCTACACAGCAAAAAAGTAATGAGTACTTTAGTCGCTTTTCATCACTAATAAATAGCTACGCGCAAAGTACAGGACAAGCTGATATAAAAACGATGGGGGGTGATAAATTACAACAGCATCTGCAAGAAATAGACGACCTAGGCCCTAAAAATGAATTTTGGCAGCAACTGATGCAACTTTCAAAAAGCTTAGATAACGATAAGCACGCAATAGGGATGCTAAACAACACTGATCCCGCCAAAGTACAATGGATAAACGCGGTAGATTGGATCAGCCAAAGCTATATTAGGCAACATCAAAACTCGCAAACTACAAACAACTCTCCTGTCGCTACCTACGAGCCAAGTAACCCTATACTTAATCTAACGTTGTTAATAAGTATGCTGTCATTATTTAGCCTGCTTGTGATTGCAATAAAAATGAAGCTACGCGCTATAAGACATTTTTAAACTTTACTTTTACTTTATAAATTCCATAAAAAAACCCGCAAATTTGGATTAACAAATTTGCGGGTTTCTTATGGTTTTCGAATAACGAGTTCAAAAACCTTTATTGGTGGAGCTGGGGGGATTTGAACCCCCGTCCGAAAAGCCTCGACCGTCGGTACTACATGTTTAGTATTGTCATTTAATTAACCTTTAAGTCCCGGACAAACACGGTAAATAAAGGCGAGGCCGCTTAGTTTTAGCGCTTCAACCCCGGCCAGGGTTTCCGTCGCGATCAGGTGTTAGGGTGACACTCCAAAATCCAGTCCACAAGAATACATGGAAGGAGCGCTAGCCAGCCTAAGCTGCTAGAGAGTAGTTATCGTCGTTTGCGATTACTTTAGGTTGCGGCTGTTTAACGAGGCAAACCGCACCTCGACATGCACCTTGGGCTTCTTGAATTCCGTCGAATCCTAATCAGCCCCTGAATTAGTAACTCAATTCAGAGCGTGCAAACAGTATAACTGAGTAAAGTACTGATACTCAAGGCCTAGTAACGCTTTATTTTAATTGTATGTGCCAATCGCGTGTTAAGTAACCAAAATTTAGTTTATGCAAACCTATATAAACATTTACTTAACAATGTGTTTAACCTGTGTTCAAATGAGGAGTTAAGGTTTTTGCTATTTCTAAACCTTTAGTTGTAAAAAATAAAAATAATAACAGGCATAGAGTAGGGAATTAATAAATGTCGGTTTTTTCATTTGATAAAAGTACAGGGTTTGTCTCTTTAGAAAGTCACCCTATTGATAGTGGTTTTCCTGTTACAAGTACTCAGTTAACGCAAATGCTAGAGCAATCTGAGTTTAGTGAGTACGAAGCTGTCATTGCCAATATTGGAAAGCTTTTTGCGCCAACTAAAAATTATCAGGAAGTATCGCTTGTCGTTGCTAGAGCTGTAGATGCGTCGCTTGTCATTAATATTGATGAAAAAAACATGGTCGCAGAAGCAACATTAACTACCGCTAAAGGTGGCGCACTTTTGTCTATGGAAGGCGCGCAAAAAGCACTTGCTGATGCAGGTGTTAAAAAAGGAATAAGTCCTCGTGCGCTTGATACCTTTTTGGGCCAGCAGTTTGAGCAACCAGCAGGAAGCTCTTACAGTGCCATAATTGCACATGGGCGCAATCCAAAAGAAGGCAGCGATGCCAAATTTGTGCGTTTATGCTCAACAGCTCAAGACCGAGTACTTAGCCCACAAGCTAAAGAAGGCGGTAAGGTTGATATGAAAAACCTTGGCGCTATTATCACCGTAAAACCTGGCACTCCCTTAATGCAGCGTATTGCAGCTACCCCTGGAGAAGAAGGCTATACGGTATTTGGCGATTCAATTAGTGCAAAACCAGGTAAAGATCACCAACTCCAGCCTTTCGAAGGTACAAAAGTAGATCCTAATAATCCAAATATGCTTATTGCCGACTGCAAAGGTGTGCCCGTTGCCCTACCCCGTGGTATGCGTGTAGATGATGTTTTATGCTTTGATAACGTAGATGTAAGCACCGGCCACGTTGATTTTGATGGTAGCGTAATTATTACTGGCGATATTAAAGACGGCATGCGTGTAAAAGCTAACGGTGATATTACGGTACTTGGTTTTGTAGAATCAGGAACTGTTGAAAGTAAAAGTGCGGTAACCATTATGCTTGGCGCAATTGGCCGAAAACGTGAAGGCGAGGAAGCATTTACATGCTGTATAACCGCTCAACGAACTATTTCGATTGGTTATGCCCAGTACTGCAATATTAAATCCGAACAAGATTTATTTATTGAACGCCAAGCTCTGCATTGTGATTTGAGTGCTAGGCGATTAATACGTGTAGGCAAAGCAAATGACCCGCGAGGTAAAATTATTGGCGGTAATATTTTAGATGCTATGCGCATTGAAACAGGTGAGCTAGGCGCGCCAGCCGGTACTAAAACGCGCGTGTTTTTAGCGCAACTCTGGTTTGAGCTTCGCCAAAAGCAAATACAAATCACCGATTTTGAAAAAGTACTTGCGACTAAAGTAACCGCTTTACAACAAGCTCGCGAAAAAGCGAGTAAAATTGCGGGGGCTGCTCAGCGTCAGCAATTCATGAATAAAATAACTGAAAATGAAAAGCATATAAAAATACGCTCTGCGCATATTCATCGTCAAAAACTACTTATTAAGCAAAAAATAGTGCAATTACTTGCCAGCAGTCGTTTAAAAGTAAATGAATTAATGCACCCTGGTGTGGAGCTTAAAATAGCGAAAGATTCTAAACAATTTTCGCGTATTTACCCGCCCCACCTAGTTAAGCTAACTGAGGGTAAAATTACTCAGACGTTTTAGTTTCTTCGTCATTTTCAGTTTCAACTTCAGCATCAGCGTCGTCGGTTGGTGCTAATGGCCAACCACCTAATTGCTGCCAGCGGTTTACTATTAAACAATAAAGCTCAGCTGTACGTTCTGTGTCGTAAAGCGCTGAGTGCGCTTGGCTGTTATCAAACTCGATACCAGCCGCTCTACATGCTTTTGCTAATACAGTTTGCCCTAACGCTAAACCCGCTAAAGATGTTGTATCAAAGCTTACGAAGGGATGAAATGGCGTACGCTTAATGTTATTACGCTCTATTGCAGCATTTAAAAAGCCATGATCGAATGCGGCATTATGCGCCACAATAACTGAGCGTTGGCACCCAGCAGCCTTTTGCGCTTTGCGTACTACTTTACATATTTCTTTAATTACTTCATCTTCAGGTACTGCGCCACGTAATGGTGAAAACGGGTCTATACCGTTAAAGTCGATGGCTGCTTGTTCTATATTAGCGCCTTCGAATGGCTGAACATGAAAATGAACAGTATGATCTATGCTGAGCAGTCCTTCGTCATCCATTTTTAAAACAGAGGCTGCTATTTCTAACAAGGCATCTGTTTCTTTGTTAAAACCTGCAGTTTCAACATCAATAACAACAGGAAAAAATCCACGAAAGCGTTTTGCGAAAGGTGTTTGCTCAGTATTTGCCATAGTCTTCTTTGTTTATACGTGTAAGCTGACTATTATGTCAAAATTGATGCCCCCTAGGCTAGGGGATTTAAGTATTTATTGCTTTAAAATTGTAGGCACATAACTTGCTTTAACTTATAAGTTAGTTATACAGAGAATAAACTAATCATTGCAGTCGTTAATTTGCCAAATTATTGGCATTCCCGGATAGCTGGAGAGCACCATGAAGTATAAGTTGTTATTTATTAGCCTTAGTATAAGTGCGGTGTTTTGCAGTACTCACTCGCAAGCTGCTATGCGCCAATACACAGCAACCCAAGACAACTCCAACTGGGAAGTAGTTAAAACAACGCGCTTACAATGCCAATTAAATCATGAGGTTCCTTATTACGGTGAAGCTATATTTAAAGCTTCTGCAAGTAAAAATAAAAACTTAACATTTAATTTAGATATGGTTGTACGCCCAGATAACTATGCAATTGCAGGTTTAAAAGCAGTGCCACCTACATGGCGTGCAGGATTGCCCGCTCGCGATATTGCAAATATGAAATTACTTAAAAAGTTTGATGGCGAGCTAGGCAATAAAACCGCATGGGAAATGCTTACCGAGCTTGAAAAAGGCTACTACCCTACTTTTTATTATCAAGACTGGCAAAACAGTGCCGATAAAATTGCCATTGGTATATCGAGCGTAAACTTTAAACAAGCTTACTGGGCGTTTTTACAATGCCGCGATGAGCTACTCCCTTACAGCTTTGAAGATATTTCGTTTACTGTAATGAACTATCAATCTAACAGCAGTAAATTAACTAAATCCTCGCAACAACGTCTTGATAAGATTGCTGAGTATTTAAAAAATGATGCAAGCATAGAGTCCATTAGTATTGACTCATACACTGATAGTTATGGCGGACGCTGGAATAACTTAGATTTATCGCGCAAGCGCGCCAAAACTATAAAAGATTATATGGTGAGCTTGGGTGTTGATGAAGCAAAAGTACAAACAACCGGTTTAGGCGAAAAACGCTTTGTTGATAATAACGATAACATTTTAAGCCGAGACAAAAACCGTCGTTTAATTATTCAAATAGAAAAAATGTAGTAAAGCTAATTTTCGCTTGCTTTCTTTTGCTTTAAAAACTTATCACCAAATTGGAAAAAACCTAGACTAATTAAAATAATAACCGCACCAATTATTAGCTCTTGGCTTAATGACTCATTATTTAGCCAAGCTCCCAAGCCTAACGCAAAGCTAGGAGTTATAAGTGTAGTAAGTGATACCGTGCTTGCATTTAGGTTTTGCAGCACATGAAAATACGCCAAAGCCCCTACTAAAGATCCAAATATTCCTAGATAACCAATAGCCCACAATGATTTTGCACTCCAGTTTTGTATATGCAACTCACCATCTAATAACCACCAAGCAATAAAAAAGAGTGGGGTTACAAAAACTAAGGCACCAAATGTTGTCGCCATAGGATGAATCGCAATCTGTACGCGCTTGATCATCACACCACTTAAACTAAAAAAGCAGACAGCCATAAACACATAAAGCAACCCGAGCCCTTGAGTTTGCGAGTTTTGTACTTGGTTATAACTAACAAAATATAAGCCAATTAAAGCGCACGCTAACGCAACTAATTTAATCGGGCTAAATTTAGGTTCATTTAATAATTGCTGAGCAAGCAACCCCGACAAAATAGGTGCAAGGCCAAACATAAGCGAAATAATACCAGAAGGGACTGTTTTAGCTGCCATATAGCTCAACAACATACCGCCAAAAATACCTATACTCGAATAAAAATAAAGTAAGCATGCATTTTTGCTCCAAGGCACTCTAATATTTGTAATAGCAACAATTAAGCCACCTAACAATAGTCCCACCAGCATCCGCATTAACACAGCAAGTGTTGGCGATACAGTTTCACTACTCCACACTATACCCAGTGGTGTAGTGGACCATATAAGAACCATTAAAAAATACGATACTTTAACTGGCACGTGCCATCCCTACGCTTTATATGAATCAATAAAACAAAGAATAAATTATACGCTCACTACCGTGTTTTAGTACTTTTTAAACACTAAAGTCCTTAATAAATACAGTTGTAAATTGTAAGTTACATTTTAATACTGCTCTTTTATTACAAAACTATTTGAGATTTGAGCAACTAGTTATATGGTGCATCAATATTAATAATAATTAAGGTAATTAAGTGCTTAAAAATAAAACAACTGGAAGCATGTTAATTGTTGCAGGCACCACTATTGGTGCGGGTATGTTGGCATTGCCAATTGCATCTGCCGGGCTTGGGTTTAGTACTGCACTTGCATTAATAATTGCTAGCTGGTTACTAATGACCTACACCGCACTACTCATGTTAGAGCTACACCAATATGCACCACGCGATGCAACGTTAAATACATTGGCTAAATTATGGCTTGGAAAGCGCGGACAATATATTGCGAATTTTTCGATGGTTTTTTTATTTTACGCTTTATGCGCTGCTTATATTGCAGGTGGTGGTGCACAACTCCAAGCGCGTATAAATATAGGCTTTGATGTAAATATAGCCCCACAGTTTGGCTCTGTAATCCTCGCTGTTATTATTGCAAGTGTGGTAACGCTAGGCACTAGCAAGGTAGATAAACTAAACAGAGTGTTATTTACAATAAAAATTATTGTATTAGCTAGTTTGTTTTACATGCTTACCCCTTATGTGCAGGGTAAACACTTATTAGAGATGCCTGTAGAGCAAGGATTAATCCTTTCAGCTATACCGGTTATATTTACTTCGTTTGGCTTTCATGGTTCTATCCCCTCTATTGTTAAATATGTTGGTGTTGAAATAAAAGTACTGCGCAAAGTAATTATTGCTGGAGCCGCCCTACCTTTAGTTATTTATATTTTTTGGCAACTACTTAGCCAAGGTATTATGAGCCAAGCTGATTTACTCAACAGCCAAGGTCTTAATGGGTTTGTATCTAGCGTGGCAAGTATTGCGCATAACCCAAGTGTGGCAACGGCCGTTAAGTTATTTGCTGATTTAGCACTTGCGACATCATTTTTAGGGGTGAGTTTAGGGTTATTTGATTTTTTTGCTGATGCATTTAAAAAGGGTGACAATAAAACAGACCGAATTAAAACAGCCTTAATTACGTTTATTCCGCCACTTGGCTTTGCATTGTTTTATCCTCAAGGCTTTATTATGGCCTTAGGGTACGCAGCAATAGCACTTGTTGTACTGGCAATATTTTTGCCTGTAGCAATGGTTTATAAACAGCGTACAACATCAAATAAAACAGGTTACCAAGTTAAAAGTGGGAATGCTGGGCTTGGTATAGCAGCTATATGTGGCATAACTATTATTGCTGCGCAGTTTATGCAAATGGCGGGGCTTATTCCTGCTATCGGTTAAAGATTGCTGCTTTTTGTTTAAATTTAGATAATAAAAAACCGCACATCATTAGTAATGATGTGCGGTTTTTTATATTAACTGCGTTTATTTACAAACGTCAGCTACAGCATTTGAAAAGTATTCAATATTTGAATGACTAACACCTGCAACATTTACGCGGCTAGAGCCAACTATGTAAATGCCGTATTCTTTTTGTAGGCGAGCAATTTGCTCTTTATTAATACCTAAGAAAGAAAACATACCGTTTTGGCGTTCAATAAATGAGAAGTCTTGAGCAATATCTTTAGTTGCTAAGCTTTCTTTAATTAAGCTACGTAAGCCATTTATACGACTACGCATTTCATCAAGCTCAGAGTGCCACAATTGTGTAAGCTCTGTACTGCTTAAAATAGTATTAACAATGTCAGCACCATGCGCTGGCGGCATTGAGTAAATACTACGTACAACGCTTAGCATTACAGAGTTTGAAATATCTGCTGTTGCGCTGTCTTTTGCAATTAGTGAACATGCACCAATACGCTCGCGGTATAAGCCAAAGTTTTTAGAACATGAAGAACAAATAATTAGCTCTTCTACTGCATCGGCTAAAATACGTAAGCCACGTGCATCTTCTTCAAGTGAGGCACCAAAGCCTTGGTACGCAATATCAACAAGTGGTGTAAAGCCAACTTCTTTTGCCAGTTCGGCAACCGTGTTCCACTGTGTTTCGTTTAAATCCATACCGCTTGGGTTATGACAACATGCATGCAGTAAAACCACATCACCTTTAGGCACTTGTTTAAGTGTGTTGATCATTTCATCAAACAATAAATCTTTATTTTCGTAATCGTAATATGGGTATTCTTTTACTGTTAAGCCTGCAGCTTCAAACAAGCTAATATGGTTAGCCCATGTTGGGTTAGTTACCCAAACAGTTGCGTCTGTATTACAACGCTTAATAAATTCAGCTGCAACACGAAGTGCACCCGTACCACCAGGAGCTTGCGCAGTACGTACGCGGTTAGCTAGTAATACTTGATGCTCACCTAATAGTAACTGCTCCATTTTTTGGCAGTAATCTAAATTACCCGCTAAACCAATGTAAGATTTGCTCATTTCGTTTTCAAGACGAAACGCTTCAGCTTTTTTAACCGCTTTAAGAACCGGTGTATTGCCTTGCTCATCTTTGTAGACACCTACACCTAAATCAATTTTATTAGGGTTTGTATCTTGTTTATAGGCCGCCATAAGGCCAAGAATAGGATCTGTTGGTAATGGTTTTAATACTGAGAACATTGGCTATCTCTTATCGTTATTTAGGGGTTAGCTGTTAAGCTAAGCTTAACATAAAAGCACATCATATTGACTAGCGTTATTTACACTAGAAAGTGAGGAATTTTAATACAACATGCAATTAAAACGGCAAGTGTCTTTTCATCAAAAAAATCATTTTTAAAGGCTTCTGCATCTACAATACCAACGCATTCATTTTGTGCATTAAATAAAGGTAGGCAGGTTTCTGATTTAACTTTAGGATCGCATGTGTAGTATTCACCACCTTGTGATAAATACGCCTCAACGTTATTAATAATGCGGCCCTTGTGAGATAGCGCAACCTGTACGTTGTTACTGCCAGCTGCAAATGCTTGCGTTAAAGGAAACAACGGACGACTAGGCGCTCCATGATAAGCCAATTTTAATAGTTGATTACCTTCAGGGGTATTAGTTGATTGATAAATACCATACCAATCAACGCCCGTTTGCTGCTCAATGTAGCTTACAATACTTTGTAAATTAGCCAGCTTAAACTGTGTTTGCTCATCATTTTTAATATAGTCAGTTAATTTGAATGGCTCATCTTGTAAGTAACCAAATAAACTACATGCACCGCCCTCGCCAAGCTCTGGTATTTGATACTCCCAACACACATCAGGCAAAGCAGTGTTTGCTAAATGTAGATCAAGCTTTTCAAGCTCTGTTGAAATCAAAGCTGGATTAGCACTAAGTTGTGCTTGTTTTAAGTAAGAAGAAATCATTTGGCCATCCATACATCTAAAGTTTCGAGAATAATAGCATGGATATTTTTACAGAGCTAGCTCAACTTGTAGCACATTTCAACTTGGTTACCACTGGCGTTATAAGTGACTTTTTCGGCTATTTCTTCTAATAAAGACACCCCTCTGCCAAATTCGTTATTAGCCTTTGCCAACTCATCGTGCTTACTACTAAACCCTCGGCCTGAATCACAAATAATAAAATATAAACTGAGCGTGTCGGGGCAATAGCGCATATCAATAATAATCATGGCATCTGTAAGTTTAGCAAGGGCTGCCTCTCTCAACTCGTAATATCGAAAAAAGCCGTCTTCTTGTTTTTTAATTTCTGAGTTAAGTCCTAATACACCATGATCAAGCGCATTGTTATAAGCCTCAGACAACAGTAAAAATATATTAGAACGATGAGTATTTAGACCCTCAACACTGCTTAAAATATTAACGACGTCGTAAACGGGGTCTGTTTTTTTTATTTGCTCTGAGTTTAAGCTCAAAGACAAATTAAAAGCTAAAGTAGAAAATGCTTCTCGCTCTTGTTCCTCAGGAATTAAAGGCAGGCAGTTTAGTAAAACAATGCTTAAATCGTCTTGCTGCTTAGTACCATCTGCAAACTTAGTAACATTAGCAACTATGTCTTCACTACTAATCATCGATTTACTTTTTAAGGTTTGTAAAAAACGCTCTTCCCCAAAAAATATATCCTCTTTGTTTGCCGTTTCTATAATACCGTCGGTTGCTAATACTAGGCGTGTATTACTATTTGTTTCAAAATGAATTACTTCATATTCAAATTCTTGTTCATCTAAAATCCCCAGCGCCATATGCTGCGATTCTAATGTTTGTTTTACATTACCGTCTTTATCTATTAGGTAGGCATCGGGTAAGCCGCCCATCCATGCAGAAACACTTTTACCTGATGCACTAAGCTCTATAATGGTTGCAGCACAAAACATATGCCCAGGTAGTAGGTTGTACAGTAGTGTATTTAGCTCACAGGCAATATCGTTAACCGCCATGCCTTTTTGTACCATAGTATAAAACACACGAGAAGTTGGTAATGCACCAATAGCTGCTGCAAGGCCATGGCCCGTAAAATCTCCCAACATGCAATACAAATTACCGATTGGGCTTTGCGCTACTAAAAACATATCGCCGTTAAACATAGAGGCCGGTGATAAATTAAAATCTAAATACTCTCTAAACTTACCTTGGTTTTCTAATGAGTTATTAAAAATATGCTCAATTATTTCGTGTTCACGTTCAATTTGATTATGATGATATTCAAGCAATTTCTTTTGTTGGTTTGCTTTTTTACTCAGCTCTCTGGTGCGAATATGTGCTTTAATTTTTGCATGCAGAATAACTTTTTCAAATGGTTTATGAATAAAGTCATCGCCACCCACTTCGAGGCAGCGCTCAAAACTTGCTTGATCTTCTAAGGAGGTTATAAAAATAATCGGTAAGTAAACTTCACTATACTGCTGCTTTATTTTTTCAGCAGCTTCAAAACCATCCATTACAGGCATTAAAACATCAAGTAAAACAACGTCTATTTGCTCTCTTTTAAGTACATTAAGTGCATCTAGCCCGTTATAAGCCACTGATATTTTATAACCCTCTTGCTCAAGCATTTTACTTAGTAAAATGCGATTGAGCGCCTGATCATCTACAATTAACACATGTATCATTAGCTAATATCAAACTTTTTATCAAAACGTGAAATTTGTAGAATTTTTCTAAGCTGAGGTTGGCAATTGCTTATTTCAATAGTTTTCACTTGGCTATCAATTGTTTTTTTCATGTTAAGTAACATGCCAAGTGCTGAGCTATCCATGTAGTCAGTCTCTCTTAAATCGATAATAACCTTTACTGTTTTTTCGCTCATTTGAGCATAAGCTTGGCGAAAAGATTGCACTAAATTAAAGTCAAATTTACCTTTGATTTGTATTGTTAATGTAGTGCCATCGACTGATTCATTCTTAGTTAAACTCATATTAAACTCCAATAATATTTCCTTTGAACTAAATATAACCTGTTAAAAGTATTTAGCAAAAAGAAAAACACACAACTTCAAATTTGCTATCATTTACGCCAATATTTAATTAATTTTTATCCATAAAGGTAAGGTATGAGTGATAGTCACTTAGTATATTCAACAAGTACGGGGCGCATTGACCAGCCAAAACCAGAAAAAGAGTTAGAAGCTAAGCTTTTTAAAGATGGTTTTATTCGCATTGAGCGTCAAACAAAAGGACGTAAAGGCAAAGGCGTAATGTTAGTTGTAGGCATTGATCCAAAAGATCATGATTTAAAAAAGTTAGCTAAAACTATAAAAAGCAAAATGGGCCAAGGCGGCGCAGTAAAAGAAGGCATTATTGAAGTGCAAGGTGATGACCGCGATAAACTAAAAGCCATTTTAGAAGCGTTAAAATTTAAAGTTAAAATTGCGGGTGGTTAACCCGCTATTTTATTAACTACTTACTTCGCTATTTGAGAGTTCATTTAACCTTTCATACAATTTTGGCAGTTCGTGCTCAGCAATTGGTTTACTAAAATAATAGCCTTGTACAATGAAGCAGTTATTATTTTGTAAAAACTGCATCTGCTCTATTGTCTCAACCCCTTCTGCGACCACGTCTAGCTTTAACTTTTGCGCCATGGCAATAATAGCGGCAGTGATTTCCATATCATTTGTATCCTCAGGGATATCTTTTACAAATGAACGGTCAATTTTCAATATATCAACCGGGAATCGTTTTAAGTAACTGAGTGACGAATAGCCAGTACCAAAATCATCAATAGAAATAGATATACCTAAGGCTTTAAGCTCGTGGAGTTGTGTAATTGCAGCTTCTACATTTCCCATTAGCATACTTTCAGTCAGCTCTAAATGAAGGCGCTTAGCCGAAACACCCGTCCTAATTATCATTTTACTCAGTGTTGAGACTAAGCTTGAGTCTTTGAACTGGCGAGCCGATAAGTTTATCGATATATTATTTTCTAAGCCTTGCTTTGTTAATCTTACGGCAAAATCACAAGACTCTTGAAGCACCCATTCGCCTAATTCAACTATAAGGCCTGTCGCTTCTGCAATAGGAATAAATTTATCTGGAGGGATTGCGCCTTCAGTTGGGTGGAACCATCTTAATAACGCTTCATAGCCAATGACCTGATGAGTACGACTATCAACTTGAGGTTGGTAGTAAACTACAAACTGTTTTTCTTTTAGTCCTATACGTAGCTCATTTTCAATAAATAAACGCTCATTAGCAGCTGCGTTCAATTCTTGGCTATAAAAATGGAATGTATTACGCCCTTTTGCTTTTGCCTCATACATTGCTAAGTCAGCGTGTTTTAATAACTGATCCTCTTCTAGGCTATCGTACGGAGCCATTGTAATACCAATACTCGCGCTCACAATAACTTCATTACTACCTAGTTTTATAGGCACATTCAGTGTTTTTTGAATTGTATTGGCAACATCAGTCGCGTGAGCTTGGCTTTCTATACCACTGAGTAATACTGCAAATTCATCACCACCTAAGCGCGCTATGGTGTCCTCGGCTCGTAAACGTTTTTTAAGTCTGTTTGCCACTTCAATTAATAATTGATCGCCAGCATCGTGACCTAATGTATCGTTAATACGTTTAAATTCGTCTAAATCAAAGTAAAACAATGCAAATGCATAGTGCCCACGTTCTGCTAATGCCATTGATTTACGCAATTGCATTCTAAAAAACGTTCTGTTGGCAAGGCCCGTAAGGGTGTCAAAGTAAGCAAGCTGCTCCATTTTACGCTGGCTTTCTTTTACAAACGAAATATCTTGTGCAGATGCTACATAGCTGGTTATTTCACCGCCCTCTTCACGAATTGGCGAAACACTTAAAGACACCCAAATTGGCTCTTTATTCAAGCCTTGAATTAATGTATCACCGCGCCAGTAATTACGGCTGCGTAAATCTATGTCTATATCTTCAACTAAAATAGACATTTCTGAGGCAATAATATTAAGTAATGGTGCTCTATTAAAATGACTTTCTGGGTAGCCTGTCATTTCGAGCATTTTTGGATTTACGTATTCAATTACAAAATTCTCATCGGTGATCACAACGCCAGTGCCCGAGAATGCTACCGCTTTAGATAAACGGTTAGCTGCTTTTTCAGCAATTTCTTTTTCTGTAATTCTCTGGTTTAAGCCATCGATAAGTTTGCGAATTTCTACCGTCATGTCTCTAAATGAGCCATTAAGCGTGCCAATTTCATCTTTGTTTTCTGGTGGAAATTCTGTAGTTAATTGACCTTTGCCAAAACTTGTAACTGCATAAACCAAAGTATGTAAACGGCGAAGGACTAGTTGATAAAGCGCTTGATGCAGCAATAAGGCAACTAATATTGCGTATAAAATAAAGAGACCAAAAAACTTCAGTTTTAAATCTTGTAATGCAGATAACGTCGATGAACGCTTTTTATATACCCCTATGTACCAATCTAAGTCATCAATCTTACGAATATTGATAATATGAGCTTCGTCATTTTTTTCAAACGAATTTGCGTATTCAGGTAATTTCACCGCAATTACATCATCAATAATCGACTGCAGCGCTGGGTTTACAAATTCGTTAGTAGCGAGTGCTTTATTATCGCTACCATAGTCGGCTAGTAAGGTCGGATTTAAATCTGGGTGTGCTAACAATTGCCCTTTACTATCAAACACAAGTAGGTGTTTTTCTTTATCACCAACAGGTAAAAACGAAATAAGTTTGTTGAGGGAAATATCGCTCCCCGTCACACCTAAAAACTCATTATCGACATAAACTGGCACTAGTAAGCTAATAACCCATTTGCGCCATACTGTATCGTAATAGACTTTTGACCATGCAGGCTCTCTTACTGTTTCAAGCGTGCTTTTAATCGATTTATAAGTTGAGCCATTCGTTGCTCTAAAGTCGGCAGGTGCGTTTAATGCCCAATTAGGGGGAGAAACACGAATAAAATCATCATCTGTTATTAAATAAAAGTTAAAAAAGTCGTGTACCAGTGTAGGAGAAATTATGCGCCACAGCATCTCAGAATCATTAAATAGGCGTTTATAAAAAGGAGAGTAATTTTGCTGTGGTAAAAATGCTGCTGATAAACCATCAGCAGAGGCACTTCGAATCGTACCGTCACTATTAAATTGTAACTGTGATTTATTGCTTAAATTAATTGGTGAATTGGGTTGAAAAAGTTGTTGTGTTACTACGTTATTAGCTTGCTGAGCAATATTTACTTTTGTTTTAATGCGCTCATTAAATTGCTTCACTAATAAATCTGTCGAGCTTTTTAAAACTTCGTGTTCTTCAAAAACGAGTTGTTTCTCTTCAGATTTAAGCATTAAGGCAGCCGCACATACCCCAGCTATTAAGCAAATAGCAGATATGAGTAGCGATAGTTTTACACTTAAAGAATTCAATCCAAAACGCGATGGAGGGCGTCTGTAAACCACGGGTCAACCTTAATTATTAATAATTGTTATTATTTGAACCAGTTAACGAAATATACCAGATCCGCATTCATATTTATAAATTATTTGTAAACTTTCTATAAAAACTAATATAGGGAAATAAATAGTACTCTAAGCTTATTTAGATCTTTATTGACATTGGTAGCAACTCTCCATACATTAACTGCATGAACATATTTATCTCTCGCACTTTTTTTTCGTTTTTTAGCTTCTTTATATAGAAGAGGCTTCCCTGTTTGTGAGATAAAATCAATCGAATAGTAAAGCCTCCCAACCGGGAGGCTTTTTTGTTTTTGCTGTGTAATAACAGCCTACTTTTGGAATGAGGATACCAAAATGACAAATGATGTATTAAATGCACTAAGACACGATATAAATGAAATAGACTCCGATTTACTCGTGTTATTAGCTAAACGTCGTCGTATTAGCCACGGTGTGGTTGAGTATAAAATTGCTAACAACAAGCCAATTCGCGATGAAGCACGTGAACTCGCACTTTTAGAGAAACTGATTGGTTATGGTAAATCACTAGGTTTGGATGCTTACTACGTGAATAATGTTTTTCAAACTATTTTGGAAGACTCAGTTTTACACCAACAAGCAATGCTACAAAAAAACCTGAATCCAGATGCCCTTAGTGAAACACACCGTGTAACTTACTTAGGTGGTCAGGGTTCTTATAGCCAACTAGCATGCCATAAATATTTTAGCCGCCGCCCGGGGAAATTAGTTGAAATTGGCTGTACATCGTTTGACGAAATAACAGGTAAAGTAGAAAACGGACAAGCTGATTTTGGTTTATTACCCATTGAAAACACAAGCTCTGGCAGTATTAACGAGGTGTTTGACTTATTACAGCACGCGCAAGTGTCTATTGTTGGAGAAGTAACTCACAGTGTAGAGCATTGCTTACTCGCCAACCCTGATACTGAACTTAGTCAACTAACAAAAATATTTGCACACCCACAACCATTTGCGCAGTGCAGCCGTTTTTTACAGGGCTTAGGTGATTTACAACACGAAACATGTGACTCAACATCAAGCGCGCTACAATCAGCTCTGAACACTCCATACAGTGCTGCAATTGGCTCTGCACAAGCGGGGAAAAACGTAGGGCTTGAGGTTATTAAATCAAACCTAGCTAATCAAAGCGAAAACCATAGCCGCTTTATTGTTGTTGCACGTAAGCCTCTACAAGTGTCTAACCAAATTCCAACTAAAACTAGTTTGATCATGTCGACAAAACAACAAGCGGGCTCACTAGCCGATGCGTTAATGATTTTTAAGCAGCATAAGATTAATTTAGTAAAACTTGAATCTCGCCCTACTCCGGGCAATCCGTGGGAAGAAGTTTTTTATGTTGACCTAGAAGCAAACTTAGCTGAAAGCCAAGTAAAAGAAGCGCTAGAAGAACTTAAAGAGCACACCCAATATGTACGTATTTTAGGATGCTACCAAAGCGAGTCACTACAGGCAGTAAGCGTTAATACTTAATAAGCAATTTTACAAATCAAAAAGGGCCGATATCGGCCCTTTTTCGTTAACTAGTACCAGTCTGCATAAATATTTTAGCAATTTAACGAATTAAATCCCCATACTTAAGCAAACGGTATAACAAATATTAATCTAAAACTTTTGAATCATTCGCTTTATTTAATAAGCTTCTGCTTTGCGTTAAAAAGTGTTCTGTCGAGTCAGAAAAGTAAACTTTAGCCTGCGCAAAAGAATCAATAAGCGCGGCTTTATCTCCCGCTTTTAATTTTGCTAACGTACTTGCGAAGGTATCTTGGTACTGTGCAAGTAAGGTTTCTACATCATCGAATTGTGCTAGCATAATATCTGAGTAAAGCTCAGGCGACTGCGCAAATAAACGCCCTACCATCATCAGTTCTAATTGATATATAGGTGACGAGCAGCTACGTAATTCTTCTAGTGTATGACTTTGTTTTGCTAAAAATTGTCCGTACACAAATGTCGTTAAATGGCGCATTACCTGAATAATTTGCATTGCTTCATCATGCTTTTTAGCATCAAGCTCAACAAGCTGACAACCCCATACTTGTAACTGCTGTAACAAACCTTTTGCCGCTTGGTATTCTCGCCCTTCACATACAACAACTGTTTGTTTTACCCAGTGTGATATATCAGGCCCAAACATAGGATGTAAACCAACCACAGGGCCACTGTGCGCAGCTTTTAGTGCTTTAATAGGCGATTGCTTTACCGATGTAATATCAACTAGTAAACAGTCTTCATCTAGTTTAGGTAACTTAGCAACGACAGCGTCCAATGCATTAATAGGTACGCTAATCATTACCAGCTTGGCACCTTTTAAAATACTTTTAGCATCGTTTTGCTGATCTTTATCTAAGATTTTAACTTCGTAACCTGAGCGAATAAACTGCTGTGCAAATAACTGGCCCATGGCACCTTGACCACCCACAATCACAATTGGCGAAAGCTCTGGCGCTGCGCATGCAAGTTTTGCTTGTTGGTTTTGATAGGCTTCTCGCATCATACGTCTTAGTATATCTTCAACGAGATCTGGGCTTACATTTTGATTTATTGCTTCTTGTCGTCTTGCCGCTAATAGCTCTGCTTCACGGACAGGTGCATGTAAAGGCGCGCCTGTTTGTTGTTTTATCTCACCAATTTTTTGCGTAATACCATTACGTTTAGCGAGTAAGGCAACAAGTTGTGCATCGCATTCATCTATACCTTCTCTTAGCTGTGCTAAATCACTTATGTCAGCCACGTTCGTCCCACCTTAAAAAACCAAATAACGTAAATATAAATTTACATAAAAGTAAACTAATCAATACGATAAATACTAACAGGATCAGCTAACTGAGAAAAGGCTAAAGCGGAAATTTTACTAATGAGGAATTGAGAATTGAGAATTGAGAATTGAGAATTGAGAAAATAATATTCTAAAACCAAAACGGGTTGCAACCCGAAGGATGCAACCCGTTTTTTTGCGTTGATAAACAGCGCGTATTAGTTAAGTTTTTCTCTAATACGTGCAGATTTACCAGAACGCTCACGTAGATAGTAAAGCTTAGCACGGCGAACTGCACCGCGACGCTTAACTGTTACGCTATCAATAAGAGGGCTGTGCGTTTGGAATACACGCTCAACGCCTTCACCGTTCGAGATTTTACGAACTGTGAATGCTGAGTGAAGACCACGATTACGCTTAGCGATTACAACACCTTCAAAGGCCTGTAGACGCTCTTTAGCACCTTCTTTTACTTTTACCTGTACAACCACTGTATCACCAGGGCCAAATGCAGGTACGTCTGTTTTAAGCTGCTCATCTTCAAGCGCTTTAATAATATTTTGGTTTACTTTTGCCATTATGTTTCTCACTTTCCTAGGTGTAACTGTCTTCTAGCCACAAGCTTTTTGGTACTCTTGCTGAAATTTCGCGAGTAATACCGCTTGCTCCTCAGTCAGAGCTAGGTTATGCAACAAGTCAGGACGTCGTAACCAAGTTCTGCCTAATGACTGCATAAGCCGCCATTTTGCTATCTCTTGGTGGTTACCACTGAGTAATACAGCAGGAACCTGTTTGTCGTCCAATGTTTCTGGTCGTGTATAGTGTGGACAATCTAACAAGCCATCCGAAAACGAATCTTGTTCTGCTGACTGGTTATGACCTAACACACCTGGCACTAATCGCGCTACTGCGTCAATTAATGTCATGGCAGGTAGTTCACCACCACTCAGAATAAAATCACCAATTGACCATTCTTCGTCAACATATGATTCTATTATTCTCTCATCTATACCTTCATAGCGACCGGCAATCAAAATCAGTTTTTTAGAGTTAGCGAGTTCGCTAGCACCTTGCTGATCAAGTTTGCGCCCTTGCGGGGACATATAAATTACTTTAGCACCATCACCAGCTGCTTTTTTAGCTTCGGCAATCGCTTTTTTTAATGGCTCAACCATCATTAACATACCAGGTCCGCCCCCGTAAGGACGGTCATCTACGGTTCTATGCTTATCTAAAGCGTAGTCTCGCGGATTCCAGCAGTTAAAATCAATTAAGCCATTTTTTACTGCGCGACCGGTAACACCTTGGTCTGTAATAGCGTCAAACATGTCTGGAAAAAGGCTTATCACCCCTACCCATAATGAACTAGTTTGCGTCATTAAAAACCAGGATCCCAGTCTACGGTAATTTCTCTTGCATCGTATTTAACTTCTTTAATAACTGAATCAGTTAAAAAAGGAATCAAACGCTCAGCTTGACCAAATGCGTCTTTACTGTTTGCTTTAACAACCAGTACGTCATTTGATCCTGTCTCCATCAGGTCATCAACAATGCCTAAGCTATAACCTTTATCGGTTACAACAGACATGCCAATGAGATCTCGCCAATAGAACTCACCTTGCGGGAGTTCTGGTAAATGCGCTGCATCCATTGAGATTTCAGCATGGGTATAAGCCATTGCTTCGTCTCGGTCGTTTACCTGCGCAAATTTAGCGATAAAGCCTTTGTTGTGGCGACGCCAGTCGACCACTTCTAAGGACTGCCATTTACCTTGCTGCCCTATCAACCACGGGCTGAAATCGAAGATCCCTACGGGATCATCAGTAAATGAATGTACCTTAAGCCAGCCCTTTATACCATATGGGGCACCGAGCTTTCCTACGACAATTATTGATGAGGTGTTCTCTTGACTCATGGTTACACTTACGCCTATTAAGCCGCTTTACGAGCGTCTTTTACTAACTTAGCTACGCGATCTGAAAGAGATGCGCCCTGACCTACCCAGTGTTCAACACGTGGTAAATCTAAACGAATTTTTTCTTCTTGACCTGAAGCAATTGGGTTAAAAAAGCCTACTTTCTCGATGAAGCGACCGTCACGCGAGAAACGGCTATCCGCAACCACAATTTGATAGAAAGGGCGTTTTTTAGCGCCACCACGTTGCAAACGAATAGTTACCATACCGTCCTCTATAAAGATTGACTGTTTTCATTAATAAGATTTACTCCCCAGAATGGGGAGCTGGGGAATTGTACGAGTTTTTGGCAATAACGCAAGTAAGAAGTGAACCAAAAAGGCAGTTTAGTAGGTTAAACCGTGATCTCAACGACAAATAAGAGTTAAAGGTGTATTACATGCATAATTTATTCAACAAAAAAGGAGCTATTTGCTCCTTTAAATATGATTCGCTATTATTTTAAAAAGTAACTTAATGGTACTTTTTAAAATTTAGGACCGCCGCCGCCCATCATTCCAGGTGGTAACATGCCTTTCATACCGCGCATCATTTTAGTCATGCCGCCTTTACCTTTCATTTTTTTCATCATTTTTTGCATTTGCGTAAACTGCTTAAGCAACTTATTAATCTCTTGCACTTGTGTACCAGAGCCAGCTGCTATGCGTTTTTTACGCGAACCTTTAATGATTTCTGGGCGCGCACGCTCTTTTTTAGTCATAGAGCTAATAATAGCTTCCATTTGGATAAATGTTTTATCACCCATTTGACCTTTAACAGCATCTGGTAAGTTAGACATACCAGGGAGCTTATCAAGCATTGACATCATGCCACCCATGCTTTTCATTTGCTTTAATTGGTCAGCAAAATCATCAAGAGTAAAACCTGCGCCTTTAAATACTTTTTCAGCAACTCTAGCAGCTTGCTCTTTATCTACTTTCATCTCGACTTCTTCGATTAATGAAAGTACGTCACCCATACCTAAAATACGCGACGCTATACGGTCTGGGTGGAAAGGTTCAAGTGCGTCAGTGCGCTCACCCACACCCATAAACTTAATAGGCTTGCCAGTGATGTGACGAATAGATAAAGCAGCACCACCACGCGCATCACCATCGGTTTTTGTTAATATAACACCGGTAAGTGGTAATGCTTCGTCGAATGCTTTAGCTGTATTCGCCGCATCTTGACCTGTCATTGCATCAACAACGAACAAGGTTTCAATTGGATTGATTGCTTTATGAAGATCTTTAATTTCATCCATCATGTTGCTATCAACATGTAGACGACCTGCAGTATCAACAAGTACTACATCTATAAATTTCTTTTTAGCATGAGAAATTGCAGCGGTTGCAATATCAACAGGCTTTTGCGAAATATCACTTGGGAAGAAATCAACATCAACTTCTGCTGCAAGCGTTTCTAGCTGTTTAATAGCCGCAGGGCGATAAACATCGGCACTTACTACAAGTACTGATTTCTTTTTTCGCTCTTTTAAAAACTTAGCAAGCTTAGCTACACTGGTGGTTTTACCCGCACCTTGTAGACCCGCTACCATTACAACGGCTGGCGGTTGCGCATTTAGACTTAGCTCTTCATTAGCCTCGCCCATTGCTTTTTCTAGTTCTTCACGCACTATTTTTATAAATACTTGGCCTGGGCTTAAGCTTTTTGTAACTTCAACCCCAACTGCACGTTCTTTAACTTGTTTTACAAAGTCGCGAACAACAGGCAATGCCACATCGGCTTCTAAAAATGCCATACGCACTTCGCGAAGTGTGTCTTTTATGTTGTCTTCCGTCAGACGGCCACGGCCACTGATATTTTTTAAGGTTTTACCTAATCGTTCTTGGAGGTTCTCAAACATGTAACGGTTCCGATAAGACGTTTATATCAATCCATTTAAATTTTACGATTAATTTGATTTTTCAATTAACCTAGATTGACTTATTAAGTTTCAATTAAAAGTAGTATACCGTATATGGCGTCTTACAATATAGTGTTCAAGTGTACCTTGATGAGTTTCTTTTTTTAAGGTCTATGCATTTGCTTTGCTATAAAATACAATGGCTATATAACAACAAGGATTATTTTGTCTCAAATTAAGTGGCCCAAGCACAATGCTGATTATTAGTTTAACTATTATTGCCAGTTTATTTTATGTGTTAGCAACGTCTCACGTGCTTTCACGCCTGTTTCATCAACAAGGCCCAAGCCAAAAAGTAACCGTTATTTTAAGCACGGTTGCTATAGTGGCGCACATGCTGCTGTTAGTTAACTCTGTTTTTAGAGCCGACGGTCAAGATTTAAGTATCGTAAACGTCGCTCTTTTGACGTGCTGGGTGATTGTGGTCTCGGTGACGACTGTCTCGCTAAAATTCCCTGCTACTTTATTGTTGCCCGTTGTTTATGGTTTTGGTGCCTTACTAACCATTGCCAGTTTATTTATACCTCATCATATTTTATTGCAAAGTATTAATATTGAGGTGGGTTTAGTAACGCACATCTCTTTATCTTTGTTAGCCTACTGTATTTTAATTATCGCTACTTTATATGGTGTACAGTTTTACTTTATTGATAAACGTTTAAAACGTAAAGATTTAGCAATTGTGCATAGCCATCTTCCGCCTTTAATGGTTGTGGAGCGCCAGCTTTACCAACTTCTTAATTTAGGCACTATATTACTCACATTTGCATTACTTTCAGGGTTTGTATTTCTTGATGGAATGTTCGCTAAAGAGTTCATTCATAAAACAATATTGTCGTTAGTTGCGTGGGCTATTTTTGCCGTTGTTGCTATTGGTCATATGAAAAAGGGTTGGCGCGGTAAACCGGTGGTTATTACAATCATGGTCGCTGCATTTGTCCTCACACTCGCTTATTTTGGCAGCCGTTTCATACAAGAAGTGATACTAAATAAGTTTTAACTTGACTCTGCTTGCTCACTCTAGCTTAATACGCATTGATTTATAAGAAAAGGATCCATCGTTGGACGACATATCGACAAGTACCCTATTTATCATTTTAGGTTTTTTGGTGCTTTTTTCTGCTTATTTTTCTGGTTCAGAAACCGGAATTATGTCAATCAATCGTATACGCCTGCGACACCTTGCTAAAGAGGATCATCGTGCAGCTAAACGAGTCAGTAAATTACTTAGCCGTCCAGATAGGCTCATCGGTTTAATCTTAATCGGTAATAACCTTGTTAATATTGCAGCAGCCCAAGTTGCAACCATTATAGGTATTCGCCTTTACGGTGACCTCGGTATTGCAATAGCTACAGGTGTGTTAACTTTAGTCGTGCTTATATTTGCTGAAGTAACCCCTAAAACCCTTGCTGCTCTTTATCCTGAAAAAGTTGCCTTTCCAAGCTCTATTATTTTAAAAGGGCTACTTAAAATAATGTTCCCTTTTGTGGTTGTTATTAACTGGATGACCAACGGAATATTGCGATTATTTGGTATTAGTGCCGCACAAATCGACGAACACAGCATGAGTAAAGAAGAATTAAAAACAGTACTCAATGAGTCAGGCGCACTTATTCCTGCTCGTCATCAAAGTATGCTGACTTCAATTTTAGATTTAGAACAAGTAACCGTTGAAGATATTATGATCCCACGAAACGAAATTGTGGCCATTGATATTAATGACGATTGGAAGCTAATTAGTCGCCAACTTACCCATGCACAACATACTCGTGTGTTGTTGTATCGCGATAATATAGATGATGCAGTAGGTTTTATTCACTCACGTGATGCGCTTCGTCTACTTACAAAAGAGCAATTTGATAAACCATCTTTGCTACGAGCTGTACGTGAAATTTACTTTATCCCTGAAGGAACCTCACTAAATACTCAGCTATTAAAGTTTCAGCAATCTAAAGAACGCATAGGCTTAGTGGTAGATGAGTATGGCGACATCCAAGGCCTAGTGACCCTAGAAGATATTTTAGAAGAAGTTGTTGGCGATTTCACAACTACGCAAACTCGTACGCCGAGCGAAGAAGTAGAAACACAAACTGATGGCTCATGTATTGTGGATGGCGGCGCTAACGTACGCGATTTAAATAAAGAAATGGGTTGGGATTTCCCGCTCGATGGACCTAAAACTTTGAGTGGTTTAATTGTTGAATACTTGGAGAATATTCCTGATGCAAATATTAGTTTGCGTATCGCGGGATATCCTATTGAAGTACTCGAAGTTAAAGAAAATATGATAAAACAAGTGAAGATACTGCCGAATAAGCGTTCTCGCTAAATAAAAAAGGAGCCAATTGGCTCCTTTTTTATATCCATTAATAACTATCTAGCCAAATATAAGACGTTCAAACCAACCTTTATCAAGCTCTTCTTCGCAGTGTTTTAATTGCGCACCATAACGGCTCGCTCTGTGCTTAACTTTGTTCGCAACACCCATTAGCCACTTTTTCTTTTTGTACGTGCCACGCTTATACCCACCCCAACCTTCATGATAATTAAGGTATTGTGCGTAAGCATCCCATTTAGATATTTTATTTACTTTATGCGTTTTATAAACAAACCACGCCATAAAGTCGATTGCATCGTCAAAGTCGTCTCTATCAGCACCGTTGTTGCCTGTTTCACGAATATAATCAGACCATGTTGGTGTTTTAGCTTGCGAGTAACCATAGGCATCACTTGCGCGACCGGTAGGAATTATCCATAAGAAGTACTCCATAGGCGGAGCGGCATCATGCTTAAATGAGCTTTCTTGGTACATCATACTCATGAGTACATGCTTGGGAGAACCCCATTTTTCTTGTGCATCTTTTGCGTCGAAATACCAATCTGGCTTTTCTTCAAAGATTTTACATAAATCGTTAGGTTGCTTTGGAGGTGCTGTAGCACAACCGGCTAAAGTAATGGCGAGAGATAGGATAATTGCATTTTTTTTCATTTTTCTAAGATCTCACAGAACTTTTTTATAAAGTGTGGGTCTGACTCAATGAATGCAGCAGTACAGCATTAATTCATCCCTGAATATATTTACGCAGCCAACTTAGGCTGCGTTTTTTTTGCTTAAATGTTGCTAAATACCAAGGTTATTTACCGTCAAAATACGCATCTAAAAACGCGGTAAATGACTGGGTATCTGCTTGCTCAATTGCAGCTTGTGCTTCGTTAGACTCTACAACTTGTTGTTCCAGCCAAGGCTTTAAAAACTCGCTGTAGTCAGTATCTGCGTGGCTTTGCTTATATTTACTAGCCAATGCTAGTGCAAAGTGGCCGTTGTCTAAACCAGACTCTTTTAATTGTGACACGTAACGTCCAGAGTAAGTAAGCTCTGGATTATGTATCCACGTTGCCATGCGCTTTATAGTATCTGAGTAATAGTTAACACCATAAGCATTATCCATCCATTTAGCGACATCTGTAAGCTGGGTAAATATTTCATCGCCCCACGACTGAAGGCTACGCTGTGTGTTATTAAAGTTAAGCATTAGCCCTTCTTCTCGACCTTGGTTTACTACTGTGTCGAGATTTTCAGTACTACGTGCTTGTTCTTTCCAATCCATTGGAGCTGAATCTTTTAATAAACAATACGTTAAAAACACATCTAAAAAGTGAATTTGCTCAATATCAATACCAACTTCGCTAAACGGGTTAACGTCTAATGCGCGAATTTCTACGTATTCAATGCCTGCTCGAAGCAATGCATCCGTTGGCGTTTCGCCACTTTTCGCATTGCGCTTAGGACGAATTGGCGAGTAAAATTCGTTTTCAATCTGCAGAATATTTTTATTTAACTGCTTAGGGTTTTCACTCTTGTAGTCATCAAGATCACCATAAATTTCTGATGGTGTGTTGATTGCTTTTTTAAGGCCCGCTACATATTCATCTAACGAGTTATACATTACGCGTAGTGACGACTGAGCGCTATTTGTATAGCCTAAATTACCTAAACGCAGTGCTGTACCAACTTCTAAGTAAAGCGTGCCTTTACCTAGTTTTTTAAATGGTAAGTCAGTTTTTCGACCTTGCAAAAATGAGTTACACAATGCTGGCGATGCGCCAAACATGTAACTTATTAGCCATAGTTCGCGTTTAAAGTTACGAATAAGCGATAAGTAGCCTTCTGAAATAAAATCTTGAAGGCTTGCATTGCTTTTTTGTAACGAATGAAGTGACTGCCAAAGCGTATCTGGGAATGAAATATTAAAGTGAACACCTGCAATTGCTTGCATCATACTACCGTAGCGATTTTTTAATCCTTCACGGTATAGTGTTTTCATTTGACCAGTATTTGAACTACCAAACTGAGCTAGCACTATATCGTCTTGGTGCTCAATAAAACACGGCATGCTAATGGGCCAAAGTAGTTCATCGCCCATTTTTTCTAGAGTGAACTTTTGAAGGTCTTTTAATTGCTTAAGCGTTTGCGTTGACGATTCACTAACTGGAGTAATAAATTCAAGTAAAGACTCAGAAAAATCAGTTGTGATATGGCCGTTAGTTAACGCACTGCCTACACCTTTTGGGTGACCTTGAGGTGATATTGCACCATTATCTTGTATTCTTAGCGACTCTCGCTCTATGCCACGTTTAATGCCTTTAACTGCATGTTGGTGCTCATTTACTGATAACGCTTCAAGTGCGTTAGCTAAATCATGTGTTGTCAAAAAATCTTTCCTCGGGCCACGTGGCTTAATCATAAGGTTATGGGGGCTAATTACTTAGACTCAAGATTAATACCAATTTTATTGAAAATATGATCATTCTATCGCATTAAATAGCGCACTCACTGCGTTAAAAATTATTCATATAGAACAACTATATGTCATAATTTTCGCCTTGTTATTGTGCTATTTTCTTAGCGCTATAATTGATCACTTATTTAATGCAACTGGTATAAATTGCTAGAACAATATAATTTTTCTAAGTTAATAATTATTTACCCACTCTATACATGCGTTTGATATGACCAACATCATTATATTAAGTCGTAATATTGCCATTGCTCTGGGCATTATACAAATGCTTTAAATGCGTATTTAAGTATAAATTAAATACGCAAAATATAAGCCTAAAATAATAGACCGGAACTTATTTAAAATGAGTTCAATTTAGCTACTCGATATTTAAATTTGATCTAGATCAATAAAAACAATTATTTGCCTTATGAGCATAAAAGGAAAGACGCTATTTTTTGCTTTGTAGTGTGTAACCAATATAATGACAGCAACAATAAAGGATGATAATAAACATAATGCACAATGATAAAAGCTTAAAAAATGAAGAAGTATACTTTGATGAGTCACAAGAGCTTGTTTCTACTACCGACCTCAAAGGTGTAATAACATACGTCAATCAAGAGTTTTGCTCTGTAGCAGGTTATAGCGCACAAGAGCTTATCGGTCAGCATCATAATATTGTTCGTCACCCTGATATGCCAAAAGCGGCCTTTAAAGAAATGTGGGCAACATTAAAACAAGAACACTCGTGGCGCGGTATGGTTAAAAACCGTTGTAAAGATGGCCGTTATTATTGGGTAGATGCCTTTGTAACCCCTATTTTTGAGCATAGCCGACTTGTTGGTTATCAATCAGTAAGAACTAAAGCAAGCTCTCAACTTAAACAACGCGCACAAAACCTTTACGACAAAATAAATACCAATAAGTCATTATTTAATCTGCGGGAGCACACTGGGATAAGACAAAGTATTACTTTTGTATGCCTATTACTTTGGCTGATTTTTATTGCTGTTACGGGATCAATCTCTATAGCTGCAATTAGCCTATTTATTTGCGCTTTGGTTATTGGGCTAAATTATGACGAACTGCTTGTTACCCCTAAAATATTACGCGAACAAAAAGCAAAAGCCGATTCAATCTCTCGCTATATTTACAGCGGCCACACACCGCATAGCGTAAGTGATTATAGAGAGCAAATGCTAAGCGCAAAATTGCGCACGGTTCTTGGCCGTATGAAAGACTCTACATTAAGCTTTAATGGGATCGCGACTGATCTAGATAAACAATCAACGCTTACTGAAAAAGGCATTTCTTCGCAAGGTGAGCGTTTAGAACAAATTGCATCAGCGATGACTCAAATGAGCTCTACCATTGGTGAAATATCAGTAAATACCGCTCAAACAGCTGATAAAGTGAATAACACCCATCAAAGTTGCTCTGAAATAAAAGACCATATTGCAGATAATAGTAAAATGGTATCTGATTTAGCTTTTCAAGTAGAAAAGGCTGCAACCACAGCCACCAGCTTAGCCTCTGAAGCAGATAAGATTGGTAAAGTAATGAGTGAAATAGAAGGAATTGCCGATCAAACTAACTTACTTGCCCTTAATGCAGCGATTGAAGCAGCTAGAGCGGGAGAGCATGGTCGAGGCTTTGCTGTAGTAGCCGACGAGGTAAGGACCCTTTCGTCACGTACTCAAAATGCTACAACACAAATCCACAGTTCTATTAAAGAAATACAAGATACTTTATTTAGCTGGTCTAAAGTAATGCAAAGCACTAAAGCACAAGCCGATAATTGTGTGCTGACAACCGATAAAACTCAAGTTGAATTAGAGGGGATTTTTATCCAAATCAGTGAAATATCTCATTTAGCAATACAAATATCATCTGCTGCAGAAGAGCAACAAATGGTTAGTAATGATATTAGTAATAATGTTTCGCAAATTAAAGACTTTGGAGATAACAACTTAAGCTTAAGCTTTAATGTGGCAAAAGGAGCAGCTGAACTTGTTGAAGGTTCACGTAGGGTGAACGATTTATTACTAACTTTTAAAGTTTAACAAACATAAAAAAGCCGCTATTTTAGCGGCTTTTGAGTTTAATTATTTACAATTAACGCTTGGAAAATACCAGAGAGTCGTCATTTGCATCAATAACGATCACGCAACCTGGTAAGTAGTCTCCATTAAGTAACTTTTGTGCCAGCGGGTTTTCAATCGTTTGTTGAATAGCACGCTTAAGCGGACGTGCACCGTACACAGGATCAAACCCACTTGCTGCAATTCGCTCAAGAGCAGCATCGCTTATTTCAAGCAGATACCCCATCTCTGTTAAACGCTCACGTAATTTCATTAACTGAATATCAGCTATTTCTTTTATATGCTCGTTTGCTAACGGGTGGAACACGACAGTCTCGTCGATACGGTTAATAAATTCAGGCCTAAACTCATTAATTAATACTTCCATTACTTTAGCTTTAAGGGTCGTATAGTCATTATTACCCGCTTGCTCTTGGATAATATCTGAGCCTAAATTTGAGGTCATGATAATAACAGTATTTTTAAAATCAACGGTTCTACCCTGCCCGTCAGTTAATCGGCCATCATCTAATACTTGCAGTAAAATATTAAACACATCCGGATGTGCCTTTTCTATTTCATCAAGCAATATCACTGAGTAAGGTTTACGACGAACAGCTTCTGTTAAATAACCGCCCTCTTCGTAACCCACGTAACCTGGAGGAGCCCCTACTAGACGTGCAACTGAATGTTTTTCCATAAACTCAGACATGTCGATACGCACCATGGCATCTTCGGTATCAAACATAAAACCAGCCAGTGCTTTTGTCAGCTCGGTTTTACCCACACCAGTTGGACCTAAAAATAAGAAAGAACCAATAGGACGATTAGGATCTGCAAGCCCGGCACGTGAGCGTCGTATTGCGTTAGAAACAGCAACAACCGCTTCATCTTGCCCTATTACTTTACTGTGTAACTTATCTTCCATTTGCAGTAGCTTTTCACGCTCACCTTGTAGCATTCTTGCAACAGGAATACCTGTCCAGCGAGACAGTATTTCAGCAATTTCATCCTCACCTACTTGGTTTTTAAGCAGGGTCATTTCTTGCATTTCAGCTTGTGAGGCTAAATCAAGTTTTCGTTCAAGTTCTGGAATTCGCCCATATTGCAGCTCTGACATACGCTGTAAATCACTTGCTCTTCGCGCTACATCTAAATCTAATCTTGCTTGTTCAAGCTCGGCTTTAATTACTTGCGTGCCTTGAAGTGATGCTTTTTCAGCATTCCATATCTCGTCTAGCTCGCGGTATTGGCCGTCAAGGTCGGTGATCAACTCTTGCATTTCAGCTCGGCGTTTTTGACTTGCTTCATCTTTTTCTTTCGCTAGCGCATTATCTTCTAACTTTAGCTGGATGATACGGCGTTCAAGCTTGTCTAACGATTCTGGTTTTGAATCAATTTGTAATCGAATTGAAGAACCCGCTTCATCTATTAAATCAATCGCTTTATCGGGTAACTGACGGTCACTAATGTAACGATGAGATAACTGCGCCGCAGCAACAATCGCGGGGTCAGTAATTTCTACTGAATGATGTAACTCATATCGCTCTTTTAAGCCACGTAATATTGCAATGGTATCTTCGACAGATGGCTCTTCAATAAGTACCTTTTGGAATCGACGCTCAAGAGCTGCGTCTTTTTCTATATATTTACGGTATTCATCAAGCGTGGTTGCGCCAACACAGTGTAATTCACCGCGTGCTAATGCTGGCTTTAACATATTGCCTGCATCCATGGCGCCGTCACTTTTTCCTGCACCTACAATAGTATGTATTTCATCAATAAATAAAATGACTTGGCCTTCTTCTTTAGCCAATTCGTTTAATACTGATTTTAAACGTTCTTCAAATTCGCCACGGTATTTAGCACCCGCAACTAACGCCCCTAAATCAAGCGATAGTACGCGTTTATTTTTTAATCCTTCAGGTACTTCACCATTAATAATACGCTGTGCTAACCCCTCGGCAATTGCTGTTTTACCAACACCTGGTTCACCGATTAATACAGGGTTATTTTTAGTGCGGCGTTGTAGTACCTGAATCGTGCGGCGAATTTCGTCATCGCGACCAATAACGGGGTCAAGCTTACCTTGCTCTGCTCGCTCAGTTAGATCAATCGTGAATTTTTCAAGCGCTTGACGTGTTTCTTCGGCATTTGGGTCATCAACTTTTTGACCGCCGCGAATCGCTTTAATTGCAGTTTCAATTTTAGCCGAGGTAATATTTAACGACCTAAATATATCGCCAAGTGGACCTTTATCATCGCATGCCGCCAGTACAAATAATTCACTTGAAATATATTTGTCTTTGCGTTTTTGCGCGTACTTATCACATAGATTAATAAGTGATGCCATATTGTTTGATAGCTGGACGTCGCCACCTACACCTTCTACTTTAAATA
Source organism: Pseudoalteromonas sp. NSLLW24 (assembly GCF_015864725.1). Classification (NCBI taxonomy): domain Bacteria; kingdom Pseudomonadati; phylum Pseudomonadota; class Gammaproteobacteria; order Alteromonadales; family Pseudoalteromonadaceae; genus Pseudoalteromonas; species Pseudoalteromonas sp. NSLLW24. The sequence goes on along the minus strand of NZ_JADYWQ010000003.1, from coordinate 274,654 downwards.
ATTTTTCTATTTCTTGTGAAAGCTTGGTGTTGAGTTCGTCAGCGCTGACACCCGTTTGTGCAAATAATGCACGTACACTAGAGCCACTTTGCTTTAGCAATGAATACATTAAATGTACGGGTTCAATAAATTGATGATCGCGACCAAGGGCTAGCGATTGCGCATCAGAAAGCGCAGATTGAAATTTACTTGTAAATCTATCTAAACGCATGGTGTTACCTATTAAATAATCTAATTGCTTAATTAATGGGTATGTTTAGGTGTTTGTTCAAGGTGTAGGGGGAAATATAATGATTAAAGATGTGAATTACTTGCGCCAGATCAAACTAGCCATACGTCCAGTTTGTCCATCTCGTCGATAAGAAAAAAATAAGTCACTTTGAGAGACTGTGCAGTAGTCGCCACCCGTAATATTTTTAACGCCTTGCTGGGTAAGTAAAGTACGCGCAATACCATAGATATCAGCAAGATATTTACCATTAGCTTGTGGTGTAAATGCGTGAATAAATGAAGGGGACCTTTTTTGAAATAACTCAAACACTTCAGCCCCAACCTCAAATCGAGTTGGCCCAATTGCAGGCCCTAGCCACGCATTTATATTTTCATATTTTGTACTAAAGCACCCTAATGTATTTTTAATAATTCCCTGCTCAAGTCCTCGCCAGCCGCCATGTATAGCTGCAACTTCTTTTTCATCATCACTGACTAATAAAATAGGTAAACAATCGGCGGTCATTATAGCCAAAGGCTGATTTAATAACTGAGTATAAAGCGCATCAGCATCGTGTAACTCATCAAAATCAAAATGTTCATCAACAATAACAACATTAGAGCTATGAACTTGATTTAGCCACACGGCAGGTTTAGGTAGGAGATTTGTTAATAATGAGCGATTTTTTGATACATGATTTTGATTATCACCAACATGGAATCCCAAATTAAAACTTTTAAATGGGATTTTTGAAACACCACCTCCACAAGTAGTACTTAACGTTCCTACTTTATGAAGGTTTTGCCATGTCGCTGACAATAAGTGCATTATCTATCGATATCAGGATTAGCTTTGGTATCTTCACGTAATGCGAGTGTCATAGCAACCATATCGTCTGGGATAGGTGCTTGCCATGTCATCATTTCACCCGTGATTGGATGCGCAATACTCAATTTTACAGCATGTAGTGCTTGGCGTCTAAAGCTACGAAGTAACTCAAATAACTCAGGTGTTGCACCTTTAGGTGGACGCGGGCGGCCGCCATAAGATTGATCGCCAATTAGCGGATGATTTAAATGTGCCATATGCACACGAATCTGGTGAGTACGACCTGTTTCTAAGCGCAGACGTAAACGAGTATGAGCACGGAATTTTTCAGCAACACGGTAATGTGTAATTGCCGGTTTACCCAGTTCATGTACTGCCATATGCGTACGCTGAGTCGGATGGCGGCCAATTGCTTTTTCAACCATACCACCTGCGGTCATAGTGCCATTACACAGCGCTTCATATTCACGCGTGAAGTTTTCACGCTTTTGTAACGCTGTTACTAAATGCGTTTGTGCTGGAATCGTTTTAGCTACAACCATTAAACCGGTCGTGTCTTTATCTAAACGATGCACAATACCCGCGCGTGGTACGTTAATTATTTCAGGGTAGTAATGTAGTAATGCGTTTAGCACTGTTCCATTAGGATTACCCGCACCAGGGTGAACCACTAGGCCCATTGGTTTATTAATTACCAAAATATCATCGTCTTCATAAACAATGTTTAATTTGATATCTTGTGCTTCGTATTCGCGTGGTGCTTCAATTGTTGTTTCAACACTTACAACTTCACCACCTAGTAGCTTTTCGCGTGGAGTGTTGAAAATTTCACCGTCTACGGTGATTTTATCATCCAATATCCACGTTTTTATACGAGAACGTGAATAATCAGGGAACAATTGTGCTAATACTTGGTCTAGACGTTTACCACCTAATTCGGTTGGAACGTCGGCTTGAAGAGAAATTTGCTCTGACATTAGTAACTTTACCCAATTTACCAGTGCAAGCTTTGCTCGACTGGGTTAGAATCGCTTTTAATAAAAGCATAATATAATACGCATAGTTTACTCGGTTTTACCGACTTGGCCTAGCCGAAGACATCGAAGGTAACAAATAAAATGATAAATAAAATAGGGAAACGTGCATTTGCCATTGTTTTTTCAGTTTCTGTACTTAGTTTAGGCGCTTGTTCGTCTGCTCCAGACCAAGAAGACATTCAACGTGTACCGAATAAATCTGCACACGCTTTATATGAAGATGCAAAAGAAACACTAGATTCTGGTTTATATGCTCGCGCAATTGAACTTTTGAGTGCAATAGATTCTCGCTACCCGTTTGGCCCATTCTCTAAACAAGTACAAATGGACTTAGTGTATGCACATTACCAATCAGGTAATACTGAACAAGCACTTGCAACCATTGACCGCTTTATCCGCTTAAATCCAAACCATAAAGACCTAGATTACATGTATTACATGCGTGGTTTAGTAAACATTAAAGCAGATAAAAATGCGTTCCAAGAGTACTTTGGTGTAGATAGAGCTGACCGTGATGCTAACCGTACACGTGTTGCATTTACCGATTTATCGACACTAGTAAAACGCTTTCCGAAAAGTGATTACGCGCCTGAAGCTAAGCGTCGTTTAGTATGGCTTTTAAACCGTATGGCACGTTATGAATTAAAAGTAGCCACTTACTATTATGAGCGTGAAGCTTATTTAGCTGCTGCTAATAGAGGTAAGTTTGTTGTTGAACACTACTCACAAAGCAGTTACTTAGATCCCGCGCTTGAAATGATGGAAAAAAGTTACGACCAATTAGGTTTAACTGAGCTTAGTGAGCACGCAAAGCAAACACGAAGACTAAATAAAAGAACTAAATAAACAAAAAGGCGCTTAGTAAGCGCCTTTTTACTGCGTAGAAGAAAATCTTAAATCGCCTCTTCATCTTCCTCAGCAGTACGAATACGTATTACACGCTCAACATCAGTGACAAATATTTTACCGTCACCGATTTTTCCTGTTTGTGCCGTTTTTACAATAACTTCAATTGCACGGTCTACATCTTCATCAGTCAATACAATATCAAGTTTTACTTTAGGTAAAAAATCAACCATATACTCTGCGCCACGATATAACTCAGTGTGACCTTTTTGACGTCCAAAGCCTTTAACTTCGCTTACCGTCATACCTGTAATACCTACATCAGACAATGCTTCACGCACATCGTCTAACTTAAAAGGTTTGATAATTGCTTCTATTTTTTTCATATTAATTACTTTTGAAAGCTCCAGTTGCCTCGATTTTAGACAATCATGATGCTCATAGCAAACAAAGCGATTGAATTACGGTGATAAAACAACCGATCATGGTATAATTTATTGTATAAAAATAGCGATACTTAAATGACTAGCAGTAAATGAGATTAATATGAAAAATAAACAAAACGGATTCACTCTTTTAGAACTCATGGTAACCGTTGCTATCGTTGGGATCATTGCATCCATTGCGATCTGGAATAGCAGCGATATGCTAGAAGAAAATAGAGCTGAGAATTTTTTGTTGGAATTAAAAAGAAGCATTACTTATGCACGCTCTCAAGCGGCAAGTACGGATGAAATAGTTATTTTATGTCCCGCACAAGAAGGCGCTATTAAACAAGCTAAAGATGAGTTTGAATGTGAACCAGAATGGGACACGAATAAAATCATTGTTGTTTTTGTTGATGCTGATAACAATGGAAGTTATAACGTAGCTAACGATGCCTTGTTGAGAGTTATAGAGGATATTCCTGCAACTGATAGCCTTAGTTATAGTGGTAACGAGACAAGTCTTCGTTTTAATACCAGTGGTCGTATTACAACAAATCCGGGAGACTTTATCTATTGCCCTAATAGTGATAATGAAAATAACAAAGCTTTAACAGTATCTCAATCTGGTACTTCTTTTTATACTGGTGATACAGCTCAGACTTGCGGTTAAAAAACATACAAATTAATCTTGTCATATTTGTATCATTTACTAGACTGAGTTAATCATTTATTAACTCAGGTCTTCAAGGATGAGATTATCAATATCAAAAAACAAGGGAGTGACACTTCTTGAATTAATGGTTTCAATTGCTGTTGTCAGTGTAATCAGTCAATTATCGATGTGGTTTTATCCAGACTTCTTGGCTAAAAACCGATTAGATAACCATGTGAATCTACTACACCGAAATATAAATTATGGCCGTCTTTACGCAATTGAAAATGGTACTTACGTCACGCTTTGCGCACTAAAAGGCAGTCAATGCACAAAGGACGAGTGGGATGGTCAAATGTCACTATTTATCGACAAAGATAAATCAACGACTCTAGATGATGATGAGTTACTCTTAAGCACTTTCGAGGATATTCATGATGCTGATACTTTAGAGTATCCGCGCAACGCCATTACATTTCGTCCAGATGGTTCTTTAAATGGTTTTCAAAATGGGACTTTTATATATTGCCCCAATAGCGATAAAGCCAATCTCGAAGGATTGGCTTTATCTGTAAGTCAAACGGGTAGAATTCGCATCAAATCAACTGATAAGTGTCAGAAGAAGTAATCTAGGCTATCGACCCCAGCAATAGTCAACATCTGAGTCTCCTTTAGACCCTTTTGCACCTTTGAGGCCTGTGTCAGTAATTGTAAGCTCTTTACAATCATTATCGCCTTTTACAGCACCGTCTATAGGTTTAGCTGTAATAGTGAAGGTATTGCTATCGACTACCTTTATGGATAGCTCAAAATGGCCATTTTCGGTTTTACTTTGCAATCCTAAATCAGTAAATGTCTCTGTATATTCCCTATTATCGACAAAATATTGCTCTTCCTTGTTTGCAGCATCTAACAATGCTGCAGCAGCTTCAGCGCGCGAAGCACGCTTTACATATTCAGTATAGTTAGGCAGCGCAATTGAAGCGAGTATGCCGACGATAGCAACGGCTATCATCAGCTCAATTAAGGTAAACCCGTGTTGTTTTTTCATCTAATTTCCTTAATTATTAACTTCGTCATTTTCTTCACGTTTATAGATATATGTTTGTTGGGTTTTAAAGCCAAACCCTACTGTATTGTCATTAACCAACACAACTTTACCATCGACAACAGTTAAACCAGGACCTTTTATTTCTACAGGTTTCATTGGATTTTCCGCATTTTCACCTTTAATACCAGGCCCAATTAAATAAAACTGACTTTCTTGTATTACGTCAACTGTTGGGTCGTCATCACATTTACCATCGCCATTACCATCTACACATGAAGGGCTTTCACCAAAGTATAACTGAGGTGTGTCTGGTACATCATAGCTGGTTGTAAATTTAAGGTCGTCATACACCTTAGTACCGTAATGTAAGTGAAAAGCGTATAAAGAACCACCACCACCACTTAGCGAACATTGATTTTCAGTCGATGTATCTGATGCAGGTGTGAAGCTTGTAAAATAGGCAACACCTCCAACAACTGTGGCAGCAGCTAGCGACTTTTCACCCGTTCCTAACTCATATCTCCAGCCATTAAATTTAGCCAAGTCTACTTCTAAGTCAACAAAATCATCAACGTCATCTAGAGCATTGCCAAATGGGTCTGAATTCATTTGCATCAAATCAGCAGGCAGAATAGTATCTGGTGCATTCGTTTTATACGATTTAGTAACCGTATTTTCATCTCTGATCATAAACAATTGATCTTTTTCATTGGTGCCGGTTGGTTTTGAGCGATTACCACTGCCGATAACTATCGCATCATACGGTGTATCTAAGCGTGTTATAACGGTGCTACCATTAACTGTTGACTCGCTTACTTTACTATAAATTGTACGTGCTACGAGTGGTTTATAGAAAAAGCGTCGGTCCTCAGTTGCTTTATTACTACCAAGCTCAGCTAATTTAAAGTGGCTAAACTCGCTAGTATTACTACCAGGCATATCTATACGCCAAATATCTCCACCTGTATCTGCCGCATAAATTCGGTCTATATATCCATCATAATCTGAGTCAAGCGTGGTTATATCTGCAGCAATACTATGCTTACCTTTAAAGCCATTAATATCGGGTGTTAATGCCCATACTCTTTTACCTGTTTCGGCTTCAACAATATAGATACCTCGCCCTGTACTATCTTCACTACGGATAGCTGCGTCTTTATTAGTATCATAACCAGCACCAAAAACTAATAAGGGTTTATCCCCAAATGCTTTAATGTAGGCTATTTGTGGCTTTGACCAGGTTTGTGCAAGCTCTTTAAAATCACCTTTACCACCTTCGATTGGAGCGTCCCATAATTTTTTCGGTATGTTCGGATTTGTTATATCAAGTCCGTAGTAATTTTTACCACCGCGACGCATCCCCGCAAAAGCCCACACTTTATCGTCGCCACTCGCATCAATAATACCGTCATTTAAACCATCACTATTTAAGTTTTTATTATCAAAATAAATACTAATAGGACCGTCCACACCATATACTTTCGTATCGGCTTGATTTTCACGTAGAGGTTCAATAATGTTGTATAAAGCAGACGGTATAAATGCCCAACTTTCACTTACACTATCATCTGAATCCTTAAACATATGTAAAAAGCCAGCATTAGTTCCTATCAAAACTCGAATATCATCATTACCATAATCGATTGCAACAGGTTTAGAATGCAGAGGGTCACCAAAAATATCTTTGCGCTGGTCAACGCTAGACCCATCGCCATCTTCATCATCAACGTCTATACCCATTGCCCATTTGATATCATTACTCGATAAGCTTAGCGGATTGTTATCGACTAAATTGAGAATATCACTCACAACTGAGGTATTAAAATTTACTATAGCTCCCTGATTGTCAGTGTATAAATTACGGCTATCTGAATCTAATGTCGTTAAATGAAGGTTCACACCACCTTGTGCAACTAAGTTACCATCCGCTGGCTCCCCACTTGGCAACCAAAATGTTTCTGCATTTTCGTCAATTAAGCCATTCTCATCAAGTGCCGACAATCCTTTTGAATCAACAATTTGATTCCCTGATACTTTCAGTTTTTTTAAGTTTCCACGCCAACGAGCACCTGTTTCAGGGTAAAACATGGCAAAATAAACAGCATCCCGGCTACGAGTTTGATCTACATTATTACTCGCAACTGAAGGCGATGAAAAACTATCATTTACTTCTCTAATTCTTGAAATAGTATTTTTTAATGCTTCAGATAAAGCTTCTGAAGTTCGCGCCTCTAAGTACTGGCCTCCACCAACTGATGCAGCTTTCTCTAGTAAGTCGATACCGCCCTCGCTCATTCCTGTGCCAAAGCCAATGGTAAAAACTCTACCAGTATCTAGCACATCACTTGTATCAGAGTATAAATCTACTTTTGTATTATTTGTTCCATGTATTATTTTTGATAGAGCAACTAAATAGCTATTAGAATAATCACCGCTCACAAAAGGGATTGAATCATTAAATAAATTATTATGTACACTTTTAATCTGATCATCACGACCATCATCGTTAGTAGGGTCTCCATCAGTCATCAAAATAATATTAATTGAGTTATCGCACCTGAGAGGATCTCCTGATTCCTTTTTAAATGGTGACTTATAAGTTCCATTAGCATCGGCTGCTTTATCTCTGCTGTTAATACCATACCCATAATAAAGGCTTTGCCCAGTAATATACCTATACGCCTCCCATAATGTTTCAGTTAAAGGAGTTGCACCACTTGCAGGCAAATCGTCAACTTCATTAAGTAAAGTGTTTTTGTTAGCACCAAGCCTTGCTAGTACATAGCCACCTGAACTTTCTCTAAATCTCATTAAACCAAAATCAATATCATCATTATCGGTAATAAGTTGGCTAACAGCGTTTTTTGCTACTAATAAGCGGCTATCTTCACAAACAGCTTGTGCATATCCGTTTACAGACTTGTAACATTGCTGTGTGTAACTAAAGTAAGTCTGACTTTTAAAACAATCTGATGTATAAAACTGTCCATTTTGATATCGACGATAACACTGGCCTCCATCTACAACATCCCAGGCCATACTCCCAGAGGTATCAAATATCATTAACACTCTTGGATTTTCGTCTGTCTCTACATCATGATTTACATAAAGCTCAATATCCTCAGCGAATACCGACATACTTATTGTTAAGCCAAGCAAAGAGGCTAACACTTTGTTTAATTTAAATTTCATCTTAAATCCCCTTGCTTACGCTGGCCATTTCTTGTGCTATACCTGTAACAATAGTTAGTTCATGCTTACTTTTAGATCCATATTCTATTGTGGTGGCAACCTGTAACATATTGCACGATATACCTGCAGTAAAATTAAAGCGTCGAGGACATTCTAAATCTAACGCCCCCTTGTTCAGGTTAGTCATTTTGCTTTGCATATCTGCATGATTTGCAATCACCATACCTTTGTCATCACCATCCGCGATTGCAGTTACTTCATCGGGAGTCAGGAAGAACTGATTATTAGCGCCTTGATTTGCCTCATCAGAGATCATGCGCTGCACTTCACCAATGAGTTCATTTTCGGCCACTTCGCGCTCTTGTGCTGCATTGGTAATTTTAATATCAATACTACTACTGCTCATAAGCGTTACAGCAATACCGGTCACTGCAATAACCATTATTAAAGCTGTAATTAGAACTACACCTTGCTGTTTTTTTCGTGATTGTTTTAAATACGCCATAAATTTGATCCAACATTATTTAATCGAATAGTAGTAGTAAACACAGTACGTCTGAAATTATCGGTAAATGTTAATACACGCTTATCTTCATCCTCACCTAACGTATAAGTTTGGTTTTTAATTTTAACTCCTGGGTCTGGCTGTAATGCGCGTATTAATAAAAAAACCTGAACAGTTAAAATACCTTTACGATTTTCCCAATCTGTATACTTCATATCTTGAATACTTCGGTAGGTATCTACACGATTATCACTGTTAGTATCAAGACCAAAAACAAACCGCATGTTCTCAACACCTTCCATAATAGTTTCTGTGTTGATGCTTCCACCAACCAGGCGCTTTCTCATTAATGCAGGTACAGTTAAATTTTTATTATTAACTTTATAAGTTTGTTCTGATAGATAATAAACATGATGGCTGTAAGGCCAAACGGTTGCATTAACATTAAGAGTCGCAGCGTTAACCGTTCCACGGAAAAATTGAGCTTTCTCTTGCTCAGCTACAAAGTAGTTTTCATCGGCCTGAGTCTCATTAGTTACTGTATTAACTGTTAAACTCTTACCTTGTAAAAATTTTAATTGAATAATGTCAGTGCTTTTAATCGGATTATTTAGGCAGTTAAGCTCTTTTGATTCTCCAGCAACCTTTGCGTAAATAGTTCTAAAATTACTAGCTGTAGCAAAATCAGGAAAACTCCCATTATTTAATCCTTCAAAGCAGTCTGTTCCAGGGTTTGCTAGTGTATCTGTATTTACTGCAGTGAACGAATCGTCATAATAAGTTCCCCAAAAGCCAATTTGTTCAATATCACGTTGCATTATGTTAATTGCAAGGCGCCCTGATTCTTGAAGTTCACCAATAGTCATCGTATCTTTAGTGGTTACTTTCATACCTATATAGGTGAACATAACGCCACCTAGTATTAATCCACCAATAAATAATGAAATCATCATTTCTACAAGTGTAAAACCTTTTTGCTTCATGTTAGCTCCTAAGGTAAATGTAACTAGTTAAAACAACTAAGCGGCGCTTTTTGTCAGCCGTTCCACACTTTATAGCGCCAGTAGCATCATTTGCATTAAACTCTTGTCGACCTTGCCACGAAACAATTACTTCTAAATTAAATGCCTTACCACCCGAGCCAGCAACTGCTGTAGGTGCAATACATACGGTAGCACCATCTAAAGATCCCGTATTTTCTCGAGCTCTTATAGCTCTTTTCCACTGCTCAAGATCTAACGCCGCAACTTGCGCTGCGCTACAAGTGTTTGTGAAGCACGCCTGCGAGGTTGTCGTTGCAGTTTCACTATCAAATGTTTGTGTGTACAGCCCGGCTATTTGAGGGGTATCGTTAGCACGGATACGCTGCACAATATCATTACCAAGTGCAACTGCAGCAGCACGCTGCATAGAATCAAAGCTTGCTTGCTTTGCTTTTGCTTGCAGGGCAACTGCGCCTAAAAGGCCAAAACTAAGAATAATAAATGCAATTAACACTTCAATTAGAGTGAAGCCTCTTTGCACTTTTGTTTGAGATGACTGCATAGTAGAACCAAATAAAAATTATCTGATTATAAGTTTATGCTATTTATTTGAGGAATCAATGAGGACTAAGACAAGCGGTTATATTTGTTGATAAACGGTTAATTAAATCGGCTCATTCAACAAAACAGTAGTAATTAAGCGTAAATGTATTTAAGTCAGAGGCAACTTAATTGCGAAATAAGTCTAAAGCGTATTTTTAACTAATTTAAGCTCGCGGCGGCTCACTGGCAATAACTCACTGCACCCTTGTAGCTCAATCATATGATGGCTATTCCCTTTTGAATGCAAAGCAATTACTTTTTGTTTATTAACCAATGTATTGCGATGAATTCGCAAAACATATGTGGGATATTGCAGCTCTAATTGCTTTAGGCTTTGCTCCAGTAAAGCTTCTCCACCCGAGAATATCATTTTGGTGTACTTTTCTTCGGCACTAAAATACAAAACATCATTTATATCAACACTACGTAGAGTACCAGCTAGCTGATAAGAGATTTTTACATTTTGTTGTTTTTGAATATGTACTTTATTTAAACGCCCAACTTGCTTAAGCACCTTTTGCAGTGATTGCTCTGAAATAGGTTTAACTAAATAACCTGCAGCGCTTAATTGTAAAGCATCGAAGGCATGCTCAGGGTGGGCAGTTATAAAAACAATAGCAGGAGGTAGAGTTAAACTATTGAGCTCATTAGCAACTTGTAAACCATTCATACCAGGCATATCAACATCTAAAAAAATCAAATCTGGCGTTTGCTTTTTAGCAAGTACTAGAGCTTCCTTACCATTACTTGCCTCACCTTGTACAACTATACTTTTATCGTATGTTAACAAACGGATTAAGCGAGATCTCGCAAGAGGTTCATCATCAACAATGAGCACATTCATACACGGCCCTCAATTAGCTTAGGGATAACAACCTTGACCCTAAACACATCATTTTTATTAGTAATTGTTAGCTGCGCTTTATTTTTATAATAAATATTTAATCGCTGGCGAATATTTTCAAGCGCCATTCCGTTATTAGGCCTAGTTTGAGCATTAGAAATTGTTATAGGGTTAGAAACAATCATGGTTATATAGCCGGTAGTGATATGTAGCTCTACTTTTATTTCTGCACCATGCTCACTTGTTTCAACGCCGTGGCATACCGCATTTTCAATTAATGGCTGCAGGGTTAAGCAAGGAATACTCAATGCGGGTAGTTTATTAGGTATTTGCCAATCAACTCTTAAGCGATTACCAAAACGCCACGTTTCAAGTGCGATATATTGCTTACTCAGCGTTATTTCATCTTCAAGAGATACATTCTTCCCCGAGTGCATTGCAGCCTGCGATAAGGCGGCTAATGCTAAAATAGCCTGTTCTGCCGCATCGGCATCATGATGAGTAAGTTCTGCAGCAGTGTTTAAACTATTATATAAAAAATGAGGACGTATTCTAGCTTGTAGGGCATCAAGCTCAGCACGAGAAAGAGCTTTAGTTTGCTGCTCTTTTTCAAAATGAATTAATAAAAACTGGACGAATAAAGCCGCCAGTAAAGCCACTATAATGCAATTGCGAAGTGTGAAATAAATTAGGTTATTTGTATCATCTATATCAAAAGCAAAATGAGAAAATAAAATACTAAAAATACAGGTAGATAATAAAAAAAAGGCAAAAAATAGACTTAATTGAAAAGTTTGAGTACGTTTTTGTAAGAAAAATCTACAGAAGTATAAAGAAGAGGTACCGACTAAAACAATTAAATGCATAAACAAACTAATGATCCCAAGTCGTAGCCAAATATCTCCTTCTACATTAGGTGCAAAAGCTAAAACAATAGCAATAACTTGAGAAACAATAAGCGTGGCTAATACGCCTCGCTCATTAAAAAGAGCCGAAAAAAGCAAACCATCATTTTGAAGTGACTTGCTCATAACGACTCTCCTTTAATCTAAATGTTTAATATATTTAAATTAACGTAGCTCTACAGGAACAGCAAATACTATATTTTCTACTTCACCTGGGTTCTCAACAACCTGTGTGCCACCAAGCTCTTTTAATCGGCTTATTACTTGTTGTACAAGTACTTCTGGCGCAGATGCTCCCGCAGTTACGCCAACTGATTTAGAGCCTGAAACCCACTGCTCTTGTACATCAGTTGCGTCATCAATTAAATAAGCAACTGTGCCCATTTTATCTGCAAGTTCACGTAAGCGATTAGAGTTAGAGCTATTTTTAGCGCCAACAACTAATAGCACATCAACTTTATCAGCTAAGTCACGAACAGCGTCTTGACGATTTTGCGTTGCATAACAAATGTCATCTTTACGAGGTCCGTCAATTGATGGAAACTTATTGCGTAGTGCATCAATAACATCTGCTGTGTCATCAACTGAGAGTGTTGTTTGGCTGCAATAAAAAAGATTTTCAGCATTTTTTACATTAAGCGCAACAACATCATCAACGGTTTCAACAAGATAAATGCCACCGGCTGAGTTATCATATTGTCCCATTGTTCCCTCTACTTCAGGGTGGCCATGGTGTCCAATTAAAATACACTCAATACCTTTACGACTCGCACGTGTAACTTCCATATGTACTTTAGTTACAAGCGGACACGTTGCATCAAATACTTTTAAATCACGACGTTTAGCTTCGCTGCGAACAGCTTGCGAAACACCATGTGCACTAAAAATAACAATGCTGTCGTCAGGTACTTGATCAAGCTCTTCAACAAATACCGCACCACGACTTTTTAATCCATCAACCACATAGCGGTTATGTACTACTTCGTGGCGCACATAAATTGGCTTTTCAAAAATATCTAGGGCGCGCTCAACAATACTAATAGCACGGTCAACACCAGCGCAAAAGCCGCGTGGATTAGCTAGTAATATTTCCATTAACCTTCCACCTCAATAATATCAACTTCAAACGTTAAACGTTGGCCAGATAAAGGGTGATTAAAATCAATCGTTACCGACTCACCTTGCACTTCGCGAACTAATCCAGGAAGCTCGGTACCGTCTGGTTGAGTAAACGCAATAATTGCACCTACCTTAGCTGGTGTTTCTGGGCCAAATTTACTACGGTCAACGTAGTAAATATTATCTGGATTTGGCTGACCAAACGCATCTTCAGGTTCTAATTCAAACGTTTTACTTTCGCCTGCAGTTAAACCTAATAAACACTTTTCGAAGTTTGCCGTTAAACTGCCATCGCCCATTGTTAATTTAGCAGGTTTGTTGTGCACCTTGGTAGAATCGGCGGCAGAGCCATCTTCTAATTTAATAGAAAAATGGAAAATAACTTGCGAGTTTTCACCAATTACAGCTTGGCTCATGCTTTATGCTCCTTCGGACTCTCGCCGGTAAAGGCATCAAATAACAATAATGCTGCGCCAATACAAATAGCGCAATCAGCAATATTAAATACAGGAAAATGTGAGTCTTTATAAAATACGTGAATAAAGTCGATTACATAACCATACGCAATACGATCGTATAAATTACCAATAGCGCCTGCAAGTACCAGTGCATAAGCACCGCATAGTACTTTGTTTGTTGCAGGTAAGCGTTTTAGCCACCACACAAGCAAAGCACTAATAGCAATGGCAATCGCACTTAAAAACCAACGCTGCCAACCACCCGCTTCACTTAAGAAGCTATAAGCAGCACCATAGTTATGCACATAAGTAATACTAAAAACAGGGAGTAAGTTTATCGACTCTTGATAATCCATAGTACCTACAACAAGTGTTTTACTGGCAAAGTCTATTACTAATAGTAATAGACTCAACCAAAGCCACACTAAACCACTTTTTTGGGCTAGTTTGCTCACTAAGAATAACTCCTAAGCGAATTGACGCTTTTCGCCTTCGCCGTCAACATTACTTACACAACGACCACAAATTTCAGGATGAGCAGGGTTAACACCTACATCTTCACTGTAATGCCAACAACGCTCACATTTAGCAGCATCTGTTGCAGCAACACTAATGAATAAACCTTCAATTTCGGTAGCTTGTGTATCAGCTGGCTGACTATCAACTTCAGAAACATTTACGGCCGATGTTAATAATACAAAACGCAGTTCATCACCAAGCGCATTTAATTTAGCGGCAAGCTCTTTACCAGTAAATAAATTAACCGTTGCTTGAAGCGTTGCACCAATAACTTCTTCTTTACGTGCAGCTTCTAATAAGCGGTTTACTTCGTCGCGTACTGTTAGAATTTCTAACCAGTCATCGTTACTAAATTGGCTATTTGTTGGCGCTTGTAAGCCATCATACCAAACAGATGTAAATACGTAGTCACTACGTTCACCCGGTAAAGCTTCCCAAATTTCTTGTGCAGTAAAGCTCATAATAGGTGCCATCCAACGCGTCATTGCTTCTGCAATATGATAAAGCGCTGTTTGACAAGAACGACGTGCATGGCTGTCACTCTTAGCTGTGTACTGACGATCTTTAATAACGTCTAAATAGAACGAACCAAGCTCACCCGTACAGAAGTTCATTAGCTTTTGCGTTACTAATAGCATTTGGTAGCTATCGTATGCGGCTAAAATTTCGTCTTGCAACTGAGCAGCACGACCAACAATCCACTTATCAAGCTCAACCATATCATCAACAGCAACTTGATCTGTTTTTGGATCAAAACCATTTAGATTAGCTAGTAAGTAACGGCTAGTGTTACGAATACGGCGGTAGCGATCGGCAGAGCGTTTAAATATTTCATCCGACACAGTCATTTCTGCCGTGTAATCGGTAGAGGCAACCCATAAACGTAGAATGTCGGCACCTAGTTTATTCATCACATTTTGTGGTGAAATAACATTACCTAGTGACTTAGACATCTTGCGGCCGTTTTCATCAACAGTAAAACCATGAGTCAATACTTGGCGGTATGGCGCATGACCATTAATAGCCACTGATGTCATCATTGATGACATAAACCAACCACGGTGTTGATCAGAACCTTCAAGGTATAAATCAGCTGGACCAACCAAGTCTTCACGTGCGTCTACCACACATGCGTGTGAAACACCTGAGTCAAACCATACATCTAGCGTATCTTGCACTTTCATGTATTGCTTGGCATCTTCTTCACCAAGTAATGTGGCTGGTTCTAAATCGTACCATGCCTGAATACCAGATTTTTCAACTAGCTGTGCAGCTTGCTCAATGAGTTCTTGAGTATTTGGATGAAGTGCACCGGTATCTTTATCTGCAAACAATGCAATTGGCACACCCCAAGTACGTTGGCGAGATATACACCAATCTGGGCGGCTTTCAACCATGTTCGAAATACGGCTTTCGCCCCACTCTGGCAACCACTGCGTGTTTTTAATTTCTTTTAAAGAATCTTCACGCAAGTTAGCCTGATCCATACTTACAAACCATTGTGGTGTAGCACGGAAAATAATCGGTGTTTTATGGCGCCAACAATGTGGGTAACTATGAGTTATAGCATGATGATGCATTAATGCACCGTGCTCTTTTAATACTTCAATTACGCTCGCATTTGCTTTAAATACATGCTGACCTGCAAAAAGTTCAGTATCTGGTAAATAAACGCCATTAGCGCCAACAGGGTTAGCTACTTCAAGGTTGTAATTTAAACCCGCCACGAAATCTTCTTGACCATGCCCTGGTGCTGTATGTACAACACCGGTACCTGAGTCAGTCGTTACGTGTTCTGCAACAATCACTGGTACATTAAAATCATAAAAAGGATGGGCTACTTGTAAGTTTTCAAGTGCAGCACCTTTTACATAACCTAATACGTGGAAGTGATTAAAACCAAAGCGGTCCATTGCATCTTTAACAAGCTCAGAGCCTAAAATTAGACGTTGTTGTACGCCTTCATCTTCAACCTGCACCAATGCATATTCTAAATCGGCATGCACAGCTACTGCGCGGTTTGCTGGAAGCGTCCACGGTGTTGTTGTCCAAATAACAGTACCAACACTGCCTTCACCTTTATGACCATCAGCCAAATCAAATGCACTTACAACAGCATCTTGATCAACAAATGTAAAACGTACATCAATCGCTGGTGATTGCTTATCTTGGTATTCAACTTCAGCTTCTGCTAATGCAGAACCACAATCTGTACACCAATGCACAGGCTTAGCACCTTTATGCAAATGACCTTTTTCAATAATACGACCAAGTACACGAATTGCATTCGCTTCAAAGTCAAAGTTCATTGTTAAGTAAGGCTTATCCCAATCTGCAAATACGCCTAAACGTTTAAAATCAACTTTTTGACCTTCAACTTGTTTTTTAGCGTATGCACGGCATTTTTCACGAAACTCGCTCGCGGTTACTTTTACGCCCGGCTTGCCTACTTTTTTCTCAACCATTAACTCGATTGGTAAACCATGACAATCCCAACCTGGGACTAATGGTGAATCAAAGTCAGATAATGTTTTAGACTTAACAATAATGTCTTTTAATATTTTATTAACTGAGTGGCCTAAATGGATGTCGCCATTTGCATACGGAGGGCCGTCATGCAAAATAAAGGTCTTTTTACCTTTCTTAGCGCTGCGAATTTGACCGTACAGGTCGTCTTCATACCATGCTTTAAGCATTTTTGGTTCACGTTGTGCCAAATTGCCACGCATTGGAAACGGTGTTTCCGGTAAGTTCAAAGTATGTTTATAGTCGCTCATTTATCCTACATTCCGTCTCTATCGGCTACCTGATTTAAACCAAAACACTGCTTAGCGGCAGCAACATCAGTTGCTATTTGCGCCGTTAATTGTGTTAATGTCTCGAATTTTTTTTCGTTGCGAAGTTTTTTTATTAACTCCACATGCATAAATTGTCCGTAAATATCCTGTGCAAAATCAAAAAGATGAACTTCTAATAATGCACGAGTTCCATTAAATGTCGGCTTATTGCCTACATTTGCAACTCCAAAAATCTGTTTTCCTGCAATCGTTGCTTGCACTGCAAACACCCCGTTGACAGGACACACTTGGCGTTTTAGGGCAATATTTGCCGTTCTAAAACCGAGTTCACGTCCTCTTTTCCAGCCGTGTATAACACGCCCAGAAATAGCATAATCGTGACCAAGCATTGTTTTAGCACTTGCTAAGTCACCAGATGCCAAAGCATCTCGTATTAAAGTGCTGCTTACTCTAGCATTTAATTGACGAAAACTCGCGGTGCTTTTTACGTCCATGCCCGCTTGCTTGCCCATGCTAGCAAGTAAGTCAAAGTTACCTTGGCGCTGCTTTCCAAACTTAAAATCATCGCCAACAGTGAGAGCTTTAACACCTAACTTTTTAATCAAAATATCATTAACAAATTGCTCAGCATGCATGTTTGCAAATTGCTGATTAAAGCTAATGCAAATAACTCGCTCAATACCTAAATCACTAAGCAAACGTAGCTTATCTCGTAAGCGCGTTAGCCGTGCTGGGGCATTTTTTTTAGCAAAAAATTCTTGTGGCTGGGGTTCAAATAGCATTACAGTGCTAGACAAACTATGCGCTTTAGCATCAGTAAGTAAGCCTTTTAGTACTTCTGCGTGGCCTAAATGAACACCGTCAAAATTACCAATAGTTAACACACAACCAAAATGGTGTGGGCGAATATTGTGTATACCTCTAATTAACTCCATGCCACCTAATGCCTTGTTTAGCGAGCTATTAATTACGACTAAAAATTAATTAAAGCCGCAGAGTTGCCGATTATAATCTTTTTTTTAGTTTGATTCAGTAATTGCTACACTTTTTATCGTATTTAGTCTAACGCCCATCAAAAATAGCATTGCAAAGTAACTAATACCTGCCAAAGCCACGAGTGCTATTAATAAGACTACCTGCTGTGTAAAAGCCCATGTAGCCCAGTAATAGTAACTGCTCACAAACCATGTAACAGCTCCCATAACCATACTTGCAACAACACATTTTAGTGTAAAGCGCATACTCATTGATGAAAATTGATACACATTTTCTTTTTTAAGCTGCCTATACAGCAAAAATGCATTACAACTAGCCGATAGCGAAGTAGCGAGTGCTAATCCTAAATAACCAATGAAAGGAGCCAGCATAATATTAAATACCATATTCAACACTAAGGTAATAATACCAATACGCACCGGCGTTTTTGTGTCTTGACGAGCATAAAAGCCAGGAGCAAGTACTTTAATCAGCATAAAGCTTACAAGCCCTACTGAATATGCGACTACGCCTAAACTAACTGCTTTAACATGATCAACACTGTCTTCTTTAAACGCACCGTGGTCGAACAATACGGTGATAATAAGCGGGCTGATGATCATTAGACCTATCATTGCTGGTAGGCCTAAAAATATAACAAAACGCACCCCCCAGTCGAGGGTATGCTGAAAGTCACTACTTTTTTTACTGCTATGTAACCTAGAGAGCGCCGGTAAAATAACTGTCGCAATACCAATACCAAATAAGCCCAACGGAAATTCAATTAAACGGTCTGAATAATAAAGCCATGCAATCGAGCCTGTCATCAGTAATGAAGCAATCATGGTATCAAGCAACAAATTAATTTGGCTAATAGATACGCCAAACAAAGCAGGAAGCATAAGTTTACGTACTTTTTTTACGTTTTCGTCTTGCCATGCCCAGCGTGGACGCGCCAACATTTTTGCACGGTATAAAAATGGAAGTTGAAACAATAACTGCACAACGCCACCAATAAATACGCCAATTGCGAGAGAATAAGCCCCGACACTAAATTTATCATGTAAAAAAATTGCACACGTAATAATAGAAACATTGAGTAAAACAGGTGTAAATGCAGCAACAGCAAAACGGTTATACACGTTCATTACCGCACCACTAAGCGCAACTAAGCTTACAAAAAACAAATAAGGGAATGTAAATTTAAGTAATGAACTTGCAAGCTCAAACTTTTCGGCATTAGGGCCGCCCTGCCACCAATCTATAAACCAACCGGTGCCAAACAATGCTGCAATAACGGGTGAAGCAACAACACCTATAATAGTGACAATCAGTAAAATGGTTCCTAATGTGCCTGCTGCTTGTGCAACAAAAAGTCTGACCTTGTCGTCGCCTTGCTGTTCTTTAATTTCACTCAGCACGGGTACAAATGCTTGTGCGAAGGCACCTTCTGCAAATAAACGACGTAAAAAATTAGGAATACGGTTAGCAAATAAAAAAACATCAGCCGCCGCACTTGCGCCTAATAAATTGGCAACGACTGCATCTCGAACGAGCCCTAAAATACGCGATATCATAGTCATACAACTAACAATCATACCGGAGCGAAATAAACCTTTTGACACCTTAAACCTACTCAAAAATCCTCAAGATAGGCGATTATGCCACAGTCTTTTTTATAAATCGCTTTAAAGCACTAGGCTGGGGGTCTGTGCTTTGTTACAATGTCGGTATTAACTGCTAAAGCGGCAAATTGATGCTCGTTATATGGTGCAGTTTTTCTTGGATTGTTAAATTTAAATTGACATCCATGATAGAAACAGGCATATTCCACGGCCTTTAATTTAAGCTTTATTTTAAGATTGTTAGGAGCAAACCTTGGCTAACATCAAGTCTGCAAAAAAACGCGCTATCACAAGCGAAAAAAACCGTCAGCACAACGCAAGCCGTCGTTCAATGATGCGCACTTACTTCAAAAAAGTAATTGTTGCTATTGAAGCGGGCGATAAAGAAGCTGCACAGCAAGCTTTTTCTGTTGCTACACCTATCCTAGACCGTTACGCAACTAAGGGTCTAATTCACAAAAACAAAGCAGCTCGTCATAAGAGCCGTATAGCAGCTAAGATTAAAGCTCTATAATTTGTTTTTGATAGAATATAAAAAACCGGCTTTTGCCGGTTTTTTTTTGTTTAAATTTTAAATGTACTTACTTTATTAGACATTTTCTAACTCTGGATAAAACTTCTTAAGCATTGCCGCTATTTTTTTAGGTGTAAATGGCTTTACTACAAACCCTTTAGCGCCTTTATCAATTGCATCCTTAACATTCTCAATACCTGAATGTGCAGATACCATAACCACATTTGTCTCTGGGCTTAATTCATTGATTTGTGCAATCAAATCTTTACCATCACCGTCTGGCAATTCAATGTCTAAAAAAATGATATTATAATTTGCAGCTTGGCACTCACTAATACATTGTGAGGCAGTAGATGCTTCCTTTACGTTATCTATCCCTAAGTGCATGAGCGTTTGGCTCAAAAAACTACGCACTGTGCTAACGTCATCTACAATTAAAATTGATAGCTGCGTATTCATCTTTATTCCTCGTAGGCTATAAGCTAACTTTAAGTTATCATAATAATTAGCTTAGTATATAAATTTACTCATTTAATTATAGAGACCTACGGAAAAAAGGCCAGATTTGCTTTATGTCTAAAACCCCAAATAAACAATCGTTGCTAGGTAAAGCACCGGCAAGAAAAAAAACAGCGCAAAAAAGAAAACCTCAGCGTTCTACTCAGCGCCCTTCACCTGGCGAGTTAAATTCCAGTGCAAAGAATGATATAAGCCAAAAAACAACGCAAAAAAAAGGACTGTTTATATCACTCGCTGTCGTTGCTGTAATAATTTTAGCTTTTCCAAAACCTACCTTACTCACCTATAAAAAATTAGGGATGGTAAGTGAGAGTGTTTACTGGCCCGGATTCTTTGGCAAGGGGGCTACTTTAATTGATTCAAACCTACACCCCACCTATGATTCTAGCCGTGAGTCCCTTTATTTATGCAGTGACTTACAAAAACCGCAGAGCTGCCAAAAGTATCAAGTAATTGCTGATAATGGTTTATTTTCAGCAATCGGTAGCTACTTTTAGCATTAAAAAAACTAATCTGAAAATTTAAAATTACTTGGTTGAAAGGTGCGCAAAAGATCAACATAATGGCGCTCCTTTTTTCAACAACTGAACTATTGAAACGACCATGCTAAACGAGCTAGATTGGCTTTTAAATACTACACTACTTGCACTAGGTTTAGGTGCATTCTTTATTAACCAGATAACACTGCTGCGCGTTGCCGCCATTAGTGCGTGTGGTTTATTATTCTTATCATTTAGCTTAGATCTTATGTCGTCGAGTGTTATTTCAAATATGAGTTTAGTGTTGATCAATACTTTTTACTTGTTTAAAGTTTATACATTTGGGCAATTTAATGTAACCCAAAGTTAACAACTTTTCCCTAGAATATTTAATAGCCCAGCATTGCTGGGCTTTTTTTTGTTAAGAATTTAAAAATATTAAAAAGCACTTTCAATCAAGATGAAAATTAGAGCTTCAGGGGCACACAAGCACTACTGTGAAAATAATGCTTGTGTACTGCTAAAAAGAGGAATACATAGTAAGTAGGCTAGTCCGCTATTGTTAACTCGCTTTGGGTTTGTATTTTAGAAGGAGTATCCTCTGCATTAGCCTGATTAAACCAAGCTGAAACACCAAGTATAATAATTGAAACAATAACTAGGCTTAATTTAACGCCACTTTGACTCGATTTCATAACACCCTCTTTGTATTTTTTATTAGTGAGAATACCTTTTACACTAATGAAAATTACAAATGTTAACAAGCTGTTTTTTAAACTAATTAGCTATCAGCTAATAACCTTTAGTTCTATCTATTGGATTATTAAGTACTAACCCCTTATCCAAGCATTCAATATTATCGGCTATTTGCTCTATAACACTATTTAAATCAGAAATCGCCGCGCAATGTGGTGTAAGCGTTATTTTGGGGTTTCCCCAGTAAGGGTGATTCGACGCTAAAGGTTCTTGATCAAACACGTCGAGTGTAGCTGCGCGTAAGCTATCGTTATTTAATGCACTTAGTAAGTCTTGCTGAACAACATGAGCACCGCGTGCCACATTAATAACAACAGCATGTTTAGGTAGCTTTGCGAGCATTGAGTGATTAATAATGCCTGTCGTTGCTTGCGTAAGGGGTAATAGACATACAAGGTAGTCAACATCAGAAAGCATACTATTGAGGCCTTCCTCGCCATAAAAAATTTCGACATTAGCCGCGCTTTTATTACTTTGCGCCCAGGCACTTACCTTAAAGCCATTATTTATAAGCTTTTGCGCGCATGCTTTACCTAATTCACCAAACCCAAGTATGCCGACATGTTTATTACTATGCGCCCGCTTTGGCTTCCATGTTTGCTGTGTTTGTTTAATGTAATACTCTTTTAAACGTAACTTTTGAGCTAACACATGTGTCAGTACATATTCCGCCATATCTTCAGTTAGTTGCATGTCAACAATACGTACTACTTCAACACTTTCGTCGAGTAATGTTAAATCGATACTGTCTACGCCAGCACCAAATGACGACACAGCCTTTAAGTTAGGTAGCTGTGGCCACATAGATTCTGGCGCTTTCCACGCAAGTACAAAATCCACATCATGTGCGTTTTTGCAATCAGGCCATTGCTCTATCAGCGTATTTGGTAATCGCTCTTGTAACTTCGTTATTAGTTTTGTGTTGTCACGCCCAGTTATAGCAACCAATACCGACATAAATTCTCCTAACAATACACAGTTTATAAGTTAGCACTTTAAAAAGTCACACTACTGCAAAGTAACTGTCACACCCTTTTTTTAATCTTACATGTATGGCGAATAGGCCAAACGGAATATGAGGTTAATATGATAAGTGTTGATAAAGTAATTGCTGCAAACTTACCACAACTAGAGAACTCTCCAAAAGTAAAAGGTTTAGTAAAAAAAGGCCTAGGCTACTTATTACATGAACAAGAGTTTGTTGCTTTTGGTGATGCCTACCCTCACCTACAAGGATTAGAATTTGTTGAACAAGTGCTCGATGAACTCAATTTTGATACGCGCTATAAACCTAAGCAGATAGAACATATTCCTAATGAGGGTAAACTTGTTATCGTTGCTAACCACCCTATTGGTTCATTAGATGCTTTAGCACTGATTAAAGTACTTTCAACTGTAAGACAGGATTTAAAAGTAGTGGCAAACCGCATGTTGATGTCGGTTACTCCAATGCACTCACTTTTACTCCCCGTAGATAACTTATCAGGCATGAGTAAGAAACAAGAGCTTAGTAATATACAAAACCATTTAAAGGATGAAGGCGCATTACTTATATTTCCGGCAGGAGAAGTATCGCGATTAGGGCCAACAGGTATTAAAGACTGCAAATGGAATAGTGGCTTTTTACGTATGGCAAAAAAAGCTAACTGCCCTATCTTACCTATTTATATTAAAGCCAAAAATAGTCCACTTTTTTATGGCACATCAATGATTTATAAGCCGTTGGCAAGTTTGCTCTTAGTAACAGAAATGTTTAAGCAACGCCAAAAATCTTTAGAGTTTGAGATTGGTGCCTCTATCCCTCCTGAATCTTACTTAATAGAAAACCTTAAAGATAAAGAAGTTGTAAACCTTATTCGTAAACAACTTTATAGGCTTACAACAAAAAAAGCCCTACCGCTAAAAACACAAACACCCATCGCTATTCCCGAGTGCCGCAAGGAGCTAAAAAAAGCAATTGAGCAATGCCAACTACTTGGTAAAACACAAGACGGTATGCATATTCATCTATACCAGTATGTAGGTAGCTCACCTATTTTTAGAGAGTTAGGGCGCCTGAGAGAAATCGCGTTTAGAGCGGTAGGTGAAGGTAGCGGTAAACGTCGTGATATAGATAAATACGATATGGATTACCAGCACCTTGTACTATGGGATCCCATGCAACTAGAGCTGGTAGGTGCTTATCGATTAGCCTGCGCACAAGAGATAATACAAAAGCACGGCCGCAAAGGTTTATATACTGATAGCTTATTTTCTTACACCGACGATATGGCCCCTTACCTACAACAAGGAATTGAGCTTGGCCGCAGCTTTGTGCAGCCTAAATATTGGGGACGTAAAAGCCTCGATTATTTATGGTATGGCATTGGCGCTTTTATCAAAAACTATCCACAGTACAGATACTTGTTTGGTGCTGTAAGTGTATCAAATGCTCTACCCGAGCAAGCAAAGGCCATGCTCGTTTATTATTATCAGCATTATTATAAAAGTGGCATTGAATTAGCTACGCCTAATAATGAGTTTAAGTTAACCGAGCTACAGCTAACCCAGTGTAATACTCTTTTTAGCGGCAATGACGTGAAAGAAGATTTTGTAGAGCTAAAACATGTACTAGCTAATATGGGTGCTCAAGTCCCTACTTTATTTAAACAATACACTGAACTTTGTAAACCCGGTGGAGTGCAATTTTTAAGCTTTAGTATTGATCCCGATTTCAATAATTGTATTGATGGATTAGTATTGGTCGATCTTGAAAATGTAAAAGAAAATAAAGCCAAACGTTATTTACAATAACCAATAAAAAGTGAGTCCTTATATCTATAAAGTACTCTATTTATATTTAATTATTAATAAATATTTGCTCAAGTAAAGTTGTATAAATAGCTTCAATTTTAAGTAAGTCACTAATAGATACATGTTCGTTAACTTGATGAATCGTATTGTTTCGTACACCACATTCAATCACTTGAGTATGGGGGCTGGCAAAAAATCGTCCATCTGATGTCCCTCCATCTGTACTTAGTAATGGGTGACTTGATGTGTTTTTATAAATAGCTTGCTCAATATGAGTAAGTAAACTCCATCCCGTATTATGGCTTGTGTAATAAGGCTCGCATGGGCGCTCCCACTCAATCGTAAAATGCTCAGCAAACTTGTTTAGGGTCTTCATTAATTGCGTTTTAACTGCTGTGCTACTGTAACCATGGCTATAACGTACATTAAATGTAATTTCACAATGACTTGGCACTAAATTATCGACCACATTATTTATGTTAATTCCAGTCACTTGCAGTGTGGTTTTTGAGCTAGCCACATCGAGTAACCAGATCTGATCACTCAAGCTATTTACTATTTTTGCAGCAATATGAGCAGCATTGAGTGTGTTTTGAGGATAAGCTACATGACCTGCCTTACCAGTAACTAAAATGCGAGCTGAAAGCGCACCACGACGGCCATTCTTAACCGTATCGCCAACTTGTGCCACACTTGTTGGCTCCCCCACAATACAGCCATCTAATACAACATCTTGCTTGGCAAGCTTATTAACTATTTCTTGAGTGCCAAATTCAGCCTCTCCCTCTTCATCTGACGTGATAAGCCAGTAAAGAGTCCCTGCTTTAGCTGATTTACTATCAATTAATTTTTTTGTGGCACTCAACATAGCAGCAACACCGCCTTTCATATCAGCTGCTCCTCTACCGTATATTGCATCATTTCGCACTCGCCCTTCAAAAGGAGGACTTAGCCAACCGTTACTTGTTGCTGGTACTACATCAATGTGCCCTGAGAAAGCAACACATGGGCCTTCTTTGAATTTTATGCAGGCAATTAAATTAGTTACACCATTTATAGTAAATTGCTCGCAACTTAAACCTAAATCCACCAATTTATCTGCAAGCCAATCAATTGCACCCGCTTGATTAGGGGTTACTGATTCAAAGCGAATTAGTGTTTGTAAGTGCTTTACAACTTCTTTTTGAATATCCGTTGTTTTTGATTTTTTTTCAAATGCTTCTAAAAACATGGTAAACACACTTTATTATTTAATGTGCCTTTATTAAAACGTGAGTATATGACTAAGCGATGTCAGCCTTAATACATTCATATGACTGTTAATGGAATATATATGTCAATCGTTACAAAGACAGAACGACACTAAAATTAATCTAAATCAATAAAACAATTCACAAGGTTAAAATATTTTTTAAACTTTGATCTAGAACAGGTTTTCATTTTTATTGCTCGGTAATAATAGCGCCAATTAAACAGTAGTTCTTGGAGAACAACATGAAAACCCAAATTAGCATCGCATTATTAACCTCTTTATTAGCAATCTCTCCAGCTGCACACGCTAACTTTAGCGTAAATGTTGGCGCTATTAACGTAAATCCAGATAACAGTAGCTCAGCAATTAATGAGGCGCCGACACTGGGTCTTAAAGGTGATTCAGATACCCAACTAGGTATCACAGTAGATTATGCTTTTAACGATCAATGGGTGTTGGAACTGATAGCAGCAACACCGTTTTCACACGATGTGAATGGTGCCGGAGCCTTAGCTGGCAACAAAATTGCTGATATAAAACAACTTCCGCCGTCTTTAGTTGCGCAATATCACTTTTTAGATACCAGCTATGCGCTAAGACCTTTTATAGGCGTAGGCATAAACTACACTGCATTTTTTGATGAGCAACCTTCTCAAGCACTTAAAGCGACGCTGGGAACAGATGATGTAGAAGTAAAGCTAGATGATTCGTTTGGCTTTATGGCTCAGGTAGGTGCTAACTATAAAATTGATAAAAACTGGGGTTTACACGCTATGGTATCAATTATGGATATTGATACCGATGCCACTGTTTATGCAAATGGTGCAAAAGCACTTACATCAACTGTTGAGCTTGACCCCGTTGTTGCTATGTTCGGTGTTAGATACAGCTTTTAAAGCATATATAAAATAGTACGTAGTTACCCAATTACAATGTGTGTTAAAAGGCCGAAAGGCCTTTTTTTCATTTGGAGAGTATTAATTACCTTGGTAAGTTACTTAACTTTTTCTGTTCTAGCATTTCTTTCCAGTGCATTACTTCACTTGGCAATATAGGTGTTTGCCCATCAAAACCAGCAACCTCAAGCATTTCTTCAATACTTATAATACCCTTTTTACTTTTAAATACACCGCGTACATAAGCAATAGCATGTAGGCCTCGTTCTGAGTGAAACTTTTGCTCAATATAAAAGTATTTATGATCCCAGCCCACTAACTTGGTGCTTATTGTATATCGCTGCATGGGTTTAATATCGCGGATATAAGTTATGGCCGTTGCGTTAACAATGGGAAACCAACGACGCTTCATTATTTGCTTTAACAAGCCAACTCGTTCTGTCATCCAAGTTCGAGATAAGTCCATCATCGCAAGGTAACGTGAGTTTGTTAAATGTAAATTAATGTCACAATCAGTAGGTAAAGCTTTGTAATCAATATCTACCGTATCAAGTAAATTTTGATATTGCTTGTTACGTTTGATTTTAAAAAACAATAATAAAAGTCGAATATATAAGTTCACAAAAAAGGTCTTACCAGTTAAATTTATTCGAGTGTAGCATAGCCTCTTGCGAAGACGAATATTCTACTTTAATCTTAAATCATTATTATAATAAAAAGATAACTCATGAAATCAAAACGAAAAATTATCACTGCGCTAGCTTTATTAATACCTAGTTATAGTGCGTTTGCCGACTTTTCATTACCAGGTAAAGGCTCTGTTACTTACCCTACCGGTGTAGTTAAAGAGTTTAAATTTGGTTTTGAATGGCAACAAAAAGCTGAAAAATTCATTATTGGCTCTAAAAGTTACAATATGGAGCAGATCCCTAGTTCTTATTCAGTTGCTATAACGCTTTCAAAAGATGACAGCCAAGTATGGGTGCAAGAATTTAATAATGGGTTTATTAAAGAATTTGAATGGCAAATTGGCGAACATAGGATCACTTTAAAAAAGCAGCAATTTAGCGACCCCGTAAAAGGCGATTATGTTATTGAACTTAATGGCCGTAGCTATTTTTTCACTCGTAATAACGCCAGTATTGTAATGAACTTTAATGAAGAAGGTATTGAAACGATTGCAATTGATGGGGTTACAAAAAATATGGGGACTAAAAATTAGTCCCCATATTTTAATGTCTTTATGTTAATTACACTTTTACTGTTTTTCGGTTAATTCCGTAATCACGTAACTTGTTAGCTACAGCGGTGTGACTTAGGCCCAATCGCTTAGCTAACTGGCGTGAGCTCGGATAAGCTGGGTAGAGTTTACGAAGTAAGGTCGCTTCAAAACGTTTAACCGCTTGATCTAACGAACCTTCAAAATCAGACTCTAAATACCCTAAATCGTGAGTAAAAGTGGGTAACTGTAAATGCTCTACGCGAAGCTCGCTATCATCTAGTAACGACACTGCACGGTAAATTGCATTTTCAAGCTGGCGCACATTTCCTGGCCACGGATACTCTTGTAAAAAGTTCAAACACTCTTGTGATAAAACAGGAATTGCATGACCATTTTGTTGCGCATATTTTTGAATAAAATGTTCTGCAAGTGGTCCTACATCTGCTTTTCTATCTCTTAGTGGCGCTATTTCTAAAGTAAGCACGTTTATACGGTAATATAAGTCTTCTCTAAAAACCCCTTCTTGTACCATTGCAGGTAAGTCTTTTTGAGTAGCAGCAACAATACGTACATTTACTTTAACTTCGTTCTCATCGCCTACTTTTCTAAACGTACCATCTTGTAAAAAACGCAGTAACTTAGTTTGTAGTTGAGTCGACATTTCGCCAACTTCATCTAAAAATACAGTTCCACCATCGGCTTGCTCTAATACACCGCGCTTTGGCGCTGCATTTTCTTCGTACCCGGCATAACCAAATAATTCAGACTCAGCAACATCATCAGGAAGAGAAGCACACGACAGAGCAATAAAAGGTTTAACAGAACGATTAGATGCGTAATGGCACGCTCTAGCTAATAACTCTTTACCTGTTCCTGTTTCACCAGTAATCAAAATAGGGGCTTCTAGTTGCGCCATTTTTCGGGCTTCGCGCACAACTCGGCGCATTGCCGTACTAAAGTTATGAATAGTGGCAAAGCTTTCTTGCCCGTAACGTCTAAATGCACTGACTTGCTGCCCTAAGCGACTTTGCGATTTAATATTAATAACCGCACCAGCAAGCACATCACCTTCACTACCTTGAGGAACTGCAATTGGCAAAATGTCTGCAATAAAATCCTCACCAGCAACTTCAACGCGTGTAGTTTGTCCGAGTACTTCTTTACCTTCTAACCAGCGTGTAAAGTTAAAGCCTTTAAGCAGGTTATTAATATTTGCACCAATCACGTCTTTTTCAATTAGCTGTAAGTCTTTACATGCTGCATCATTACATAAACGTACCCAACCTTTGGCATCAATAGAGATAACACCATCAGGCAATGCACGTAGTAAAGTATTTAATTCGTTGTGTTCACGCTCAGATGGTAAAAATGCAGTGGTACGCACATCATGTACACCGTCGATTAAACGTATCGATGGCATAATTTTTTGGAATTGTTCAAATTCAATTTCGGGAAAACTAACGTACATACGACAATTTACAGAATCGACCTCAATTCCTTTTAAATCAACGCTGTAGTTAACTAATATATTAAGGATTTCTTGAGCAATACCAATTCGATCAGCACAGTGAATATCTAGACGCATACATCCTCAAAGAAGGAAAAACTATATTAGCCGAATAATACGCTAAGTCGCTTTGAGAAGGTAGTTTATTGTAAACATTTTTGGACAAAACAGCTTTTAAAGCCAAAGGGTGGGATGTAATTAAACGAAGAAAAACAGCACTGATATTTATATTTAACAATATCAATGCTGTTTATTAATTCTTATTATGAGACTACTTACCTTGTGGATAAGCTGACCAATCTCCACCATCTAATTGTATAAATGGTCGTTGATTAACGTACATCATTATTGTGCCTTCATTTTCAGCAACTTTAGGTGCTTTAGGTAGGTTTTCAAGTAAATTAGCAACACTGTTATTCCCACCAAACACATCAGTTTGCAGCGCCTTACTTACCAGCTCTGAAAGCGCAAAGTAACTTGTTGAATCATCAACCACAATTTGCGAGTAATTTTGTACGTCTGGGCCTATAAACTTAATCGCTACAGGTACAGACACAATCGCAGGACTAGGGATTTCACGTAAACCTGCAAATTGTACCTTATCACCTTTTAAATTAGCGCCATGCTCAGGCACTATCATCAACATCACATTGCGGCCGCGCTTTTCTAATTTTTTTACAAACTGGTTAATATCAGCAAACAAGTTTTTATGCCTGATTGGGTATGTCTCTTTACTATTCACCCTTGGTTGATTCTCTAGCTGATTACCGTCATGTAAACTTGTTGTGTTGTAGTACATTGCACAGGGTTTACAGTCCTCAGATTGCTCTAACCAACCATCCAGCACAGCTTCATCAGAGTAAATAGGGCTATTATCAAATCCTCGAAGCGCAACTGGCATTGAATCGATATTAAATGGCGTGCTATCTAGGCCACCGTACTTATTTATTAAACCTTTAAACTCATCAAAATGTCCGTCGTGATTCATCACAACATTATTTTGATAACCTAGTTTTTCTAGGTTTTTAAACAAGTGACATTGTTCAGGTGCCTCTTTAAATAATGCCGTTTGACTAGTTTGGCCACAACTAGCGCGCAGTAACCTTACCGCAGCGGGTCCGCTGTATGATGTAGCCGAGTTAAAGTCTGAAAACACCACATCAAAGTCTTTATACATATCAGTAACACTTACACCAATAGCATTTAAATCAGCAACAGCCATTGAGCATATGTTCAAAATAATTACATCAAACAGTTCACCATTTACTTGGCTTGGAAAGTGACTCATTAATAAGCTTTGTTGTTGATAAAAATCAGCTAATTTTTGATCAGGAGATTGTGCTGCCTGAGTGATCACTTGTGTTTGAGGATTACTTTGACTCTGTGTAACCGGCTCAGGGTTAGCCACATTATTAACAAATTGTGATTGAGAGTTATCCCCTTGCCATCCTACAACTAACAGCCCAACAATAGTCACGGTGGTAAAGCGTATCCATTGCGATGTATACCAAAAACACACACTAATTACGAACAAAGCCAATAACATATCAATGTTAATAACACGGGTTAATAACTCAATAAAATAACCAAAACTAAAATCTTGAACGTTACCCGCTTGTTTAGTCAACCTGTTTATTGGTGGCAACCATGAGTCTTGGTAAAGTAATACCACAGCAAACACAGCACCTACTATATGTTTTGCCTTCTCTATTAATGGCTGTTTAAATTTAATCGCAAGCAACGCAGCAAAGGCCGCATTAGTTAATACGTTAAAATCAATTGCACCATAATAAAACAGAGCAAACTTAACTAAAAAATAAAGGTTCCAAACCCCTAAACCTGATAATTTCACTTCTTATCCTTTTTTACTGTATTTGGTGTATAAGGCTCTAGTACTTCATGTTTAAAAGTAAGCTTATAATAATATTTTGTTATTTGAGATAAAATGTATTTGCCTAGCATACAAAGCACCGCGCCAAGTACCATTGCAAGAAACACGGTAATTAAAAGCTGATTCATACTCATAAGTTATCTCTTAATTTCATTATAAAAGGCTTAGCATCTGGGCGGCTTTTGCTAGAAAATTCAGGTGTGTTAATATTTTCAGTAACGCTGTTTGCTATATCAGGTGCAAATTTATAGCTATCATTCTCGGCAAGTTTTTGCGAGAAATCTACAACACTCTTACCTTTATAAAAACGCCTTAATTGTTTACATTCTTGTTGAATGTAAAAGTGATCAGAAATTACATTTTGCTGTACAAAAAAATCGCTTGTTTTTAATTTAAACAAATGCTTAATCGCATTATCAACGTCATTCTCTCTACAAGCATGCAAATATAAATACACTGTATTATCTGCAATACTAAATACATCACCTTCGCGTTTAATATGAAATAAATGCAAAGGGTGTATTGGGTCGATTCGTGGCAGTAATTCAAGCTTTACTAGCACACCACTCACACCTAAATTAACGGCTGAGTCACTATGAATTTCTACTTGTTTTGTAAACTCAATGAAAGGTAAATATCCTTTCGAAAAAGTGTTTTCGGTGTATTTCAATACGTCCTCAACTGAGGGAGGTAAAGGCCTAGAAAACTGAAAACCTTGAATAGATTGAATTTGTGAGAGCAACCGAGAAGGCTCTGAAAAACTATATAGAATAAGGTTTACACCCAATGTTAAAAATAAACATTCATCTTGATGGCGAATAACACCGTCTACATTCTGAATAACAAGCTTTAACCAGCGCCCACAGTTTTTTCTAAGTTCAAAACACTGCTTACCTAATAACGCTAAATCAGTGTAGCGCGTTACTGCAAAAATTAAGGTGGCTGCTTCTACCTTTGGGCCTTTATTAAATAAATCATTATTATCTTTTACACTATTATAGTGCATTGGTAATTTAGTACCTTCGGGCACCGCACTTTGCACAAGCCAAACATCGTCTTCATCGGAAAAGTCTGAACTTTTAGGTGCTTTGCTCTCGCTTATTATTCCCTTTTGAACAACAAACTGATTATTACTTAATAATAACGGGTAATGTTCACCAGCAATAACACCCGTGCTATGGCGCCAATAATCATATTCAAGAACTCGCATTGCAGAATCATTATCAACAAAAACCAGCCCATCAAATACATTATTTAATCGCCTAACTAGAAAACGGTAGTTAGCAATATCAGGCCCAGATATTAAAAATAGTAATGTAGCCCCGGTACGACGAACAAAGTCGTTGTACTCATTCATCATCAGTTTTAAGCTTTTTTCGCCAGCACTGTTTAACTGTGTTGTATTAAAATGAACAAAAATGAGCGCTTCGTTTAGACGTTTATAAGCACTTATCTCTTTTATAATACCTGAATTGATTCGCTCAATTGAATAGTGTTGTGTTTCTGGGGCCAACGAAAAAGGATGTACTCGATTATGTTCATAAGCATAATTTAACGATGCAGAAAAAGAAGAATCAAAAAATGATTCAGCCTCTTGAGAAACTATATATATATCATTAGCCAAACTTTGGTTAATTGAATGTAACGCTAATTCGATTGCAAAATTGTCTAAAGGGGCTAAAACAGCATAACTTGAAGCCGATTTTAACTCTTTTGCAGCAGGCTCTAATCCCGTTATGTTAAAGTTATGCACTTAAAATGCCCTATAAAAAATACTTTTTTACTAGTTTTAACCGTTATTCTATATATAATAGCCAAATATTGTCCACTTTTAATCAAAATAATTAAAGTAACTGTAAAGGTAAAGATGAACAACTTAACATCTAAAAACTCACAAACGTTAACATCGAGTGATATAGAAAACCTTACACTGCGTTTTGGTGGAAAGAGTGATGACTACATAGAAATAGTAAACAAGCAGCAAAATAATAATACAATTAATAAATATGCATTGCTTAAAGAGATAAACAACGAACTAAACACATACACTAGTTAAACTAAGGATAGGTAACCCCGTTGCAAAGAGTTTTCATTAAAGGTATCAAAGGCGGTTTAGGCAGTACTTCTGTAGTTGCCAATCTTGCATGCGTGCTAAAAAAGTCTGACGTTGACGTTGTTGCTATCGATTTAGATGCAAAAAGTGACTTAGGTTTACATTTTGGTTTACCGTGGAAATACACCAAAGGCTGGAGTAATGAAGTGCGCTTTGAAGATGCACTTACGCATTTTCACCAAGATAACGATGGCATTATATTTTTACCATTTGGTGATAACGACGACACTAGCACCGATAACATCACTAAAATGGTCAATAAATGCAAAAACCTAAATTATAACAACGAAGCCTGGATACTTTTTGACTGCCCTTCACATATTAACATTTCTCACTACCCATTAGAGAAAGACGATATTGTAATTGAACTTGTTAATTGCGACGCTATTTGTCACAGCTTAATTTATAGGCGCCTGCAAAGACTTAAAAATTCAGATACCAATTGGAAACATTACTTTTTAGTTAACCGCTATAACTCTGCATCAACGCTAGAATTTGACTTATTTTCCCTATGGCAATCGACACTTCCCCTTATGGCTCCCTTTTTTATTAATAGTGACGAAGTTATTAAAGAGTCAACCGCATACAGAAATGTAGCACTTAATTGCGCGCCATATAGTGTCGCAAACGATGACTTTGAAACACTAGCTGGTTGGCTAGTTAGTAAAGCGGCCTTATAAAATGAGCATTACACTATTTTATCAGCGCCCTATTCACAGCACTTTATACTTGCTGCTGAGCATTTTATTTACTGATAAGTTAGTTCGGTACATTTTATTCAAGTTTCATAGCTACTTTAATCAACATAAAGTAAATGTAATTGAAGCTTTCTTAATGCCTTTTATTACGCTTTTAAGCTCGCTATTTATAAACATTAAACAGCATAAAATCAGCTTTGAGTTTACCCTTTATGACTACTACCCTCATTTAAGGTTGCCTTACCGAACCTATATTTACTCAAATATATTACGCTTTATTATTCAAAGTGTTTTTTTAGTGTTTTTCAAAAACCAGCTTAAATCTAGTTCAGTAAAAGAAGATGCAGTTAATTATTTCTATGATGGCGTTAGCTACCTTTTAAGGCAATTACGTTGGTTTGATTTAAAGTTAGGTAAATTATTAAAACGCCTACTATCAAAAAACAAAAAAGGCCCTAAAAAAAGTGCATTTAAAGCCATGGCTGATGCACGTGTATGGCAAAATAAATTAGTTAAATACGTCATCCTCGCGTTTATTTTATTTTTATTAGCAATATTCATTACAATTCCTTTTAGCTTGGAAGCTCAAGCCGTATTTATAAGCTTTATTTTATTAGTTGCGTATGCACTTAAACGAGTAAAAGGCCAAATGGCAACCATTGTCATGATCACCTTGTCAGTAACTACCTCTTCTCGTTACTTATGGTGGCGTTACACTGAGACTTTAAACTGGGATGATCCACTTGCACTTGCACTAGGTGGCGGCTTACTACTTGCTGAAACATATGCATGGCTTGTACTGATTTTAGGTTTTTTTCAAACAGTTAATCCGCTTGAGCGAAAACCAGTGCCTTTACCTAAAGACACTGACCTATGGCCAACTGTTGATGTATATATTCCAACTTATAACGAGCCGTTAAGCGTTGTAAGACCCACTACTCTCGCTGCTTTAAGTATCGATTGGCCTGCAGACAAGCTAAATGTTTATATATTAGATGATGGTAAGCGCTCAGAGTTTAAGGATTTTGCAGCCGAGATTGGAGTGGGTTATTTAGCGCGTTCGGATAACAATCATGCTAAAGCCGGTAATATGAATAGCGCTATGCGTTATACCGATGGCGAATATATCGCAATTTTTGATTGTGACCACGTTCCTGCTCGCTCGTTCTTACAAATGACAATGGGACAGTTTTTAAAAGACAGTAAAGTGTGTTTGGTCCAAACACCGCATCACTTTTTTTCTGCCGATCCATTTGAGCGAAATCTTAATAACCACAGTCAAATCCCTAACGAAAACATGTTGTTTTATGGATTGATTCAAGATGGTAACGACATGTGGGATGCAACCTTCTTTTGTGGTTCTTGTGCCGTATTAAAACGAGAAGCGCTTGATAACATTGGTGGTTTTGCATTTGAAACAGTAACTGAGGATGCTCACACGGCCCTTCGTATGCAGCGCGCAGGTTATAAAACTGCATATATAAACATCCCACAAGCCGCAGGCCTTGCTACCGACAGCTTGTCAGCGCATATAGGCCAACGTATTCGCTGGGCGCGTGGTATGGCACAAATATTTAGGCTTGATAACCCATTGATGGGTAAAGGTTTAAGCATCCCTCAACGATTATGCTATATAAACGCAATGCTGCATTTCCTATCGGGTATTCCTCGTATTGTATTTTTAACAGCTCCTTTAGCGCTAATATATTTTAATGCCTACATAATTTATGCTCCTTTTATTGCTATTTTTATCTATGTGGTACCGACACTAATTCAAATAAAAGCGACTAACTCACGTATTCAAGGTAAATACCGTTACTCTTTCTGGGGTGAAGTGTATGAGTCAGTACTTGCTTGGTACATACTAAAACCAACTACCGTTGCTTTATTTAATCCTAATAAAGGTAAATTTAACGTAACCGAAAAAGGCGGTTTAAATGATGAAGAGCATTACGACTGGGGGATTTCTAAACCGTATTTAATTCTCTTACTTATTAACTTACTTGGAATAATAGTGGGTGTATTACGTCTGTTTTTAGGTGATTCAAGCCAGATTGGCGTACTTATAATAAGTATGGGTTGGGCTTTTTATAATATTATTATTTTGGGTGCTGCGGTTGCGGTTGCTGCTGAGGCTCGCCAAGTGAGGCACTCGCATCGTATAAAGGCAAACTTTCCTGCCGGCGTTCGTTTAGCAAATGGTCATACTTTAAAAGTAAAAATAACGGATTATTCAGATAACGGTGTAGGTATAGAGACTGAACACGCACATTTATGCCGCGTTAACGATAAAATTGAATTATTAATGAGTCGCGGTAACAAGCAATTTTCGTTTACAACTTATGTATGTAATACCCGTAAAAAACAAATTGGCCTTACACTTAAAGATTTATCTCTCGAAAAGCAAAGAGCTTTTATACAATGTACTTTCTCCAGAGCAGATGCTTGGCTAGATTGGCAAAATAACTTTAGACATGACCGTCCATCGTATAGCTTCAAAGAAGTGCAAAAAACCAGTTTACGGGGCTTTAGTAATTTATTGTTTCATGCCCCAAGAGCGTTACAACCTATAATTAAGTTTATGACTAATACTGTCATTTACATAAATTCATTTACTCCAAAAAAACCGATAGTGCATAATAATTATGATTAAAAAGTTACTTAATACATTTCTAACATTGTTACTTATTAGTAGCGCATATCAAGTGCTCGCTATCGAGCCTATGCACGACAAAACTATGTTTGTAAATGGCTACCCTGAGAGCGCTCAGGTTTCTAGTTTACGTCTTAGCTTTGAAAAGTTAGGGTTCAACGACTATAAACTCGACGGCGTGAATAATAATTCTCGAGTCGATTTCACAAATAGAATTGATAAATTAAGCACTAATCTAAAGCTTAACTTTTCGTACACCAACTCACCTTCATTGCTGGCTAATGTATCGCATTTAAAAGTTTATTTTAACGATAACTTAGTTACTGTTTTACCTATTAATGAGCAATTAAGTATTGTAAAAAATACGGTAAGTCATAGCCTAGACCTAAATGCTAAATACATTCAAGACTACAACCAAATTCGCTTTGAACTAGTTGGCTACTACGATTTACGATGCCAAGATTACTTTAGCCGCTCAATTTGGACTGAAATAAACAAATCAAGCCACATCACGCTTGATCAAAAACAGTTAGCAATTGATAGCCGCCTTGAATATTTACCAGAACCATTTTTTGATGCTAAAGATTACAACAAATTAAACTTACCTTTTGTATTTGCAAACACACCTAATACACAAGCAATAGAAGCTGCAGCCACTTTATCTAGTTGGTTTGGCGCACAAGCTGACTGGCGTGGCGCTAACTTTCCAGTAGTTTTAAATAAAGCACCAGAGCAGCATAGCGTGGTGTTTATTACTAATGACTCAAAACCTGATTTTTTAAAAGATTATCCAGATGTTGAAAAGCCAACTGTCGAGCTAATTTCAAGCCCTATTCACAGATACAATAAAATGCTGTTAATTTTGGGGCGTGATGAAAAAGACTTAAAAACAGCGGTCACTGGTCTTGTATTTGGTCATAAAATTATGACTGGCCGAAGTGCAAGCATCGAGGCAATTAACAAACTCCCACTGCGTAAAGCTTATGATGCGCCGAGATGGCTAAGAAACGATCGTCCCGTGCACTTTGACGAGCTTATTGACTACCCAACTCAGTTACAAGCTGAGGGTCTTAACAACGGCCCTATAAAATTAAATGTTCGTTTTGCACCTGATTTATTTACTTGGCGTGAAAAAGGTATTCCTATTACTTTGCAATACCGTAATACGCCAGAGAGCGAAACATTAAATTCACGTTTAAACATGTTAATAAACCAAGAATTTATAAGTGGTTTTTTACTTGATAAAAAAGACTCATCGTTAACTACCGCTAAAACGTTGCTGCCTTTAATTGCTAATACAGATACAACGCAAAGCGCTGAAGACTTTTCATTAGACGGTATTAATCTTGCCAGCCGAAATGAGTTAAATTTTGACTTTAGATTTGCAGTACTTAAAAAAGGCGAATGTGCCGTTGCTCCACCTGGTGGCGAGTACGGGGTAATTGATGGAAACTCTAACATTGATGTAAGTGGGTTTGATCATTACATGGCTTTACCTGATTTAAATGTATTTGCAAACAGCGGATTCCCATTTACAAAATACGCAGACTTACAACAAACTTTAGTATTGATAGATGAAGTTCCATCACCTAAAGCACTATCTGTATTGTTTAATTTAACAGGCCACTTTGGTGCTATTACAGGCTACCCCGCTCATAGAATAAGTGTTGCTCATTTAAATGAAGATGCCAACTTAGATGATAAAGACATCTTAGTAATCGCCAAACCTAATAGCATTGCTAACAACTTAGATGAAGATGCGCAAACTAATATCTTGCTTGATAATAATCAGCGCGCTATTAAACAAGCTATATACAATGGTGCTTACGATGAGCAAACAACAGATAAAGTCCAAGTAAGTATAAAAAGTAGTGGTGATATGGCCGTTATTACTGGCTTTCAATCACCGTTTGATTCAGAGCGTTCAATTGTATCGCTTAGTGCAACATCACAAAAAGCCTTTACTCTACTTGATGATGCGTTAATGAGTTCAGAAGCTCTTGCGCAAATTAAAGGCAGTGCTGCGGTCATAAATTCTCAAGGCATTAAGACAATTAAAACTGATGAACAATATTTTGTTGGTCACATTCCTGTGCATACCCTAATTTGGTTCCATTTATCGGATCACCCATTTGTACTGGCACTATTGTCTATTTTAACACTACTGCTGATCTCATTTATTATATGGCGATTACTACAAGCATTAACATACAAGCGCTTAGCTGAAGGAGATAAGTAATGAAGTCACTCATTAATGTATTTTTTACCGTGATTGCATTATTTACCTTTAATGCCAATGCACAAATAGAGCAATGCCAACCATGGGATGCATGGCAAACGTTTAAAAGTAACTTTATAAGCCAAGATGGTCGCGTTATTGATTTGGGGAGTGAGCAAAAAGTCACAACCTCTGAAGGCCAATCTTATGCCTTATTTTTTGCTGTCGTAGCAAATGACAAAGCAATGTTTGACCTAGTCCTGGATTGGACGCAAGAACATTTATCAGAAGGTGATTTAAGCACTCGTTTACCGGCATGGCAATGGGGTGTTAACAATCAAAATGTTGGCGGAATTTTAGATTCAAATCCAGCGTCTGATTCTGACTTATGGATAGCATACAGTTTATCGCAAGCTGCTATTCTTTGGGATGACCGCCGCTACAGCATATTAGCAGCCGTACTTGCACAGCGAATAATGCGTGAAGAAACCGCCTATATTTCGGGCCTAGGTTTATCATTACTACCCGCCCCTACTGGTTTTGAATTTGATAATGAGCGTTTTAAGTTAAACCCAAGCTACTCACCGTTATTTATTTATCAGCAGTTTAAAAAGCTTTATCCACACTCGCCTTGGCATCAACTGCACGAAGGCTCAGCAAAGTTGATTTTAGATACAGCAAAGCAAGGTGTTAGCCCTGACTGGGTAATGTTTGATGCAAATAACGGCTTTTATTACGATAAAAAAACGAGCGACTTGGGCAGTTACAACGCTATTAGAGTGTATTTATGGGCAAGTATGATGGCAGACAACGCACCTTATAAAAAAGAGCTATTAGCACAATTTAACCCTTTTATAGAAACAATTAATAAACGTGGTTACGTGCCTTTAAATACTTTTGCTAAATCAGGAAAGTCTGAAAAAAGAGGCCCTCTAGGCTTTAACTCAGCTCTATTACCTTTACTAGCGACTAATAACGATAATTCTACAGTAATGGCTATTCAGCAAAAACTAATGATTGATAAATCATTTACCCAGACTCGTTATTACGACAGCGTGCTTAACTTGTTTGGTACAAGTGCTTTAAATAAGCGTTTTTCAATTACAGCAGATGGGACGCTACAACCGGTATGGAGCACTGAATGCCGTTAAGGTTTGCCCTCGCTTGCACATTAGCGCTTAGCTCTGGATTGAGCGCTAACACAGTCAACGATATTGATACGCAATCTGTTGATTGGTTACTAAGCCAAATAGGTATTGGTGAAGCACAGCAAAATAAAAAACTAGTTGAAGATAGCTTACGAAAGCTAGTCGCTATTGCCCCTGCCCGAATAGAAACGCAGTGCGCAGTAGCGCGTTATGATTTTGCCAATGGCGAATCAGCGAAAGCCAACCAATTACTAAGTAAAATAGATAATGGGCTTACCAAACAAGCTCCGTGCGTTGAAAAGCTAAAAGTCCTTTCGCGTACTGAAGGAAAAGACAAATCTTCAATTCAGCAAGCTAAATTATTGGCTCGCGCGGGTCGTTATGAACAAGCTCGCGAAATCTATAATAATATTTTTAAAAACGTCTACCCTACATTAGATTACGAGCTTGAGCATTTAAGCTGGTATGGACAAGATAGCTCCCAATGGGAAAGTGTTAAAAAAGGCTATAATAAATTAGCTCAAAGCTACCCAAGTATTGCGCAGATAGAAATTGCTTATGCCCG
Organism: Pseudoalteromonas sp. NSLLW24; assembly: GCF_015864725.1. Taxonomy (NCBI): domain Bacteria; kingdom Pseudomonadati; phylum Pseudomonadota; class Gammaproteobacteria; order Alteromonadales; family Pseudoalteromonadaceae; genus Pseudoalteromonas; species Pseudoalteromonas sp. NSLLW24. The sequence continues at coordinate 233,851 of NZ_JADYWQ010000003.1, read as the reverse complement.
TCACCTACTTAGGCGTAATCTTACAGATAAAAAAGCGATTGATATTTTAAGTAAATATGGCGCAGGCCCTACTTTTATTAATGAAGTAGAATATATTTGGCTTAGTGCTTTGCTAGAAATGCCCTTAACGGATGATACAGTTAAGCAGTATCAGCGCTATTTCACTCTTTATCCCTTTAGTAGTAAAGGTGAATTACAATACCAAGATTTTCTAAAAGATTATAAAAAACGTCAAACACTTCTTGCCGACCCCGCCTATCAGCTTTGGGTTAGGGGCGATAGATTACTTGAGAAAAATAAACTTGCTGCCGCAGAGCCTTTACTTTTAAAAGCTTTAAGAGGCCGACCGCAAGACGGCGCTATAATGCGAAGCCTTGGCACACTCTATTTACGCCTTGGTGAAAACCAAAAGTCGTATCAATATTTTACTCGTGCACAAAAGTACACAACTGAGTTCGCTGAACGTGAAACACTACAAGAATTAGCAAAAACAGCTAAGCTTTGGCTTTATATACGCGAAGCTAAAAATGCCATTAATAATAAAGAATTTAAAACGGCTAAGCTTAAGCTTGATTTAGCAGCCACCTTAGAACAAGAAACTAATACAGTAATATATAACAAAGGTTTATTACAATTTGCTCAAGGGCAATATTCACAGGCTGCACTTACATATCAAATTGTTTTAAGAAGTGATCCACTTAATAGCAGCGCTTTAATAGGCCTACTTGAAATAGCTGAATTAGAGCAGAATGAAAAAGCCCTAACCTCTTTTTACAACAGTTTATCGTTTAATCAAAAGAAACTAATTAAAGAATCTTATTCTGTATCTTTAAGTAGTCAGTACCGCGCAAAGGCAAATACGTTTGCACAGTCGGGAGATTTAGAGCAAGCCGAAAAAGTACTAAAAGACGCTATTGAAATAGCGCCAGAACAGCCTTGGTTATACTACGATTTAGCCTTTATATACCAACAAAAGGGGCTGACAGAAGAGGCCCGCGCTTTATTTAATAATGTGCTGTGGCAATTTCCGTTAAACCCTCAGATTCGTTACAGCCACGCGCTTTTTTTACGCTCTCTTGATGACTATCAAGGTGCTATTAAAACATTGCAGTACATTCCATTTAAATCCAGAGATAAAGACATTATTGCGCTTGAACAGCAGCTGCAACTTAATGAGTCTTTAACACAAAGTGAGCGCCACCTTGATGCTAAAGATAAAGCCACTGCAATCTATCATTTAAGCAACCTAGAGGCACAAAATTTAACACCCGCTATGCAGGCAGAGTTATCGCGAAGCTGGTATCGAATTAATGAAAAAAAACACGCTATAAAACTTATAAACAAAGCACTGGAAGCTGAGCCTTCTCTTTCTGCTTATTGGCATACACTTTATGGTGAGTGGCTTTTAGAGCAAGGTGATGAAAATAAAACGAAGCAATGGTTTGAAAAGTACGTATTACCAGAGAGCGCAACTGAAAACGAAACAACTCAATATGTACAGCTACAAAATAGCTATATTACTCAGTATTACAATGGTAGTGATTTAATCGCTAAGCTTAACCAGCTGGATCAAAAATATAAAAATACTCCAGCAACAACTACTGCTCTTATTAATGCAAATTTAGCACTTGAACAACGCGAAGCGGCCGTTATTTTGTACCAGCAAAAAGTACAAAATAAACAAACCATTGAGCCTCAAGCACTACTCGCTATTGCTAATGCATACATAGAACTTGGGGACGACTTTCAAGCAAAAGAAGTTACGCAAAAAGCGATTACGCAAACCACATCGCAAGAAGGTTATTTGCAACGCCAAATCATGTCATCTCTCAATGAGTTTAATTACTCAGGGGATGCACTTTACTTAGCTAAGCAACTTGTTGAAAAGTCACCCAACGATCAAGAACTACGTTATTTAGGCGCTCAAGTAGCCAGCAAATTCAACGAAACCGAACAAGCACAATCTTGGTACACGCAAACCCTATTTCCTAATCGTACATTAAATGAAAAAGAGCTTTACGGAGCGCTTTCAAAAATAGATGAAAACGATGAATGGTATGTAAACGGTGCTAAAAGAGAGCTAATAAACGAGCAAAACAAAAACCAAGCATACATTGCTATTGGTGTTAACTTTAGTGGGCAAACAAGCACCGAAAGCGAAGCAACACTTGGTGCGGGCTTAGTCCCGATTGAAGCTTACTTTCCGCTTTGGCAAGGCCAAGGGTTTATTAAAGTAGACCCAACTACTATTAGCGCACAAACAACGCGCTTTGATGAGCAATTTGCTGGCAGCCGCTATGGACAAGGTGCACTGTGTATTTTTACCTGTTCAATCGATGAAGTAACACCTGAGGAAAGTGGTGTAGATATAGGTATTGGTTGGCAAAACGAAAACTGGCGTGTAGATGTAGGCACTACCCCACTTGGCTTTTTAATTGAAGACATTGTATGGGGTGTAAATTACGCAGACAGTTTTGGCGACTTTGGATACAGCCTAGAACTTGAAAAACGCCCAGTTACGAGCTCAGTACTTTCTTATGCAGGTCTTAAAGATGTAAAAACAGGTGAAGTTTGGGGTGGTGTTCGCTCTACAGGCCTAACTGCTAATGTATCACACGACTTAGGCGGAAAATGGGGTTTTTGGTCAAGCGCCGACTTTACCCTATATAAAGGCCAAAATGTAAAAGACAACCAACGCTATCGTATGATGGGCGGTACTTATTACCGTGTAATTAGCAATCAAGAGCGTGAATTCACCGCAGGCGCTAGCTTATTACATTGGGCATACAAGTATAATTTAAGTGAAGAAACATGGGGTCATGGTGGTTATTACAGCCCACAAAACTATGTAGGTTTATCTGTGCCACTCACTTATGACGCGCGTTGGGGAGATGATTTTGTTTATCGATTAAAAACCGGTGTTTCGTACTCGCAAACAAAAACTCAATCTATTGATTTCTTCCCTAATGATGGCGATTTGCAAATAGCTGCATATGATAGAGAGTCAATAACAGGTGTTGATCCTGTATTTGAAGGTGAAACAAGTTCTGGTGTTTCATATAATATTGAAGGTAGTTTTGAGTATAGAATAACGCCGAATTGGTTCTTTGGTGGTTACTTAGCCATCGATCGTTCTGACTTTTACGAACCAAATTTTGGTCAGCTTTATATACGTTACTACTTTAATCCTGTGTACGGAACACTTGAGTTTCCAGGCACCCCTATTGTTCCTTATGCTGAGTTTTAACTTGGCATAAGGTGATACACCGCGAACACTTCCCCTAGCACTAAGGTATATGTATACTTGAGCGCAATTGTAACTAGGATAAGGGTGTGTCTCTTACCTTGTGGTGTTACTGCCATATAGCAAATCATTATCTTAGCTACAAATAATATACTGATGGTCGAGCATTTTAGTGGTTACAAATTCTAAAATAGCTAAAGCAAAAAATTATAAGGCCATTACAACAATTCTTAAAGTTAGGAAGTAAATATGAGTTCAGCTCCAGATAGTGGTTGGTGTGGCCACCCTAAAGGACTTTCGACATTGTTCTTCACTGAAATGTGGGAACGAATGAGTTATTACGGTATGCGAGCTATGCTCGTATTATTCATGACAGCAAGCTTACAAGAAGAAGGCCTTGCCTTTACTGTTGCCTCAGCTGCTGCAATTTATGGTTTGTATACGGGCGCAGTATACTTTTTAGGCTTACCTGGTGGTTGGCTAGCTGATAGATTGTTTGGCGGTCAAAAAGCAGTATGGTATGGCGGCATAATTATTATGATTGGCCATATTATTTTGGCTATTCCACATGATTATTCTTTCTTCATTGGCTTAATATTTGTAGCAACAGGTACTGGTTTGCTAAAACCAAATATCAGTGCAATGGTAGGCCAACTATACAGTGATACAGATGAGCGTCGTGATGGCGGTTACGCTCTTTATTACATGGGTATTAACATGGGTTCTTTAATCGGTTACTACGTATGTGGTTACTTTATGGAGAACGTAGGCTGGCACTGGGCATTTGGTGCGGCAGCTGTCGGTATGGCCATTGGTTTAGTTCAGTACAAACTCACACTTAATAACTTACCAGAGCACAGCGCTTTACCTGCTAATCCACTTGGTCCTAAAGGTACTTCACGTGCATGGATTGGTATTGCTGCATTTGTAATTGCAGCTGCTGCAGTTACTACGGCTGCAATGACCGGCGCAATTGTAATCAATCCAACAGTGGTTGCAGGTTACACAGCGATTGTATTTACTATTATCTTTTTTGTTTATTTTGGTGTTATTTACTTTACAGGTAAATTAACCGATGCCGAAAAACAAAGAATGTGGGCACTATTTTTAGTCTGTATTGCTTCTGCATGTTTTTGGTCTGGCTTTGAACAAGCCGGTTCTTCATTAAACCTATTTGCCCGTGATTACACCGACCGATTTATTGGTACGTTTGAAATCCCTACAACGTGGTTTCAATCATTAAACTCACTGTTTATTATTGCTTTATCGCCATTTTTTGCAGCACTTTGGATTAACTTATCTAAAAGCTTAGTGTCACCTAGCTACAGCGTTAAATGTGCAATTGGCTTAATTATCATGGCATCTGGCTTTTTAGTTATGTTTATGGCGGCTCATTACGCAGCTGAAGGTTTAAAAGTAGCGCCTTACTGGCTTGTTACTACGTACTTTTTACATACAGTGGGTGAGCTTTGTTTAAGCCCTGTAGCGTTAAGTGCTGTAAGTAAGTTATCGCCTAGACGTTACACAGGTCAAATGATGGGTGTATTTGTATTAACTTACTCGATTGGTAATATTATTGCGGGTTTACTTGCTGGTAATTTCGATCCGAATAATGTTTCTGAAATTCCTAACTTATACTTACAAATTGCATTATTTAGCATTGGTGTTGGTGCTGTCTTAGTACTAATGACCTTTAAAGCTAAAGTATGGGAAAAACAAGGGTTAGAAGAGAAAGTCTCTTAATTGTTGTTTATTTTAATATAACAACATAACCTAAACATTCCTCCATAGCCTCTATGGGGGAATTTTTTTATTCAACTTTGCCCTGCCCCCGTTAACTGATATTATGTCCTGATTGATTATTCAATAGACCCAGGGACAGCAGTATATGCATTCATTAACATTATTACGTGCCACTCTAATAGCATTTCTCCTTATTTTTTTATCTGCCTGTGGTGGAGCCGAAGATCAAGTTACAGTAAATCCAAATGATCCTGTAGAACCTGAGCCTAGTGGCTTAATTATTACCAATGCTAATGGCTTACAAACGTCATTAGATGAAGGTAACTTTACTATCAATGCCCCTGGGGAAATAGTGGCTAACGATACTGAAATAACCTACGAAAAATTAGTCCTTGATGAGAATAATCAAGCTAAAAATATCATTTCAGATATACATACGCTTACCCCGAATACACTCCAACTTTCTAGCTCAATGACAATCACTATAAAAATACCTGACGACTATGTATTAGGCGGCCAATTAACTATTGCGCGTTTGAGCGGCGATTCTTGGTCAAGTATTACTAATTCAACGGTATCGCAAGGCTTTGTTAGCGCACAAGTAGACCAACTAGGTAGCTATGCAATAGAAATGCAACGTACTGTCGCGTTTTCTGATATTGGCCCAACCTGTGATGCAAATGCAACAGAGCAATCTGTAAGGTTTGTGCACGTTGCCGACATGCATTCTCGCTTTGGGTATCAGGAACAATATTTTAGCCGCATTAAAGCTTATTATAAAAAAGCGCTAAGCGAATCACCCCATACATTATTTACCGATGGTGGCGATGATTACGAAAAAGGGACCGTTGCAGAGCAAATATCACAAGGCTTAGCCTCTGATGAAACCGTAAAGCTAATGGCTTTTGATTTACGTGTTTTAGGGAATCATGACTATGCATGGGGTCCTGAAAAGCTGCTTGAGTTTTCACAAGACGATAATGCCATTGTACTCGCCAGTAATACCCGATTTGAGGGAGAACAAAATAAGAGTTTTGGCGGTGTGGACTTTGCTAAAGTACAGGTTGGCTGCATAACATTGGGTGTGTTTGGGATGACGTCAGTACCATGGGATGAACTTGACGAGCCAATTGAAGATGACCCTATTCCTGACTTTATAAAACAATTTAAAATGAGTTGGAAATGGCAACAAATCGCACAAAGTATTGTAAGCCAATACAGCGGTGATGTTGATTACATGATAATGCTAAGCCACTTAGGTAAAGGAACTGACGTTGAGATAGCAACCAATGTGCCCGGTATAGACTTAGTGCTTGGTGGGCATACTCATGGTGGTGAAGACTTTATAGAGCTTGAAAATAATGCTTTAGTCATTCAACCAGAATTTTATGCTCGCGGAGTCACCGATTTAAATTTAGTATTTAATACTGCAGATAAAGCACTAAGTCGTTACGATTATCAACATGTAGATACGCGAACATCTATAGAACCTGACGAAGAAACCAAGCTAGCTATCGATGAAGTAATGGGCCGATATGCACCCGATGCTGATACAGAAATTGCCATTTCAGAAAACTACCCAAGTAGTTTTGAAGTTGCAGAAATAGCAGCACTTGCAACTAAACATTCAAGCTCAATCAACGCAGCGCTGCTTAACCCTGAACTTATACAAAAAAGATGGACGCCAGGCACTGTTACACAAGAAGATTTTCACAAAGCATTTTATGTTGAAAGACAGCCTTCAAACACGCCTGGCTTTAATTCACTGTATCAAGTAACCGTTACAGGCACTGATTTAAACACAATGATTGCCAGCCAACCCGATTGGTTTGTGTTAAAGCCAGAAGATATTCAAGTAACGACAAATTATAATGTCGCTTTATTTAAAGGTCCGGCACTTAATCCAGATTTATTTTTTAGCAGTGTTACTTTTAATGATGTAAAGCCAATTGCCGAAGCATGGTGGCTACTTGATCAATACGCGCGCTTTAGAACAACTCAATGTCTTCACCTTGATACAGACACACAGCTTAATGCTTGCCAAGATGTTGCAAATATAACAACTTGGAACTTTGACGATCCAACAAACCCACTAACTCCAGACTCAGGCCCATCTGTTTTAAGCTACTTTGACCCAGAAAATGACGGTTGGGGCCCAGAAGACACCCGCTATGAGACAACCACTGATCTTAATATTGGGGATTTAACTGATGGTCCTTCTGGTGTAATGGCTTTTACTCGTCACTCCCCAACAGAAGGCCTATTAATTACGTTAAACACAGCTGCAAATGGTGATTTTAAAGATGACGGGTTAGTGTCTGACTACACAATAGTTATGGATATAAACTGGCCATTGGAAACAAACGACATTTACCGCGCAATAATCCAAGCAGATACCGAAAACTACGATACAGATGACGCAGATATATTTGCAAGCCCAGACGGTGGGTACGGTGAAGCAACCAGCAATAGTGGATACTTTGGCGATACTGAACCAGGTAACTGGCATCGTATTGCCTTTGTATTTTATGCCGCACCAACAAATGGCGTATTTGAAATATACGTAGATGGTGAACTCGAAGGTGTTAAAGAAGAAGGTGAGATAAACCGTCGATGGGCACTTGATAAAACAATCCTGTTATTTACAGATAACAACTACGAAACCCGACCTGGTTACTTAAATGCATTACTCTATGCTGGTCGTGCTATGACTCGCGGTGAAATTAAAAGTATGGGCGGCGCACAACAAAAGTTGTCCTTTGAGCAACCAACGCGAGTGTTAAATCAAACGATTGAACGTCACTATCAAGCTGCGCCAGCGATAAAAACAAACCAATGGATTGAGCAACGTAACAAGTTCTTTGGTGGCAACTCTAAAAGTGTAAATAATTAAATACAACTAAGCTTTTTCTTGTTCATTCTAAAAGGAGGCTTCATGCAGGTGCCCCCTCCTTTTTATTATTTAAAAACAACAAATTAAGAATAAAAACCACTATTCAATCCTATGGCGTATAACTTCACTTTACTTAACTGTATTACAAACACGTAACTTTATAATAACCGTCCTATAAAATTTACACATACACTACACACTAAATAGTGCCTCCCCCTTCCCCAAATCAAAAATCTGGTTGATTATCTACTGCAATATGACAACAACACATAATCGCAGTGCTTAATTGCGGGAGTAATAATAATGAGTGAAGTAAATAACTATTTAGGTTTAGTCGGTATTGAATTTACCGAGTACGCAACACCTGATGCTGATTATATGGATAAAGTATTTACTGATTTTGGCTTCTCTAAGCTTAAAAAATTCAAAGGTAAAGACATTGTTTATTACAACCAAAACGATATTCACTTTTTACTGAATAACGAGCGTGAAGGTTTTTCTGCAGAATTTGCTAAAAGCCATGGTCCTGCTATTTGTTCAATGGGTTGGCGTGTTGAGAATGCACAAAAAGCATTTGAAACTGCAGTAGAGCGTGGTGCAAAACCAGCCACTGATTCAACACATAAAAACATGCCTTACCCTGCAATTTATGGCATTGGCGACAGCCTAATTTACTTTATTGAGAATTTTGGCGACAAAGGCACTATTTACGAAAGTGATTTTGAAGATTTAGAAACGCAAAATGTTGTAGAAGATAAAGGCTTTATCCGAATCGATCATTTAACCAATAACGTTTATAAAGGCACCATGGAAAAATGGGCTAACTTTTATAAAGACGTATTTGGTTTTACTGAAGTACGCTACTTTGACATTAAAGGTCAAAAAACAGCGCTTATTTCGTATGCACTAAAATCACCTTGTGGCACCTTCTCTATTCCAATAAACGAAGGTAAAGGTAACGATAACAACCAAATTGATGAATACCTTGGTGAGTACAACGGCCCAGGCGTTCAACATTTAGCGTTTTTAACAGATGACTTAGTAAGCTCTCTTGATAAGCTGGATAAATCAACAATTGCCACTTTAGATATTATCCCAGAGTACTACGATACTATTTTTGACCGAGTACCTTGGGTAGCTGAAGATAAAGAAAAAATTCGTCAGCACCAGATACTCGTAGATAGCCAAAGTGAAAATTGTTATTTATTACAAATTTTCTCTAAAAACTTATTTGGTCCAATCTTTATAGAAATGATCCAACGCGTTGATGATGGTGGCTTTGGTGAAGGTAACTTCCAAGCATTATTTGAATCAATCGAACGCGACCAAGAGCGTCGCGGCGTTTTATAAAATATTTGAGTAAATTAAAAGCAGCGAACTTCGCTGCTTTTTGTCGTTTTAATATTTAAAAAGTATGGCGCCAAGTACAAGTATGATTAAATAAACTATACCTTGTCGCCATACAGTAAAATCCAAAGGAAATGTAATGAGCCTAATTAACGAAACCCACGATATTAATTTAACCAGCTGGGTAGAGTCAGCTAATGTTGATAATTGCGACTTCCCTATTCAAAACTTACCGTTTGCAGAGTTTCGCCGTAAAGGGTCTGATGAGGCCTTTCGTGGTGGTGTTGCAATTGGTGACCAAGTAATTGATTTAGCAAAACTGAGTAAATTAAATGTTTTAACAGGTGACGCTAAAACAGCCGCTGATGCAGCAAGTGAAGCAACTCTAAATACATTTATGGGTTTAGGGGGGCAGTATTGGTCAGCACTGCGTTTAGCCCTTTCAAAAGCACTAAGAGCAGGCTCTGAGCACCAACAAGCACTTAGGGATACGCTTGTTGCACAATCTGATATAGAGTTTTCTTTGCCTTGTCGTATCGGTGATTACACTGACTTTTACACTTCTATTTATCATGCTACAGCCGTAGGCAGTTTATTTCGCCCTGACAACCCATTATTACCTAACTATAAATGGGTACCCATTGGTTACCATGGTCGTTCTTCATCTATTGACGTATCAGGTCAAACATTTCATCGCCCTAAAGGCCAAACTAAAGCGCCTGATGCAGAAGTGCCGTCATTCGGTCCTTGTAAACGTCTTGATTACGAATTAGAACTAGGTATTTACTTAGGTAAAGGCAATGCACTGGGCGATGCAATCGCTATCGAAAATGCAGAAAACCACGTATTTGGCTTTTGTGTATTTAACGATTGGTCAGCACGTGACTTGCAAGCGTGGGAATACCAACCGCTTGGTCCTTTTTTAGCTAAAAACTTTGCCTCAACTGTATCGCCTTGGATTGTTACAACCGAAGCGCTAGCGCCTTATAGAACAAGCTGGACGCGTGATGAAAACGATCCACAGCCTATGGACTATTTAGAGTCAAAAGCGAATCGCGACCAAGGTGCTTTTGATATTCAAATGGATGTTAAAATCCAAACGCAAAAAATGCGTAGCGAAGGCCATAACCCAACGCGTGTATCAACATCTAGCTTTAAGCACTCTTACTGGACTGTGGCACAAATGGTTACTCACCACACAGTAAATGGCTGTAACTTTATGCCAGGTGACATGTTAGGTTCGGGCACTCAGTCTGGTCCAACGCACGAAGAAGCGGGTTCTTTACTTGAACTATCTCGTGGCGGTAAAGAAAAAATTACGCTAAGCAATGGCGAACAACGTAGCTTTTTAGAAGATGGCGATAACGTTATTATGCGCGGCTGGTGTGAAAAAGAAGGCTATGCACGCATAGGTTTTGGCTCTGTAGAGAGCACAGTACTGCCTACAAAGTAATACGAGTATTAAAAAAATTATTAAAAGGGCTGCTTACTAAAAGCAGCCCTTTTTTATTAATTTTTGAACAGTTACAATTTTTTTCTAGCTTTTTTAACTCAAATTGCTATCTTAATTCGGTTAATAGCCAGTGTTTATATGCCATGTCAGTATTTATAAAGTCTTTTTATCATAAATTTTTCCCAGCTCGTCAGCTACTTATTCGCCAGAATGGCGAAGTTAAGCATGTTGTTTTAGCCTCTTGGTTTCAACTTCTTGTAGCATCGCTTATTTTAGCCACTTTTATTTGGCTGAGTATTTCGAGCTTTCGTGTTTACACACAAACTAATAAAATATCTGATATAGAACAAAGTCAAATAAACAAGCAAACACTTTGGCAACAAAAAGTCAGTGAACAGCAAGCCCTGCAAGCAACGCAATTAGAACAACTTGCGATACTTGAGCAAAAGCAGGCGCTACTGCAAAGCATGATAGAGTCCCTTCCTGCTTCAATTAGCAAAGATGTTATTAAGCTTGATACAGAACTTGATGTACCTATTAATGAAAATGGCAATGAATTTCATGAGCCATTAGTCGATGAAAATCAAAAAGGTAAACAAGCACAGTTAATCGTTCCAATTACATTCGCAACAAGAGTGGCCAACTTAAATAATCATTATGAGCAAAGCTTTACCTATTTAGATAACCAAATTAGTGAACGTCATCAAGCCATTTTAGCTATGGTCAAAGGCGCAGGAATTGAGTCAGCGCTTGAGCAACACTTAATATTAAGTGCCCAAACAACCGCACAAGGTGGCCCACTTGATACATTTAACGAAACAAAAATTCCAAGCCACTTTTTAGCCATCGTTGATAAGTTATTAGCATTAAATAATTTAGAAAACTTTTTAACTGAACTACCAAACACCCTCCCCTTAGCTAAAGCTAAATATTATATTTCGAGTAGTTTTGGTCTTAGAAAAGATCCAATGAATAGTAATCATGCCTTTCATAAAGGAATTGATTTAGCCGGTTGGCATAAAACCGAGATATTTGCCCCAGCAGACGCTGTAGTGCTTCGTGCCGGTCGCAATGGTGGTTATGGTAACTTTATTGAGCTTGAACATAAAAATGGCTTAGTGACTCGATTTGGACACTTAAATAAAATTAAAGTAAAAAAAGGTCAATCAATCACTAAACATGATGTAATCGGTTTAATGGGCAGCACAGGCAGAAGTACAGGTACTCATTTACACTACGAAGTATTACTTAACGGTAAACAAGTCAATCCTCTAAAAATAACAAAGGCGCTTTCTCGTGTTTGGTAGAAAAAAACAAAAAACAGTTAGCTCTAATTTAAAAAGAGTAAATCACACTCCGTCTATTATTTCTGAAGACGTACGCCTTACAGGCACTTTAGTTAGCCAAGGTGAAGTACAGCTTGATGGCCGCATTGATGGCGATATAAAAGTGGAGCATTTAGTTATTGGCTCAACGGGTGTTGTTGAAGGTATTGTTGAAGCTAAAAGCGTTATTGTTAAAGGCAAAGTTATTGGCTCAATTAATGCCAGTGAAGTAAAAGTACAAAGTGGCGCTCATGTTCATGGCGATGTGTTTCACGATACATTGAGTATTGATGCAGGTGCAGTAATTGAAGGCAGTTTAAAACAGCGCTTTGAAAAAGAAGAGCCGGAACTAATTTCAAAAGAGCTTAAACCCGCAAAAGAAGTTAAAGCATTGTTGAAGGAAGATGGCAGCGACTTATCATTTGTAAATAAACAAGCCGCTGATAAAAGCTAAGTCAAATCAGCTTTACGTAAGTTACTTTTTCTCAGTAATGTACATTGTAATATCTGCAGTGAAAACAAGCTCATTGCGGGTATTATACAGTTTAACCGGTACTACTAAGTCTTCTTTATCAATCCACTTATGCGGTAAATCAATTTCAGCGACTGCCCTTACATCTGTATCTACTTTAGCCAAATACCTAACTGTCATGCCTTTTGGGATCCAACGATGCGTTTTAACTGGCACTGTCGCATCAACCATTACACCTGCACACAATTCAGCTAAGTTACACTGCGCAATAGCATGAATAGTTCCAATATGATTATGAACGCTGCGACGATTTTTTACCACCGCACTACAATGCCCTTCTCGAAGATCGAGTACGTAAGGTTTCATCGAACCAAAATATGGCGCTTTAAAGCAAACAGCTTTAGTAAAAAGCCAATTCCCAAAAGGTAGGCGCTTAAATTTATGCCATGTTTGTACAAGTGCAGATTTATTACTCATTATTATTTTCCATCAACAGTTACTTTTTTCAAATTAACACATCAGACCAGTTTTAAAAAGTGCATTTACGCTGCCTTTTTAGCTTAATCCAATCAAAAAATAAAAATGACAACCTATGCAGGGGTCATAAGCCCTTTCTTTTTTACGAGTGCCCACCTAAAATACTCGGCAAAAGGAGACTCAATGCAAACACAGCCCGCTAAACCTAATATGACTTTGTTACTTATCCTAGCGTTACTCGTTATATTTTGCCCTATGGCAATCGATATTTACTTACCCGCTTTTCCTACTATTGCAGAACAATTTGCAGTTACAGAACAACAAGTTCAGCAAACCGTTGCTATTTTTATGCTAACAGTAGGTTTAGGCCAATTAATTGCGGGGCCTTTGGCCGATAGGTTTGGCCGAAAGCCAGTGGCTATAGTGGGTATAAGTTTATATGCAGGCTCAGCATTACTTGCCTATTACTCGCCTTCTTTTGAAGTATTGATGATTGCACGTGCCCTTCAAGGTTTTGGAGCCTGTGCCACATTTGTTGTCGCATTTGCGATAGTGCGTGACAAATATGGCAGTGAACGAAGTGGACAAATGATTACCTACCTTAACGGGATTGTGTGCTTTATTCCGGCAATGGCACCTATTTTAGGGGCTTGGCTTACCGTACAATTTGGCTGGCGTATGAACTTTATGTTTTTAACCGCGTTTGCCATTGTAGGGCTTGTTGTTACGCTATTCTTTTTTAGAGAAACTCGTCCTGCTGATAGCCATTATCAGGGGCATATTTTAGATTTACGTCGCTTTACACCTATTATAAAAACACCGGTATTTTTGTTTAATAGCCTAATTTGCATGGTCTCAATGTCGGCCATATTAGTTTATGTGACGCTAGCTCCAGGCTGGCTTATTACGCATTTAGGCGGCACTGTAGCCGACTTTACTTTTTGGTTTACGTTAAATGCCGTAATAAGTATTGTCGCTAGTTTTATTTTACCAACGTACATTAAACGAAATAGCCAACGTGCTTTGCGTGTCGGTGTGAGTGTACTGGTTTTTTCAGGTGTTTTAATGCTAGCCCTTAGCGGTATAGAGACGGCATTTGCGCTTATGTTACCTATTTTAATTGCAGCATTAGGCTTTGCTCTAAGTTTAGGCTCAGCTGCAGGTATGGCTCTGTCGAGTTTTCCTAAACAAGCAGGCACAGCCTCGGCATTACTTGGTGCTATGCAAATGAGTGGCGCGAGTATACTCGTTGTTTTAACCCAATATTTGGGGTTAAGTACACCGTGGTTAATTGCTTTTCATTTATTATTACTAGTTCCGCTTTGGATTATTTTAATGAGCAAAAAAGCACATACTTTACACCCAACTAAAAGCGCTCAATGATCAATCCTGATTTTTTAGCCTCGTTTTTATTAGCCAGCTTTTTAATGGCTGTAGCACCTGGGCCATCAAATGCATTTTTGATGGCACAAACATTTGCTAATGGTCGAAGCGCCGGTATGCAAAGTGCTTTTGGTTTTGCATTAGGTGGGGTTATTCATACTCTATTTGCTGTTGTAGGCCTAAGCGCAGTCCTAAAAGCTTCCCCAAGTGCCTATGCCGCAGTGCAATATGTAGGCGCAGCATATTTATGTTATTTGGGATTTATGATGATTAAAGGCACGCTAAAGCAGCCAGAGCCTATATCTGATGACAAGCAAACCGATAAACCGCATATAAGTACCAGTAAAAAAAGTAATGTCATGTTTCAAGCCATGATGACTGAAGTGCTAAACCCTAAAGTGGCGCTGTTTTTTATTGCATTTATTCCGCAATTTGTAGATCCAACGCTTTCATCTGCTACTTTTCAACTCGCTTTTTTTGGCTTGCTTTACCCTATTTTTGCTTTTCCGATTGACTGCACGTATATTTATTTTGGCGACAAAATTGCACAGTTTTTTAGACGTAACCCAAATAGCCAACTTTGGATTGATAGGATCACCGGCATTGTATTTATAGCCCTTGCTATCAATCTATTATTTTAACTAACCTGCACTTTGGTTAAGAGATTTATTACCCAGAGTTTAAGCTAACTAATAAAAAAGAATCAGCATGGAACAAAAAACACAATCTCTTCCCGCACAAAAAAATATTGCTTTAGTTGCCCACGACGGTAAAAAAGCAGCATTAAAATTATGGTGTGAAAAGCACAAAGAAATACTAAGTAAGCACACTTTATATGGCACAGGTACTACCGGGCATTTAATTCAAAAAACCACGGGACTTGATGTGGTTCAGCTATTAAGTGGTCCTATGGGCGGCGATCAACAACTTGGCGCTAAAATAGCTGAACATGAGATACATGTTTTGATATTTTTTTGGGACCCATTAGCATCACAGCCTCATGACCCTGATGTTAAAGCACTGCTGCGTTTAGCCGCTGTTTGGAATATTCCGGTGGCGTGTAATGAGGTGAGTGCAGATATGTTATTAAGCTCACCACTTATGGATGTAGAGCTTGAACGTACATTGCCAGATTACGAAAAATACCTCGCAACCCGACAAATAGATCTTTAAACCTCAATTGTAATCTAGGTTATTTATAAAGCATGCTGGCCCATTTAGTCAGGCCAGCAGTTACACTACCAAAGTGGTCCCCGTTAACCATTTTTATATTACCTAAGTGCTCACTTAAAGCCGCTTTAATCAATGGTGACTGTGCACTACCGCCTGTTAAGTAAATAATGTCTGGCGTGGTCGCAGCGTCGCTGATTGCTTGTTTTGCTAAAGTAACTATTTGGCTAATACTACTCTCAACGGCAACAGCTAAATCGCTTACCGATACATTTTTATTCAGCCCACTATCTAAAAAGCTTAAATCACAATCAAACGCACTAGCTGACGAAAGTGCTATTTTAGCCGCTTCACCTTGTTGTACTAACTGATGACCCTGCTTGTTTTGCTGTAAATGTATTAAACGCTTATAAAGCTCAGGTGCACTTACATCACGTAATTGTGCATTTAGCTCTCGGGTATGGCTTTCACTATAGAATTGGCTTTGTAAATTTACATCGTTAATTTTACACGCTTGCCAAAACGCTTGATTAGGCAAAGGTAGACCTGATTTAAACGTACTGCCTAAACCCAATAACGGCATTAAACCATGAAAGCTCAAAGCAATATCTAAATCGTTTCCGCCAACACGTTTACCACTGTGAGATAAAAAGTCGCCATCGCGCTGGCTATTTCCTCTAAAGCTTGGGCCCATTTGTACAAATGAGCAGTCACTTGTACCACCACCAATATCAATAACGAGTACTTTTTGATCCTGAGTTAAATCACTCTCGTAATCGATACCCGCAGCAAGTGGCTCATATAAAAACTCTACGTCTTTAAAACCAGCGCGTTTAGCAGCGCGTTCTAAAATACCGACCGCTTGTTGATTTGATTGCTCACCACCCACAGCTTGGAAGTTTACTGGGCGACCAATCACTGTTTGTGTAAGTGTTTTACCTAAAGAGAGCTCAGCGCGTTGCTTAATTTTTAAGATCATCGCGGTTGCGATATCTTCAAAAAAGTTAATTTGACCTTGCTTTAAACCTGTTGCGCCAAAAAATGATTTAGGGGACTTAACAAAGTAGCCTTCTTCAGGGAACTGCACGTACTCGCTAATCGCTTCACGACCAATAAATAGGGTTTCATCTGAAGGCTGTAAATCAAGGTCTGACTTAATACGAGGTAAGGTATTTAATAATGCTTGGCGCTGTGTTAAAAAGTCATGCTCATGGGCTGTGCCATGTAAATGCTTAGCAACAAAGTCAACAACCAAGGCACTGTGATGAGTGTAAAGTGTAGACGGTAAGTAATGTTTTCCTTGCTCTAGCGGTACTAATTGAACATTACCCTCGCTCATTACACCCATAGCACAATTAGAACTACCGTAATCAAAACCTACAAACATACTTCACCACACATTACCAAAAAGGCCGCGCAATTTAGCACACTTTGTAAAAATTATAAATGTTATAAACTATCTCTTACTCGTAAAAAACTAGCAAAACGCGGTAACCCGTTTTTTGTTAATCCATGAAATCGGTACGTTACAGTGCTACCTATCTCAGGCGGAGCTGAGCGCTCTGCATCACTAAACCCAGTACCAATAGAAAACACCTGCCCTTGTGCTGTTTTTACCCTTAATGCCCCTAACATACCTTGGTATTTTCCTTTACCTGGTAAATGCGCAATCACAACCGCTTCTGCATCTAAATAAGGTTTTAATTTTAGTAATGCACTGCTTCGCCCATTGCTGTGCTTAGCACTAGCCAAATGTAGCATTACGCCCTCGCCGCCCTGCTTAGTTATGTTTTCAAAATATTCTGTGAGCTGCTCATTATTAGTAAAGCTATATTGAACTACAACGCTAATGTGCGGCGAGTTTAGGCTAGTAATAAGCTCATTATAATTTTTATAACGAGTGCTAAAAGGCAGGGTTTTATCTGGCATATCAAATACTTTATAAGTAATAGTTTGCCAATCATGATTATTAGGTTTTTTAGTTCTTACTATGCCACTAAGCTTAGAAAAGTGCTCACGCTTGGTCCATAGCTCACCATCAAGCCATACATTTGGCAATGGCGCTGTAAACCAACTCGGCGCATTAATAATATTGCCCTTGCGAGTAACAAACTGCGTGCCGGTCCATATAGCTCTTACGCCATCATATTTTTCACTGACTAAATACTTACTTACATCGTAATGTTTAGTTTCGTTATATACTTTAGCCAGTAAAACAGAGGGTTGTGCTGCACTTATACATTGCGTAAAAAGTACAACAACAATTAAAAGCAGGTGTTTAATAGTAAACATTAGCGCATCCAAGCAAGTAAAAGTTGGCTTAAACTATAGTTGAGATTGCACCCATTGCCAAAACTCATCTAAGTTACTCATTTTATAGGTAGCTTGGCTGAAATCGTGATCTTTAGTGTGGCTATTAGCAATGGCTACAACACGTAACAAGGCGTTGTTGGCCGCCGTAACGCCGGTAAATGTATCCTCAACGGCTATTGCATTGCCTGCCTGTATATTTATCTGCTTAAGTGCCAATAAATATGGGTCTCCAGCAGGTTTAGGATTAGTTACATCGTCTTTTGTTACTACAGTGTCAAACAGCTCATAAAAGCCTAAACCTTTAAGTATCGGCATAGCCTCACTTTTAGCACTGCCTGTTACTAGCGCCATTTTTAAGCCACTCGCTTTTACCGCTTTTAACGTTTGCTCAGTAAACGGCATTAGTGGCGGTAAATGTGTTATTACATATTCGCCAAATAAACGGTATTTTTCATCCGCTAAAAATTGTGCGTTTACTGATAAGTTATGCTCTTGCTTGATGTCGATGGCAGCTTCTAAAGTGGGTCGTCCTGAAAAGCGCTGACAAAAATCACTTTCTAAATAACTAACACCATAAGGCTTAAGTAGTTTACTCCAACATACAAAGTGCATGCTTTCTGAATCAACTAATGTGCCATCCATATCAAATAATACTGCTTCTAATGTCATCCTCATTCCTTATTTAACCTAAGCCAAATTTTGACAATAAAAAAGGCGCCTTAAGCACCTTTTATTAAATTGTTGTTATTGCGTTAAGCCTGCTGGTGGCTCACCCGTTGCTTCTTCACCCGTATCAACATCAACAAGCTCGTAGCCACGCGTTTTACGCATAACTTTAAGTACAGGCTTTTCAAATGCTGTTTTTAAACGATCTGAGTCATCTTTCAACTCATCAAGTGTTGTACCAAAAGGGGCTGCGCCTGTTTCTGACCAGTTAGTCACTTTACCGTTCAGGTTATATTCTACTTCGTGTATTTGATATTGCGCTGCTTCATCTTTCGTTGCTTCACAAAAAATTACACGGTAATTCCAAAATCCAGCCATTGCTCTTCTCTTTAAATAAACCAATTAGGCGCTACTTTAGCAGCTCTAAAAGGGGTTATACAAATAAAAAAGCCTGCGCAATGCAGGCTTTTAAAGTAAATACTTTTAGCTATTAGTTAGAAAAATCTAACTTTAAACTCAGCACCTACGTAACGTTCTTCGTTAACAATACCCGTATTGTTATTAAAGTCTACAGCTCCAATAACTTGTTGCTCGTCAAATAAGTTACGAACAAAAGCGGCTACTTCGTATTCGTAATCGCCTTCAGACCATGTGTAACCTGTACGCAAACCTGTTTCAATAAGCTCTTTACCTTCAAACTCTACTGATTCGTAAAGGAACATATTGATTTTACTACGATAAGAAATATCACCGCTTGCGAAGAAGTTACCATCGGCAAGTTCTTTAGTGTAGCGAAGCGTAAAGTTAGAGATCCACTCAGGAGCATGCGGTAAGCTATTACCATCAAGTACAGCAAGACCAGAACCATTAATTGGGTCAGTTACAGTACATTGAGCACAAACAGCGACAGCTAAATCGTTATCTTTAATTTCTGTTTTATTGTAGCTCAAGTTAAACGTTGCATTAAACTCATCGCTTAATACCCACTGCGTATCTAACTCAAAACCATAGCCAGTCGTTTTATCAGCATTAACTAAACGGTTAAAGTTAGCACCACCGCCTACAGCGGTAAGTTGCTGGTCGTCCATTGTGTAATAAAACACAGTCGCGTTAACACGACCTTGGCCATCTAACACGTCTGATTTAATACCCGTTTCGTACGATGTTACAGTTTCTGACTCAGCTGTTGTTACATCATCACCAAACAAAATACGACCTTGTAAACTAGGTGCGCGGAAGCTATTTGCTACACGGCCGTACCAGTTAACATCATCGTTTACTTTATAATTTGCAGATAAGTCCCAGCTAACATGGTCGTCACTAACGTCACGCTCTACTAGTAAAGCACCACCGCCAATTGGGCTAAGTGTACGGTCAGCGACAAAATCTTTATCGTCATCAGAGTAGCGAAGTCCCGCTGTTACTTTTAAATCATCTGAAAAAGTATAATCTACAGAACCAAATACAGCCCAAGCTGTAGTATCTTGCTGTTGACGAACATAGCCATTTAAAGCACCAGCATCGGGTGTTGAGAATGTATCGTAGCTGTAGTTTTCAATTGTTAGTTCTTCATCGAAGTAAAAAACACCTACTTGATAATTTAAATCGCCATCAAAGTTACTAGATAAGCGTAGCTCTTGCGTCAACTGGTCGTGATCTGGAATGCCATCAGCACTTTCTGAAGAGAAAGGGATAAAACCAGGCCCCATGAAATCTGGAATATAAGAAGCACCGTAACCGCCGTCGATGTCAGCGCGAGAATAAATTTCAGCACTTTCCCATGCAGAAATTGAAGTGATTGTGTGATTTTTAAGTTCCCACTCAAGCTTTAAGCTTGCACCTTCAGATTCTACTTGTTGAGTAGAACGAGATGCTGCATCTTGATAAACAACATCACTTTCGTAATTATCTACTAGCTCGTTAGTACCCGTTTTAATTACATTTGCACGAAAGGCAATTGGCGAGCCATCTAAATCACGTGTGTGATAGTTTAATAAAGCAGTAAAATCATCGCCTTCATATAAAAATTGAACACGTGCCGCTTTTTCAGTGTAACCACCTTGCTCGTCTTTAGCTTCAAAGCCTGGAGCTTGGTTATCAATGTAATCGTCTTTATCTTGCCATAATAATGAAACACGAGCAGATAAACGGTCAGTTAAAGCACCACCTACAGCACCACTTGTGTCTACAGCGCCACGGCTACCGTATGAAACAGAGCCATAACCATCAAATTCTTGGCTTGGTTTAACAGTATCAAACTTAACAAGGCCAGCCGGCGTGTTACGTCCAAATAAAGTTCCCTGTGGTCCACGTAATACTTCTACGCGTTCAACATCAAATACTGGGAAGCCTTTTAAAATTGCATTTTCTTGAACTACTTCATCAACAACAAGTGATACTGGTTGTGATGCATTCAAATCGAAATCGGTATTACCTAAACCACGAACGTAAAAGCGTGGGAATGAACGACCAAATGAAGATTCAATAGATAAACTTGGGATTTTCGCATTTAAAAAACGAATATCCATACCAGCTGAGCTATACGCATCAAGGTTATCACCTTGTAGAGCAGATACTGCTACTGGTACTTCTTGAGCGTTTTCTACACGTTTACGAGCTGTTACTTGAATAACTTCTAGTTGATTACTTTTTTTAGCTGTTTTTTCTTCAGCAGCTAAAGAAGAAAATGAAGTACCTGCTACTGCAGAGAACAACGTTGCATTGATTAGGGTAGCTAACGTAGATCTTTTCATTGCTTTCATGTTGGGTTTAACCTTTTTTGTGCACTCTTGTTCAACGGTTTTTTGTGTTGCGCAATGTATTCATTGCGGGCTCGTTCAATTTTTCGCGACTTGCGTCATGCGCGCGGACCTTATTACCGAGAGTACAAAAACGATGTTATAAGGCTGAACGAACGATTAAGATTATACCATTGTGTGACAATTTTACTGCATAAATATAGACATAATTAGAAACTTTTTTGCAACATTTAACTACAAAATCACGTGTTTTTATCACTATTTAGATGCAAAATTCTAATATTGAGGACATATGTCCTTTATTGGATTTAATAAAATGGAGTAGGAAGAAGGGATTGTTTTACATGTTAACCTAAAATAGAAACACCTGTGTTTTTATTAAAAGCCGCCCAAGAGCGACTTTTAATATTTACCATATTTGAGCTATGAGCGCTTAAATGCAATTTCACCGTCGATATGAATATCACGCTGCGGAAAAGCAATCACTACATCATGCTTTTCAAATACAGCGTAAATACTAAAACGAATATCACTGCGTACTTTTCTAAGCATGGTTTCAGACTCGGCGCACACCCAAAAAATAGCGTTAAATACGAGCGAGCTATCTGCAAAGTCATCAAATAACACCGATGACTTTGGATTAGCCAATATTGCTTCATGATCATCAAGCACTTGTTGAATAAGCTTTTTAACCAGTATCACGTCTGCTCCATACGCAACGCCTACACTGACCGATGAGCGAGCATTGCCATCTATTAGCGTCCAGTTTGTTACTGTATTTTCGAGCAATTGAGAATTAGGAATAAGCATATGTACGCCGTCATTTCGGCGAATACGCGTTGAGCGAGTATTAATTGTTTCTACCACGCCTTTTGCATTGCCTACCTCTAAAAAGTCACCAATACGTATTGGGCGTTCCCACATTAATATCCAGCCACTAATAAAGTTATTGATAATATTTTGAGCACCAAAGCCTACACCAATAGCTATTGCACCTGAAACAAAAGCAAACGCAGTAAGCGGTATGCTTAATACTTCTAAAGATGTAAAAATTAAAATAGCGATACTTAAAATAAAGTAGATACGTGTAAATAAATGCACGGCATCTTGGCTTAACTTTTTTGCCAATAATGTTTTTGTTATTAGCTTGCCAATACGCGTCACAATAAACCAAATAGCGAAAAGTATTAAAGGCACTTTAATAATTTTTGCTACGGTAATGTGTACATCGCTGTAACTAAATACAACAAAGGCAAGAATTTGGTTTATGTGTTCTAAGGTCATTTATTTTCCAAAACAAGCAAAGGAGCGCTTTAAATTTAAATCGCTATAAAGTGAAAGCGGTTCAGTGTTGGGTAAGTTTAGCAGTCATAATATAACTAAAACGCCAAGTTAATAAGTTCAATATACTTTTTATGAACAATTTATTAACTATTTATTGCACCGAGTGCTATATAAATAGTGTACAAGCACTGGAGATCACCTATGACACAACTTACTTTAAATCAAAGACTCGCTACTTTGCAGCCGCAGGTAGACTTACATTTATTTGAAAGCAGCCTAGATTACCGAAATAAAATTTTGTGCCTTCTTGCAGAACAAGAGCAAACACTGGCATCTATCAACAAAGAGTTTGGCCAACAACAACCTAGCAACTTTGGCTCTGAGAGAAAATTTGTACTTGGATATAACTAAGCAATTATGACTCAACGACTTATTAAGTAGCTCAGGTGTTTACTTTTAGAGCTACTTTTACCTCCCTTAAAGCTAAATATTAGCTAATTTGCGTTCAAATCCCCCTTAATACCGATAAACTTTATTGTATAAACGCCAAAATTTGATAAGTTAACTAGGTTTTTCGACTCGCAAAGCCTATTCCGGCTAATCTTTCTATGGAGTTATTATGCGTAAAACCCTGATCGCCACTACTATTGCTAGTGCCTTAATATTATCGGCCTGTTCATCTAACGATACACAAAACATGGCAAAAGAAGGTGCAGCACAAGTGCAAGACATGAACGCAAACAATGTTTTATTTAAGCCAAGCCCATTACAATACATGGCACCAGAGTTTGATAAATTTGGTACAAAAGACTACGAAGCAGGCTTTGACGCTGGTATTGCGCAGCATACAGCGCAAGTACAAGCGATTGCTAACAACCCTGCTCCTGCAACATTTAAAAATACTTTAGTTAAAATGGAATTGTCAGGGGAGCTATTAAATCGCGTATCGGCTGCGTTTTTCAATTTATCAGGCTTAATCTCAGATGACGAATACCAACGCATTAGCAAAAAAATGGCGCCGGTACTATCTGCTCACTCGGATGATATTTACTTAAACGGTGAATTATTTAAGCGCGTACAAACAATTTACGACAATCAAGATAAATTAAACGCAGAAGATAAACGCCTAGTTGATTTTTACTACAAGCAGTTTGTAAAAGCAGGTGCTAAATTAAATGACGCTGAAAAAGCTAAAATGCGTGAAATTAACTCAGAGCTAGCTCAGCTATCTACTGCGTTTTCACAAAACATTTTAAAATCGTTTAAAGAAGACGTTATTGTAGTTACAGATAAAAGTGAATTAGCGGGTCTTTCTGAAGGCGAAATTGCAGGCCTTGCAGCTTCAGCTAAAAAAGCGGGCAAAGACGGCTACATGATCACTTTGGTAAATACAACGCAACAACCAATTTTAAGCAGCCTTGAAAACCGCGACCTACGTGAGCGAATTTTTAAAGCTTCTGCAAACCGTGCAGCAAAAACTAACGGCCCTATTATTATTAAAGAAACCAACCTACGCGCTCAAAAAGCAGAGCTTTTAGGCTACAAAGATTGGGCTTCTTATGTAATGACGTCGCGTATGGCGCAAACAACTGAAAACGTTTACGGCATCCTTGATGACCTAGCACCAAAAGCAGTTGAAAAAGCAAAAATTGAAGCAGCCGCTATTCAAAAAGTGATTAACGATTCAGGCGAAAGCTTTGAGCTTAAACCATGGGATTGGACTTTTTATGCTGAAAAAGTACGTGCAGAAAAGTACAACTTAGATCCAGCACTTGTTAAACCATACTTTGAAATGCAATCGGTTATTCACGATGGCTTATTCTTTGCAATGAACAAACTGTACGGTATTACGTTTAAAGAACGTAAAGATCTTCCTGTTTATCATGAAGATGTAACCGTATACGAAGTATTTAACGCTGATGGCAGCGCTATTGGTTTATTTTACTTAGACCCATATGCACGTGAAGGTAAACGTGGCGGCGCATGGATGAGTGCATACGTTAGCGAAAGCGGCTTAAAAGGCACCAAACCTGTTATTTACAATGCGCAGAACATTCCAAAACCTGCTGCAGGCGAGCCTACGCTAATGACATTTGATGAAGTGTCTACTATGTTCCATGAATTTGGTCATGCTGCACATGGGTTATTCTCAGATGTTAAATACCCAAGCCTAGCAGGTACTGCAACGGCACGTGACTTTGTTGAGTTTCCGTCGCAAGCAAATGAAGATTGGATGATTGAACCAACAGTACTTGCAAACTATGCTAAGCATTACAAGACAGGTGAGCCAATTCCACAAGCTTTACTTGATAAAGTACTTGAATCGCAAAAATTCAACCAAGGTTACGGCACTACTGAATACTTAGCCGCTGCACTACTTGATATGGAATGGCATTCATTTGGTTCTGATAAAAAAGTAGCTGACGTTCAAAAGTTTGAGCAAGACGCGCTAGAAAAACACGGTATTGCTTACTACCCTGTTCCACCGCGTTATAAATCAAACTTCTTTAGCCACACATTTGCAGGTGGTTATTCAGCGGGTTACTACGCGTACCTATGGACTGAAGTGTTTGCAGCAGACGCCTTTGCACATATGGAAAACAACGGCGGCTTAACACGTAAAAATGGTGATAAGTTCCGTAAAGAAATCCTATCAAAAGGTAACAGCCGCGACTTAATGCAAAGCTACATTGAGTTTAGAGGTCAGAAACCAACTACCGACGCACTACTTAAGCGCCGTGGTTTAGTTGAGTAATCAATAAACTAATTTATTGATATACTAAATTTATAAAAGCCCGCTTGCGGGCTTTTATTGTTTATACATTAATTTATAACAGATAAACTGCTGCCATTAATTATTAAAAGACGACGGCTATGCGGTACTTATTTGCAGTAACTTTACTTTGGGCATTTTCATTTAGTTTAATTGGCGTGTATTTAGCAGGTCAGGTTGATGCATGGTTTAGTGTGTTAATTCGCATAGCACTAGCAACCCTCGTATTTTTACCATTTTTAAAGTTTAAACAAACACCTAAACCTTTAGCCTTAAAGCTCATGCTGATTGGCGCTATACAACTTGGTGTTATGTATAGCTTTTACTACCACTCCTTTTTATTTTTAAGCGTCCCCGAAGTACTGCTATTTACAGTAATGACTCCTTTGTACATTACCTTGCTAAATGATGCATTGAACAAACATTTTAACCCACGCTTTTTTATAGTCGCACTTATTGCTGTAATTGGTGCAATTACCATTCGTTACGAAAACCTAAATAGCAATTTCATAATTGGCTTATTATTAGTTCAAGGTGCGAACATAAGTTTTGCTGTAGGCCAAGTAACCTATAAACGCTTAATGATGAACAATAAGCTTGATGATAAAACCGTATTTGGATGGTTTTTTATAGGCGCACTTATTATTGCCACAATTTGTTATGCATTATTTGGTAATTCAAACAAATTACCAACCACTTCTACTCAGTGGGGCATACTGATTTATTTAGGGGTTGTTGCATCAGGCCTTGGTTACTTTATGTGGAATAAAGGCGCAACACTCGTCAACGTTGGAGCTCTGGCAGTCATGAATAACTTACTTATCCCAGCAGGGATTATTGTTAACGTGCTTATTTGGAACAGAGATGCTGACATAGTTAGGTTAAGTATTGGTGCAGCTATAATGTTAGGTGCATTATTAGTGAATCAAATGCTTAATAAAAAGTAAATTAATAAACTTGTAGCTAAATTGTCATTAATAATCATTAAGGTAGTACAAATTTTACTTTTTAAGGATAAACAATGAAACGTATTACCTTACTTACAGGCTGTATATTGTTAGCCACACTTGCTGGCTGCGACGACGATGTAGAAATAGTAGAAAAAGAGGTGGTTGTTACCAACACCGAAGTGGAAATTGTTGAAGTACCTACGCCCATTGTTGTAGAGGTACCAAGTGGTAGTGCGCCAGATATTCAACTAGGCACTCGCCCTTATTATCTAGTTAATGACATGAGCGACAGCGCTTTAAAAACACAACTAGAGTCGTGCAGTGAAGGTCCTTTTTACCGTACCGATTTTTCTATTGGTCATCGCGGTGCATCAATGCAATACCCCGAGCATACCAAAGAAGCCTACATTGCTGCAGCTAGAATGGGCGCAGGCATTGTTGAATGCGATGTTACATTTACAAACGATAAAGAACTAGTATGTCGTCACTCTCAATGCGACTTACACACCACAACTAATATATTAGCCATTCCTGAGCTTGCAGCTAAATGCAGTGTGCCATTTACACCAGCAGACCCTACTAATGGTATTGCTGCGTCAGCTAAATGCTGCACCAGTGATATAAGCTTAGCGGAATTTTTAACCCTTGAAGGTAAAATGGATGGTGCAAACACTAATGCAACGACCGTTGCCGACTACATGGATGGTACACCAAATTGGCGCACTGACTTATATGCCACCAACGGCACATTGATGACCCATAAACAAAGCATTGCACTGTTTAATCAGCTAGGTGTAAAAATGACACCAGAACTTAAATCGCCACAAGTAAGCATGCCATTTGATGGAATGACGCAAGAGCAATATGCGCAAAAAATGCTAGACGAGTACACACAAATGGGCGTGCCAGCCTCAAAAGTTTATCCGCAATCGTTTAACCTTGATGACGTAAAATACTGGATTAACACTAACCCTGACTTTGCAGATAAAAGCGTATACCTAGATGGTCGCGACAGTGAAGCCGGATTTGATCCAAGTAACCCACAAACATGGCAACCGGGTATGGATGAACTTGTGGCTGACGGCGTTAAAATTTTAGCCCCTCCTATTTGGATGATGCTAACAATAGATAACGAAAATAATATCGTGCCATCACAATACGCAATTGACGCAAAAGCAGCAGGTTTAGAGCTTATTGCATGGAGCCTTGAGCGCTCAGGTCCGCTTAATGAAGGTGGTGGTTATTACTATCAATCTATTGCTGATGTTATAGATAACGATGGCGATATGATGACAGTCGTTGATGTACTCGCAAAAGACGTGGGGGTAATGGCTATATTTTCAGATTGGCCGGCTACCGTAAGTTATTACGCTAGTTGTAATAAAATGCCTGCAAGTATTTAAATACTCGACAACAAAAGTCGTTTATTTTATCGCGCTCAGTTACCATATCATTATATAATTTTATTTAACTGAGCGCTTTTATGATAATTCAACAACATAATGCAGACTTGCCAACACCTACAGGTTTAATGCGAACAACCGTATATCGCCCTCAGGCGCAAGGGCAATTCCCTGCTATCATTTTTTATTCTGAAATATTTCAGCAAACTGCACCTATTGCACGCAGCGCAGCTATTTTAGCAAGCCATGGCTTTGTGGTATTAGTACCGGAAGTGTTTCACGAGTTAAATCCTATGGGCACTGTGCTTGCTTACGACGATGCAGGTAAAGACAAAGGCAATGCAGATAAGTGGGCAAAGCCACTTGAGCATCATGATAGCGACACGCAAGCCATGATCGACTTTATAAAGCAGCAACATTACTGCACAAGTACAGTAGGCTCTATGGGCGTATGTATTGGCGGGCATTTAGCTTACAGAGCGGCGCTTAATCCTGAAATTAAAGCGGCTTTTTGCTTATACGCGACTGATATTCATAGCAATACATTACCTGCAAAATCAGGTAATAACTCATTTGAGCGCATGGCTGATATACAAGGCGAAATTCACTTTATATGGGGTAAACAAGACCCGCATGTGCCACAAGAAGGCCGCACTAAAATATACCAGCAATGCGTAAACACAGGCATTAATTACCAATGGCAAGAAGTTAATGCCCAACATGCCTTTATGCGTGATGAAGGTGAGCGATACGATGCAGCCCTTGCAATTAATATGTATCAACAAGCGGTTGCATTATTTAGCCGTACTTTATAAGTGTTTTATAAATGCTTTAAAAGCGAAAATAATTAAACGCTTTTCAGCATACCCAAGGCGGTATGCTGTTTTACAAAATACGCTTTTAAGTAATCAATAAATAACCGTAGCTTTTTAGAACCCGCAGCTCCTGGCGGAAATACCCCGTACAGTTCAATATCTTTGCTTTTATAATCATCTAATATTATTTCAAGTAGCCCAGCTTGTACTTTAGGCCACGCATCGTAAAGCGGAATACGCCCAATGCCATGCCCCGCTTCTACAAAGGCAGTACGTGCAGCTGCGTTATTAGTACTTAAGGCGCCTTGCATTGTAATGTCGTGTTTTTTGCCATCTTTTGAAAGTGTTAACGTTTTACTTCCTAGCTGATAAACCACCCATTGATGATCTGCCAATTCTAAAGGTGTTTTAGGTTTACCAAAATGTGTAAAATAATCCGGCGCGCCACAAATACAAGTGCTCATTGTCGTCAGCTTGGTTGCTTGCAAGTTGGAGTCACTCAGTGCCACACCCCTAATTGCAAAATCGAACCCATTTTTAATAATATCAACCACATCGTCAGTAAGCTGTAAGTCTATTTTAATTTTAGGGTATTGGCGCTTAAACGTATTTATTGCGGGCACAATTAGCTGCATTCCCACATTAACAGGGCAGCTAATTTTAAGTAAACCTTGTGGCTCACTCTTTATATTTTCTATTTGCTGATTAGCTGCATTAGCTTGTTCGGTAATTATTCTACAACGCTCATAATAAGCAATGCCTGCTTCAGTGAGCGCCATGGTACGGGTTGAGCGATTTAGTAAAGTAACTTCAAGCTGCGTTTCTAATTTTTTTAAATGATAACTTGCAACTGCTCGCGTAAGCCCTAGCTGTTTGGCAGCAGCGGTTAAGCTGCCCTGCTCTACAATTTGCGCAAATACAACCATGCTCTTTAACTGCTCAAACGACACCTTCATATGTGCTCCGTAGCGTGTTTTAAATTCAACCCCTCTATTGTATCAATTATTAAACCAATAAAGTTAAATTTATCATCGTTGTTTAAAGCTCTGTTAGTGCATATAGTAATTGGTAAGCAAGATAAACCAATTTAAATCATCAGAAGGAATATATTCAATGTCTAAAAAAATACTTATGGTTCTTACATCTCACGCAGAACTTGGTAACACTGGCGAAAAAACAGGTTTTTGGGTAGAAGAATTTGCAGCCCCTTATTATGCATTTGTTGATGCAGGCGTTGAAGTAACATTAGCGTCTCCAGCTGGCGGTCAACCACCAATTGACCCGACAAGTACACTTGTCGATTTTCAAACAGATGCAACTAAACGTTACGACGCCGATAGCGCAGCACAAACACTTATGGCAAACACTAAAGTGTTGAGTGAAGTAAAATCTAGCGATTTTGACGCTGTATTTTACCCAGGCGGTCACGGTCCATTATGGGACCTAGTTGACAACACTGATTCAATTTCGCTTATCGAAAGCTTTATTAAAGAGCAAAAGCCTGTTGCTGCGGTATGCCATGCAAGTGCTGCATTTTTAAATGTTAAAGATGCTGATGGCAATGCATTAGTAGCGGGTAAAAAAGTAACTGGTTTTACTAACTCTGAAGAAGCTGCAGTGCAACTTACCGATATCGTGCCATTTTTAGTTGAAGACGAGCTAATTAAAAAAGGTGGCGATTATCAAAAAACTGACGACTGGGGTGTATTAGCACTAGAAGACGGTTTAGTAATTACCGGCCAAAACCCTGCAAGCTCTGAACTAGCTGCAAAAAAACTATTAACTAAATTAGGTTAATAGTGAGTAATAATTAAAATTAAGCACAGCATTTTATGCTGTGCTTTTTTAATTGCTTTTCATTAGCAAATACAATTCCTATACTGGCAACTCTTAAAGTCAATTAGGGCGATTATATGGCAACCAAGCCAACCACACTGTCATTACTAACTAGTACCCGTTTCGCAATATTTAGTATTGTTGTTATTTGCTTCGTACTACAGGTGATCAATAGTCTACCTGGCATAAATCTTAATGGTTTAGGCATATATCCACGCAGTATCCAAGGATTAATTGGCATACTATGCGCACCTTTTTTACATGGTAGCTGGTGGCACTTTGCCAGTAATATGATCCCATTTGTAGTATTAAGCTGGCTAATTTGCCAGTACAGCGTAAAACGTTTTTATAACGTATTTATTTTTACCGCTCTAGTCGGTGGACTCTTAGTTTGGGCATTTGGGCGCAGTAACATACATGTTGGTTTAAGCGGTGTTATATATGGTTTATGGGGCTTTATTCTATGCTACGGCTTAGTAAGACGCTCATTAAAATCAATTATAATTGCAGTTGTAGTGGCTATACTTTATAGCGGTTTTATATGGGGTGTTTTACCTCAGCGCTATCATGTATCGTTTGAAAGCCATTTATTTGGAGCGCTAAGCGGGTTGTTTTTAGGTTATAGATTAGCAAAAGCCGATAAATTAAAAGGTCGGTAAATTAAGTATTAGGGCCTTTAATTAATTTTTTATGGCCACATTTACCATATATGTATTTCATCTAACAGAGGTTATTTATGAGTGATAAAAACGAATACACGCCACCAAGAGTATGGACGTGGGAAAGTGAAAGTGGCGGTAAGTTTGCCAGCATTAACCGCCCAATTGCAGGCGCGACTCATGACAAAACTCTACCTATTGGTGAGCACGCATTTCAGCTTTATTCTCTTGCGACACCTAATGGCCAAAAAGCTACAATCATGTTTGAAGAGCTTTTACAGCTTGGTTGCACCGATGCAGACTATGACGCATATTTAATAAACATAGGTGATGGCGATCAGTTTGGATCTGACTTTGTTGATATTAATCCAAACTCAAAAATCCCAGCGCTAATGGATCATTCAACCACGCCGCCTACTCGCATCTTTGAATCAGGTTCTATTTTACAGTATTTGGCTGAAAAATTTGATGTACTTATACCTAAAGATCTAAAAGCTAAAACAGAGTGTCGTAACTGGCTATTTTGGCAAATGGGCTCAGCACCTTACTTAGGTGGTGGGTTTGGTCATTTTTATAGCTACGCACCAAGTAAAATGCAATACCCTATTGACCGTTTTACCATGGAAACTAAACGCCAACTTGACGTGTTAAATCGACATTTAAGCGAAAATGAATACATGGCAGGTGATGAATACTCAATTGCCGATATTGCAATTTGGCCGTGGTACGGATCGTTAGTGCTTGGAGCTTTATATGATGCAGCAGAGTTTTTAGATGTTGCCTCATACACCCATCTTGTACGCTGGGCTACGCAAATATCAGAGCGCCCCGCAGTAAAGCGCGGTCGTCGCGTAAATCGCACATGGGGTCCTGAAGAAGAGCAAATGGCAGAGCGCCATAACGATAGTGATTTCGAAGGTTAAATCTATAGAACAGCAAGTAAAGTCGTTAACACTTTAACCTGCTTGATAATTTTAAGGCTCAAAATAAATATTTATTTTGGGCCTTTTTACTTTTTAAACTTTTTTTATCCCTCCCGTAAACTATATTTACTTTACATTAAAGTTTTATTTAGCTGCGTAAAGGCTTATTAAGCTCTTTGTATTACCAGTATTGCATTAGTGTAATTTGCTAAATGGTTTACTTAATTTCCTAGGGGTTGTTTTTGAAAAAGGTTTTAATTAGTGCCATATAACAATTTAAGTAATAATGAGCGAAAAGAAGCGCTCAAAATTTTATACTCGAATGCTATTTCCGGAATTGCAGTCTCTGTACTAGTCAGCGTTGCTTTAGTATTTGCTTTTGATATAACTAATGAGAAAACTAACCACGATAAAGTAGTCTGGTTAGGCATAATGATGTGCGTGCTTACTTTACGTATTATTGATGTAGGGCTTTTTTTGAAAGCTCAAAATTCTCGCCAACCTTACAACACACATTCTTATCTAAATCGCTTTGCTATTGGCTGTATATCAACAGCCGTGTCTTGGTGTGGTTATGCTCTTTGGTTTCATAGCACTTCATCTACGGTGGAAGTTACTACGACCATCGCTATTTTATCGGCGCTTGCCGGTGGCTCTGCAAATTTGCTGTCTGGAAGTCGTTTTACCGCTGTTCTATATAGTTTTACTTTATTGGCGCCCTACTCTTTTTTGCTAGCGCTTTCAAACGATCACTACCAACACGTATTGGGGTTATTAGGTTTAACTTTTGCCACAATCATGATTGCCTCTTCGTACAAATCAGCCACATTTACACACAGTGCAATCAAGCTCAAAAACCAAAACAGAGAGCTGCTTAATGAAGTGGAAAACAAGGTCGAACAACGCACTGAAGAAATTTACCGCTTATCGAATACCGATCCACTCACAAATCTATTAAACCGTACCGCATTTTTAAAAAATGCAAACAAACAACTAGCAGATAACCCTAAAGAACCCTTTGCTTTATTATTTGTAGATTTAGATGGTTTTAAGCAAATCAACGATTCGTTGGGTCATAAGGTGGGCGATAAAGTATTAAAAGAAATAGCACTGAGAATTAGTAATGTATGCAACCAAAAACTCTATAAATGCCGTTGGGGCGGGGATGAGTTTTTAATTTTAGCAACGTATCAAAACCAAACTGAGCTTATCGAGTTTGCTAATAAAGTGCTTCAAAGCATTAGCGCCGAGCATGAAACATATAAATATCAAAAATGGGTATCAGCAACTATTGGAATGGCCATGTACCCTGAGCACGGGAGTGATTTAAATACCTTAATTCGCTCTGCTGATATTGCAATGTATCACCAAAAACGCATGGCTAAAGGTAATATCAATATTTATAACGATTCACTCAAATTAAAACAAGAAAGAGAGTACCTGTTGAGTCAACGCCTAGCCAGTGCCATAGAAGAAAACAGTTTAAGACTAGTATTTCAGCCAATTGTAGATAGTAAAACATCAAAAGTAACCTCTTTCGAATCATTATTACGCTGGCAACTAGACGGTGAAAATATTTTCCCTGATGAATTTATAACTATTGCCGAGCAATACGGTTTAATAACCCAAATGGGCCTCTGGGTCATAGAACAAGCATGTATACAAGCAAATAAATTCAACCATTTACCGACAAAAATTGCAGTAAGCGTGAACGTATCGGTAATACAATTACAAGATCCAAATTTTGTAACTAAGGTATTAAAAATAGTAAACAATCACCAAGTAGAGCCTAAAGATCTGCATATAGAAATTACCGAATCAGTATTTGCCGAAGATAAACTCACGTTTTTGACAGCCGTTAAAGCACTACAAAAACAAGGCTTTTGTATTTCAATTGATGATTTTGGAACTGGCTACTCATCACTATCAAGCATGCTTGATATTGGTGTAGATATAGTAAAAATAGACAGAAGTTTTATTCAAAATATGGATAAAAGAGGGTTAAGTATTATTCATGCAATTGTACAAATGGCCTCATCTTTAGATTTTACTGTTGTTGCCGAAGGCGTTGAAACTATTGAACAAGCAAACACGCTTACTAATATTGGTGTATCTCACCTGCAAGGTTATTACTTTTCAAAACCGATGGAAGTAGATTTTGTAGATGCTTATTTAAATGAGCAAAATAAGCTGTGCCGTTGATAACCAAAACCCGCTAAAAGCGCTTAACTGCCATATGAGTTTTGCACTACCTTTCTTATTAGGGCTTGTTTATCTTTCGAGGTTAAATTTGCAGCATACTGTTTGGTATTTAGGCAATGCAGAGCCTATGTAGTGTGGTTATTCCCCATAAATAGGCGATAACGCAGCATAAATACCAAACATTCGCTGCCCGAAGGGTTCTGCCTAGGGGAGATTGACTCTTTGTTACTAGGTTACAAACCTCGCGCCGCGATTAGACCCTCCTTGGGTTGAAAATTTTCAATCCTGA
The DNA here is from genome assembly GCF_015864725.1 of Pseudoalteromonas sp. NSLLW24. NCBI lineage: Bacteria > Pseudomonadati > Pseudomonadota > Gammaproteobacteria > Alteromonadales > Pseudoalteromonadaceae > Pseudoalteromonas > Pseudoalteromonas sp. NSLLW24. Next base: position 199,472 of record NZ_JADYWQ010000003.1, on the reverse strand, counting down.
AAGGTCAACAAGCCCTCCTTAAAACATAATCTTACAATTACTTACACCCAGTACATAGTTATTAGCGTAGGCTAAATATAAACCAACTTACATAAGTGTATTACGTTTAAATTTACGCTAATTAGCAAACCGCCAGTGCTGGACCCTACGTTAAGTTGTGCGCTGATGTTGCTTATATAAGTGAATAATAAAAATGTAACGATACAACTAAATATAAAAAAGGGATTTGCATGATAAAACCACTTTGCTATTCACTCATCACTTTACTTACCCCCATTAGCGCTATAGCTCAAACAATAGCAATAAAAACAACGGATGAATTAGTATCAACCGATTCAGAGATTTTATTTGCATATAATAAAGAATCAAAACAATTAGAAGCCATCAATTTACTCACATCACTAAGTAGTGAACTTGCTTTACCAAAAAATGCCATCGGGTTTGATGTGGCTACACTTGCTAACATTACCGATAAACAAGCACTCGTACTAACAAGTGATGGCGTATACAAAGCCCATGCTGGTAAACCAACACTATTGTTTAATTATGAGTCGGTTCTAAATCAATTAAAAATAGATAAATTTGAAAAAGTAGACTTTGTCTTCGATGCCAACAACGACGGTCTAAGCGATATTTTCATCCCTGGGTTAGCAAGCAGTACTTTATACATTCAAAATAAAGATGGCAGCTTTAAGCCTAACAAATTTAAACAAACACCTATGTATGAAGGCAGCTTTTCAGGAAAAGGGCTTTCTCTAGAAGTTAATATTAACAATAAACCCGTCGTTATTGATTTTAACCACGACGGGTTAAGCGACTTGGTTTTTTCAAATGACTTTGGAGCAGATGTACTACTTGCTAATCCAGAAGGCTTTGAGCAAAAGCTCACCTCAATTGATTTTAACATCGAATTAGGCGAGCTAAGCAATGGCGAAACTCGCAAAATAAAGCAAATTATTGATATTAATAACGACGGATTTCTAGATTTTACAACTAGACAGTTTAAGCCAACGCAAGGTATGGATTCGTTAGATATAAAAATAGCACATACTTTGTACCTAGGAAGTGCTAAAGGCTTTAGTAATACGCCCATTACCTTATTTGAAACACAAGGCCCTAGTGAGTTATTGCTCAAAACTGATTTTAATAATGATGGCTTAATTGATTTACAAAAAATGGATTTAGATATTGGCTTAGGTACTATTGCGTCTATGGCATTGGGCGGTGGCAGTACTGATGTAGATGTAGAAATGAACATTTATAAGCAGCAACCCGACGGCTCATTTGCCAATAAATCGAGTATAGAACTTGATTTAGAAATGGAAGTAGGAATGAACGGCGATGATTCCGAGCCAGCCCTATATTTAGGTGATATTAACGGCGACAGCTATATTGACGCAGTATACAAATACAGTAAAAAAACGCTCTATATTTATTACGGAGAGCAAGACTCACTCCTAAATGATAAACGTAAAAAATTAAAACTAACGCTGCCTAAAAATAATAAAGATATTCTTCTAGTAGATATAAACCAAGACGGTAAAAAAGATTTTGTATTTAAATTTACCGAAGAAGATGGCACCAGCAAAATAGAAACACGCTTAAATTAAGCCAATAAAAAAGCCCAACAGAGTTAACCGTTGAGCTTTGGACTTAAGACTTTCGAGTAACAGTCAGCTTTACTCTAAGTTATAACACCTAAGCAGTTACATTTAGCAGTGAATCGCCTTCACTTAAACCAAACTTCTCTTGTACTGATGCAAGGATTGATTCTTTATCTTCATCAGACAACTGGCTTGAATACTCAGTTAATAGCTCATCTAAGTAGCTGACTACTTCGTCTGTATCTACTGATTCTAATGAGTTCTGTGGCGGCGGTGGCGGTCTTTGACCTTCCACTCGTCCTGCATCACCAATGCTTTTAGCATCAAACTCAAGTTCGCTCATTAAATCAGCAAGCTCTTTTGTTGGTTCAATACCTTGTTCTTTAAATGCCGCTTGAATACTTTGCGCGTTTTCTTCGGTTAAGTTTTCAGCGTCAAACTCTGCAAGCGTTTCTTTAACAAAATCGCTTTGCTCTGTTGTTAGTTTTGCAGCCTGACTACTTTGTTGCGGCATAAAATTCGCAGAACTACTGTTAATACTATTAATCATTTTAGTATCCTTTCAGCGTTCACGACGAGGTGGTTTATGATCGCTAAGTTCTTGTTCACTAATTTCGCCATTACCATCGGCATCTATAGAATCAAAAATTGTTTGTGCATCGCCGTGTGGCGGTTTTTTAGCACTAAACTCTTCAAAGCTAATTACGCCATCACCATCAGTATCAATAGTTGAAAAGTCAGGTTTTTCAGGAGGATTGTCACCGCCTCGAGCAGCTACATTAGCTGAAAAAGCAATAGATAATATTGCCACAGTGGCAAGAGTTGAAAAATGCTTCATAGTAATAACCTCGTATTTAAGAATTAAACTAAGCTTACGCTTTAAAAACGCAAACAATGTGCAAATAATGAGGAAGTAATAAATTATTTTAATAAAAAATAGTAATCTAAATGCTTATTTAAAAAGTTCTGGTTGATTGCTTTGCAATCAATATATAAGCTAATAAAATAATACGATTAATTACTCTCAGGCAGTAGTGTTACTGCCCTTAATTCTCAAAGCTGATATACTGCTTGAGCCAATTAAACAAACAAATACAGAGCACTTTCATAAATAATGATTAATAACCAACCCTACTTAGCAGGCAATCTGTGAAAATACCTAAACGCCTACAACCCCTTGTTGATGATGGCCTTATTGACGAAGTTATAAGCCGACTAATGAGCGGTAAAGAAGCCGATGTATTTATTGTCCGCTGTGGTGAGCACATTCGCTGTGCGAAAGTGTATAAAGACGCGGTTAAACGTAGCTTTAAAAAAGCGGCACAATACCAAGAAGGCCGAAAAGTACGTGGTGGACGCCAAGCGCGTGCTATGGGTAAACGTTCTAGCTATGGCCGTCAATTAGAAGAAGAGATTTGGCAAAATGCCGAAGTTGATGCGTTATCTCGTTTAGCTGGCGTGGGTGTACGTGTTCCTGATACTTACTTTTGTATTGATGGCGTGCTGCTTATGGAACTCGTGTCGGACGAGGACGGTAACGTAGCCCCTCAACTTGGACATGTCGTTTTTAGTGAAGAGCAAGCGATTGAGCAGCATAAACTCATGATGCATTACATTAAGCTTATGCTTTGCGCAGGTATAATACACGGCGATTTATCTGAATTTAATGTACTTGTAGATAATAACGGCCCTGTAATTATAGATTTACCGCAAGCAGTTAACGCTTCAGCAAATAACAGTGCACAAGCTATGTTTGCACGCGATGTAAATAACATACGCCGCTACTATGGTGAATTTGCGCCAAGCATACTAAAAACTCAATACGCTAAAGAAATGTGGGCATTATTTGAAGAGGCAAATTTAACGCCTAATTCAACGCTTACTGGTGAATTTGAAGACAGTGACGAACTTGCCGATGTAGATTCTATTCTTGATGAAATTCAAGCTGCCGAATACGAAGAGTTTGACCGCTTAGAGCGAATTAAAAATGCTGACGATGATGAGTAGCTCATCGTCATAGCTTACTAATACCTCTTACTGCGGGTGCACAAATCGGTAGCCAACCCCATAAACAGACTGAATAACACTTTCAGTTTGTGTCACTTCATCTAGTTTTTTACGCAACTTTTTAATATGGCTATCAATAGTACGATGGCTCACAATACGCTGATCGGCGTACATAGTGTCCATTAAACTATCGCGCGAATAAATACGATTTGGGTTGTTAAACAAAGGTTTAAATAGCTGAAATTCAAAGTTCGTTAGCTCTATGCTGCTTGATTTGTATTTTACGCTGTAGGTGCTCTCGTCGAGCTTCATTGTTGACTCTGTAACATCACTTGCGTTACTTAATCGCCTTAATATAGCTTTAACTCGCGCCACCAGCTCAGCATAACTAAACGGCTTACAAATATAATCATCTGCACCTAACTCAAGTCCAAGCAGCCTATCTATTTCTTCTACTTTTGCCGATACCATAATAATAGGCACATTTGAAAAGCGCCTGATTGCTTTACATAGTTCAATACCACTTTGACCAGGTAGCATTATGTCGAGCAAAATTACGCTCGGCCTGTTAATTTCAAGCCAAGGTAATACTTCATTTCCGTGATGTATTTGATGAGTAACAAAATGATGGCTACTTAAAAAGTCACTCATTAAGTTAGCTAGCTTTACTTCATCTTCCACAATCAGTATTTGTTCACTCATAGGCATCTCTGTAAGTAACCTCAACTTTATTTTTATAAACTAAATAGTTGGCAATCTAATAATAATAGCAAGACCGCCTAAAGTGGCTTTTTCAGCAGCTATTTCACCATTATGGCCTTTAACTATATGCTGGCAAATAGATAAGCCCAAGCCCGAACCGCCCTCTTGGCGATTACGCGAACTATCTACTCGATATAAATACTCAAACAAATGCGATAAATGCGACTGCTCTACACCTACGCCATTATCTTCAATTATAAGCTCTAAGTAGGTTTGCCCTTTAATGCTTATATTATTAGCCGTTAATGAAATAGTGGTGCATTGTGCATAGTGCACGGCGTTCATTAAAATATTATCGAGCAGCTGCAAAAGGCGTGTTTTATCTGCTTGTACAGTTATGTGTTTAGCGCTATTTAGTAAGTGAATTTTTATATTATGTTGTTCAAGCACAACCTGATATTTTTGCTCAATAGTATTTAATAATAAAGCCATATCAGTAGGTTGCATAGTGTAATGCATACCCCCTAACTCTGCGCTATTGAGCATATGTAAATCATCTATTAAGCGTTTTAAATGCAATGCCTCGTCGTTAGCCGAGTTAATATTTTTTGCATTAGGCTCACGTATTCCAAGTAGCATAGCTTCAAGTTCACCGAGCAAAATACTCATTGGCGTTCTAAGCTCGTGAGAAATATTGGCAAGCCAGCGTTTGCGCACTTGCTCATCTTTAGCGAGTGTAAATGCAAGGATATTAAAATCTTCGCTTAATTGGCCTAATTCGTCTTTTCGCTCAAGCGTAAGTTTGGTCTCGTAATTACCTTGCGTTAAGCGATGCATACCGTTAGCAATTTGCTTTACAGGGCTTACTAGGTGACGAGACAATAAAAAAGTAACCATTAATGTAAGCAATACAGCGGCTAAAGCAATAAACCATAAGTAGTTAGTTTGCTGCTGTAAAAAATCAAGCTCATAACCATCAACCAAGCTATCTCTTTTAGATACAGCTAAGTAACCCACTGTTTTATCGCCCACTGTAATTGGGGTTGTTATATATTTTAAATCGCTGAGGTATTTACCCACTACTCGCTGCTTATTTTCATCAAGCAAAGCGTAGTGAGCAATATTTTCAGGTGGTAGGCGGCGCTCTCCCCCTAAACGAATATGATCGGGTGGCGGCCGTCGCATCATTCCCCCTCTGGGGCCCGGACCTTCTGGTGGCCTAGGTAAAAACTGGCTATTTTCTAGCTGAGATTCAACAAGTTTTCTAAAATTTTCGCCATTGCCGACAACACGTTCCCATGAGGGGTTTTGTTCGTATTGCTTTGCAAGTTGCACAACAAGTGGTTCAAGCGCTTTTACTTCTTTTGCATTAACAAAATCAATTACGCCTTGCCCTATACTCCATTGTATAAGTACTACTAGCCCTGCAATAACACTAAAGGTAAAACTAAATAGTATTAAGAAAAGTTTATTATGAATTTTCATTAATTAGTGTTTTCAACCTTGCTAGGAAAGCTTTCAAATCGGTATGTTATAAACTCTTTGGTTTGATCGTTAACATACAGCGTAGCAACTATTTTTTTGCCCTGAGCGGTCCAATACATATGACCATGATTATTTAAAGTAACCGATACGGTATTTATACCACTTTTAAATAAGTTAGCAGGTAAATGCAATGCATGTCCGTAAATTCGCTGTATTTTAACCCCATTTATATATAAATGAGCATGACCTTGTAAAAAGCCCGTGTCATCGTTTGTAGTAACGCTCATCATTTGCTGCATGTTCATTGCGCCCTCAGGGGGTACAGATAAATCATAGCGCTGAGTATCTAAAATTAAGTTATAACCCGACATACTATCTTTTAATAACTTAAGGCTTAATGCCGGGATTGGCGTATCACTTGGCACTGCTATAGGCATATGGCTATGATCCATCATTTCCTGCTGCGCAAAGAGCTTAAAGCTCAATAGCGCAGCAGTAGTTAGGATCAATGCGTATTTAAAATAACGCATAGTTACTCCTTACATTCCCGGTGGTGGACCCATTGTTTCGCCAGTATCACAGCGACCAATTGAATTATCGGCTAATTGACCTTTAAAACGAGGCCCTATTTGATAAGGAAAAGAAGGCTGTAATTTACCATCACTGTCTAAAGTTAGTGTTATATGGTAGTGATAACCCTTGCCATCGTTAGTATCGTGGCCGTTATGTTCATCTAATTGAGCACCGGTTACTGTTTTTTGTGCGTAGTAGAAATCTTCAAAATAATAACCGTCATCAGCATTTAATGTATTACCTGAAAGCGTAGTCACTTCTGCGCCAATAGCAGGACCTGCATCACTTGTTTGTGTACCTTGGCTAACATCGTATTGATCAACTAAAGTACAGCTTCGCTCGCCCTCAGTACCACAACCACCTTCACTTTCTGATGCGCCATAATCACGCATTTCCCAGCCGCTTAATGCAAGTTGACCGTTACTTTCATAAGGACCATAAAGCGGATAGCCATCAGCTGCAAACCCATAAATAGGTGAATGCGCATCGCCATCATCTTCAAGTAAATCAGCTAAGCAACTAGTATAAAAATGGTGATGATATTCACCGTTAGCAGCATGTCCGCCACACACATCAACATCATATTGCTCAGCAATGGGCGCTAATGTATACCAAATATTATTACCGTAGCTCATACCATCGCCCCAGTTAAATATACTGGTGCCATTAACCATTAAGCCAACTGTACCTAAACCTGTTTCACAAGTTTCAGTGTCAGATAAATCGGTAGGTGTTATCGGAAAATACGCCTCAACTGTTTGTTCTGCCGGGCAACCTGGTCCTGGAGGCCAATAGCCTGCACCGCCTGTGTCATCACAGTTTTCAGTGCTGCTGTTATAGCCAATATCTTCACCAAACGAAATAGTTTGACCTGCTGCTGCAGAGGTTACACCGTTATAAAAATCGGTAGCTGCACGCGGGCGGTTATTTAACGCGTCTACTTGGTCTTGTGTAAGCGTTACGTCATATTTAGGAATGTCAGTTGTTTGCACATACATGTATTCAACGTCAGCATCTTCCTCAGTAACGGTAACAACTTCAACTGATTGAACATCTTCAACCACTGCGCCATTGTTTTGTATATAAGTAGAGGTTGTATCGTTGTTAATTAACCAGCTGGTAAGTTTTGCACTATTATCAACTGTATCTGAGTCTGATGAAGCAATAACATTAACTATAACTGTATCTACAACGACATCGTTTGTGCCGTCATCTCCACTGATTTCAAATACAAGTGCTTCATCGGTTAAAACTTCAGGTGCAACAAACTCAGTAGACGTTGCAGTACTTGAAGATAAGCTAACGGTAGTGCCTGATGTTTGTGACCAGCTAACAGATACTTCGCCATCATCTTCAACTGTTGAACTTAAATAAACGGTATCGCCCGCATTAACAGTTTGGTCAATACCAGCATCAACCGTTGGAGCACTATAACTGACTGTATCGCCGTCTGTTGCAGTACTTGTTGAATCGCTATTACATGCGCTTAAAGCGATACAAAGCGCACTTAACGCAAATAACTTAGTTGCATTAGCGGCTTTTGTTTTAAGAAGTGTTTTCAATGTTTGAACCTTTACTTTAACGTTTAATAAAACAAAGTTAACAAGTAAAAGTGCAAACATTGTGCACAAACTAAGGAAGAATAAACATAAAACTAGGGCGTGTTGATCTTTGGTGGTTGAATTTGCAGCAGTATGTTTGGTTTTTAGGCAAGGCAGAGCCTATGAAGTGTGGTTATTCCCCATAAATAGGCGATAACGCAGCATAAAGACCAAACATGCGCTGCCCTTTGGGTTCTTTCTAGGGACGATTGACTCTTTGTTGCTCGGTTTTTACTTAGCCCACTAGGTTACAAACCTCGCGCCGCGATTAAATCGCCCCTAGATTGAACAAATTTCAATCCACAAAGATCAACACGCCCTAAATTTGTGGTCGTTTAAGTACAAATTTGTCTTTAGTGGTTGCATAGTAATCTCCACCCATTCTACCTACCGCATCTAAAAGTGTTGGGTCAATATAACCGTCAACAAACACTTCATCGTCAACACAAATACCCACTATGTCTAGTAACATCATTTGCCCGCCACCTGGCTCGCTTGAAATAGTAATAACTTCGCGTAGCTTACACTCATAGCGTACTTTTGAATCAGCAACACTCGGCACTGCGACCATTTGGCTATCAATTTTAGTTATATTTGCAGCATCAAACTCACTAACATCACTAGGATAATTAGCACAGCTTTGGTTCATTTTTTCGACCTGCTCATGGCTCACAATGTTAATTACACATTCTTTAGTCGCTAATAAGTTAATTAATGTATCTTTGATTGCTTTATCGCGTGGATTTACTTGCGTCACACTCAATACTGGTGGGTTACAACTCGCTACTGTAAAAAATGAGTAAGGAGCAATATTAGCCACACCGTCGCTACTTAATGTACTTATCCATGCAATTGGACGAGGACTGATCCCGCCAACTAAATACGAATAAACATTAAGCTCTTTATTTACAGTTAAATCTAAAAACATACTTTTCCTTTTAATACATTAAAACTAAATCTTAATTCCAGGTAGTTACGTATAGGTTTGGCTGACTCAGTTAAATAACAAGCTAATTTTTATCTCTATTTAAAGCAATAAACAAATTATATGAAAATAAACATCGTGTGGTTTAAACGTGATTTGCGTCTTAGCGATCATCAACCATTAAAAAATGCATTCAGTAATGGCTTACCTACCCTATTACTTTATAACTTTGAGCCATTGCTGCTCGAAGATGCACACTACAATGAGCGGCACTGGCGCTTTGTGTATCAATCAATAGTTGAGTTAAACAAGCAACTAGCGCGTTTTAACGCCTGTGTTTATATATTTAATTTAAATATGAGCGATTTACTTGAATCGTTAAAGGCACAGTTTGAAATAGTAAATATTTTTAGCCATCAAGAAATAGGCTTAAACAACACCTTTGAGCGCGATAAAGCAATAAAAGCATGGTGCCAGCATAACCATATTAATTGGCAAGAGTCGCAAACAGGCGCGGTTATTCGCGGCAAAAAAAATCGTAATAATTGGAACGAACGCTGGCAGCAAACAATGCAAGCACCTATTGCAGTTCCTAATTGGAAGAGTATAAAAACAATTACCCTCAATAACTACCAAACACCTGAGCTACCAAGCGCTTACACGCAAGATCACGACAGCTTTCAACAAGGTGGCCCGCTGCATGCCCGAACTGTAATGCAGAGCTTTTTTGCCGAGCGCGGTAAAGGTTATCAAAAAGGAATATCGAGCCCAAGTTTAAGCCAAACACATTGCTCCCGACTTTCGCCGTATTTAGCGTGGGGGAATATTAGCCTTAGGCAAGTGTATCAAATGGCCATTGATGAATATCATTCAAAACACCCTAACAAAAGAGGCTGGAAGCGCCCGCTTGCTGCGTTTGTATCGCGCTTGCATTGGCACTGCCACTTTATGCAAAAGTTTGAGAGCGAATGTTCTATGGAGTTTTTAGCCCTTAATCCGGGTTATCATGTATTTCCGTATCGTGATGATGAACATGTTAAAAACGATATTGAACGCTGGGCGCAAGGTCAAACAGGTATTCCCATTATTGACGCTTGCATGCGCTGCTTAAAAGCCACCGGCTATATAAACTTTAGAATGCGCGCCATGCTTGTAAGCTTTGTCACGCATCATTTAAATATAAGCTGGCAGCAAGCAAGCTTTCCTCTCGCTAATTACTTTTTAGATTTTGAGCCCGCAATTCACTATCCGCAAATTCAAATGCAAGCCTCGGTAACAGGCATTAACACCATTAGGCACTACAACCCAATTAAACAATCAGAAGATCAAGACCCAACAGGTTCGTTTATTAAAAAGTGGTGCCCCGAGCTTGAAAAACTCCCTATTGAATATTTACACCAACCTTGGGAGCAAACTCCGATGGAAGCACTCTTTAACGACTTTAAGTTAGGGGAGGATTATCCCGAACCGATGCTTGATTTAACAGCAGCCTCAAAAGAAGCACGCGAACGCTTATGGCAATACCGTGAGCGAGCCGATGTTAAACGCGCCATAGGGAGGATTCTTAAAAAGCACGTTGGGGGTACTCAAAAAGTTACTCGAACAAAAAGTAAAACAGATACTAAAAGTAACAGCAAGGCTAAGTAAGCATGGCGCACAAAAAACTAAACTTACCTCAGAAAATATGCCCTATTTGTAATAAACCTTTTACGTGGCGTAAAAAATGGCAGTGCGACTGGGATAACGTTATTTTCTGTTCAGAGCGCTGCAGGCGTAATAAATAAGAGTAATAATTAACTGGCGTCTATTTTGCAACATCATCAGCAATTAATGCTTTTAAGGCTTTATATAAGTTTATTTTGTAAATAACGCTTAGCTAACCTGAAAAGCTTACACTCAAGCAAGGAGAAGATGATGACGATTAAAAAAACGGCTAGTTCAACATGGTCTGGCGATATTAAAACAGGCAAAGGTAGCATATCAACTCAAAGTGGCGCGCTTGATAAACAACCTTATGGTTTTAATACCCGCTTTGAAGATAAGGCAGGCTCAAACCCTGAAGAATTAGTAGGTGCAGCTCACAGTGCATGTTTTAGTATGGCACTTTCGCTTGCATTAGGTGATGCAGGCTTTACTGCAGACAAAATTGATACTAAAGCCACTGTAAGCCTTGATGAAGTAGATGATGGTTTTTCGGTGACGCATATTGCCCTTGAAGTAAAAGCGCGTATTGATGATATTCAAAATGAGCAGTTCCAAGCCTTATGCGAGCAAACCAAAAAGAACTGTCCTATTTCCAAGCTCTTAAATACTGAAATATCACTAGATGCGACACTTCAATCAGCATTTTAAATATTTAGACTTTACTATTTAGACAGTTTCCTAATAAGCAAGCCAAGTAATTACTTGGCTTGCTTATTATAAAGAAGTATTTTTAGGTTTATTCCTACTCAAAGTACTTACTACAAGCCCTATTCCCATCCCAATTGCTGGCCATACTACCCATATATAACTAGGCGAAGTTAGTAAATTTATAACGCTTAGCAAAGTTAAAATAAGTAAATATCCTTTAATTTTTTTGCCTAATGTCACTGTATTGCTCATTTATATTCTCCAAGTAATGTATGTCGCTATTATTGTTTTAATAAGCAACGTACACACTTGCTAAATGTCACTAAGTGATCTGACATTAGTCATCAATTTTCATTTAATTACATAGTCATTTATTATGTGTAAAAACATAAAAAACAATACTTTAATCTATTTGTGTTAGAATCTAATCTCAACTAACCTAAACAAATAAACATAAAAGGATGAGCTAAATGAGCGAAAAATCAAAAGATTGTGAAAAAGTTACGTGTAGTAACTGTGCTGACGCTAACGATCTCGAATTTGATTTTTCTATGGCTTTTCAACCGATTATAAACTGTAAAACTAATCTTATTTATGGCTATGAAGCGCTGGTTAGAGGTTTAAATGGCGAGTCTGCTTATTCAATCATTTCAAAAGTGAATGAAGACAACCGCTATGCATTTGATCAGCTTTGTCGTATTAAAGCCATTCAACTAGCCTCAAAGCTAGGCATAACATCAATGCTAAGCATTAACTTTTTACCTAATGCTATTTATAAACCAGAGCGATGTATACGCACCACACTAGAAGCTGCAAAAAAGTATAACTTCCCAATTCAAAATATTATGTTTGAATTTACTGAAGTAGAAAAAATAGAAGACACCGCACACATTAAACGCGTTGTTGATTACTATCAGTCTCTCGGATTTAAAACCGCCACTGATGACTTTGGTGCAGGTTATTCTGGTTTAAATTTGCTGGCTGACTTTCAAACAGATATTATCAAGCTGGATATGGCGCTAATACGCGATATAAGCAACGACAAAAAACGCCAATTAATAGTAACTCATTGCTTAAATATGTTTCGCGATTTAAATATTATCGCACTGGCTGAAGGGATTGAAACAGTAGATGAATATACATGGCTTAAAAACGCAGGTGTTGAGCTTATGCAAGGGTATTTATTTGCCAAACCAAGCTTTGAAAACTTGCCTGAAGTAAATTTTGAGGAAATAGGTGCTGATTAATACCCAGCACCTATTTTAAGTTTATTGAAACTAAGTACGCTTAAACTACATATTACCTAGCTCTATCATCATCGCTGTGTACATACGTAAATTAAGCTTAAGTTGCTCAATGGTCATAAATTCATGCTCTGAGTGACCTGTGTAGCGCTTACCCGGCATTGAAGGACCAAACGATACCGCATTATCAAACAGCTTTGCGTTAGTGCCACCACCTATTGATACAAAGTCAGCTTTTTCGTCGCCCGTAAAATGCTTAAAAATATCAAGCAGCTTTTGCGCATGCGGCGCGCTATCAAGCAGCATAGGTGTGCCAATGATTGTTTCTATGTTGGCAAGCGTTACATTGTTAGTGGCTTGCCAATTAGCGAGCGCATCATCAATTTGCTTTTGTAATACAGCTTCGTCTTTACCCATAGGGCGACGTGCATTTACAGCAAGTGTTAGCGCATTACCATCGCGCTCAATAACGGTTGGTGCCACTGTCATCGGACCCATAAAGTCGTGCTTGTAAGCTATTTCGCCAAACTGTTTACCATGAATATCTAAACCAATTAACTGATTCACAAAGTCGATTAGCTCACCGTCACTGTTATTTTCAAGCTCCACGCCTTTAAATAACTCAGCTAAATAAGCAATGGCATTTATACCCGACTCCGGCTCTGATGAATGCGCCGACATACCTTTAACACTTATTGCTAAACCATTACTTTTTTCACTAAAGTTAAACTCAACTTTATTTAATGTTTTGGCTTTTGCTTTTAATGTATTAATAAGTGCAGCGTCTGCATTGTGAAGTACTAAGCTGGCGTCTTCTGGAATTTGGCTTCTAAACGCACCGCCAGTTACATCCTTTACATATAAACCCGTTTGTGGTGATGTTGCATTAAAAGTAGGTGCAATTAAGCTCCAGCCTTTCTCGGCAACCACTACAGGGTATGATGCATCAATCGTTACTGCATATTTTGGTTGTTCATACGTTTTCATAAATTGAGTAAGCGGACCCCAATCAGACTCCTCAGCAAGGTAAATCATAAGCTCAATTCGGTTATTAAGGGTTATGCCTTTATCTTTAATTGCTTTCATGGCGTAAAGCGCTGTTGCTATTGCACCTTTATCGTCTTCCGTACCACGACCAACTAATTTTCCCGGTTCAGATGTATCAATAATAAAAGGGCTTTGTTTCCACTTGCTAGCATTAGCAGGTTGCACGTCGCCGTGCGTTACTACCGTTACTTTTTCGCTTTGCTCGCCCATACCTATTAATACGGTATAACCTAAATCTTGATAGTCAAAACCAAGCTCTGCGGCTTTCATTTTTAAAAGTGCTTTAAACCCAATAAAATCGGGATTTTGAGGAGCGGCAATATCGCTCTTATTAACGGTCGGAAAAGCCACTAAGTTAGTAAGTGTGTGTATTTGAGCATTTTGGTAGGTATTTACTGCGTAATCGGCAACGCTATCAATATTTTTATTTAACTGCGCATGAGCACCAAACGCAAATAAAGCAATACTGGCTAAAGCTAACTTTTTCAAAACAATTCCCATTTAATTAATAACTAAGAGCGGTAATTATAACGCTATGAAGCGCTTACTTATAGCTCTTTACGCTAAACACACAGGTAACTTAAGCTGAATATTTATATAGCAGCTTTTATAAGGATGGCTGTATAATGCGCGACTTAAAATTAACAGGGTATTTAATTGTGAACCGTCGTAAAAAAATCGTCACTAAATTTCAAAAGAAAGATAAACGCACTAACGCTAAATTGCACAAAGGCAATAAACCGTCTTATGTGTCAAAAGCTGAGCGCGAAAAACTAGCTGAACAAGAAAGTAATGAGCCACAGGTAATCCAAGAGTAACTTTACGTTACCTGTTGTTTTGATAATTTAAAGTGGCAAAAGTACCGACCACTTACATAACACACTACTGCCGTGGCAACTATAAGCTCAAACGTAGCTAAGTAATTAACTGCATCTACATATGGTATTGCGAGGTTTATACTTTGCATCCAATCAGCCATTTTAAATAATGCAGTTGCCCCAATAACCATTGGAAACGTAAAGGCAGCGTAGCTAGGCGTAAAAGGTCTGCGTAATAACTTTATAAATAACACATAAACAATCAGTGTTTTTATTATCGCTAATATAAATAATGCGCCCACTATAAAAAGTGATGGATTAGCTACAATATGAAAATATCCCGCTAATGTTAAACTGGCAGGCGCTGCTAAAATGGCAAGTGTTGGCTGTATTTCGTAGTCACTTTTTAATGCTAATAAAAAGCGATAAAACATAATTGGCAGCATTATAGCGTACGTTGATATACCAATAACTAACGCACTATAAGCTAACCACGCTAATGTCGGATTTCCCGAAAAAGTAATGTCTGCAATAATTATCCCCACTGGTGGCACAAACCAGCTAGGCGCCATATCTTCAAAATTAAACTTTTTTGCTCGCTGGTATAAAAAGCTCACCAAAAATGTGAGATGCAGCACAAAAGCTAAAACCCACATAATATCACCAGCCAATGGGTTAAATTGCCCAATTGAGTTTGAAATAACAAGATTAGTCATTGCAAATGTAGGGATCACACTTCCTGCAACTGGGTGTGCTAAATCGGCTTTTAATAAGTGAGGGTGCAGTAAAAACTTAGCAGCCAAAAGTAAAACTAATACGCCAGCTAGTACCGCTCCCAAAAATTGCCCTTGGGAGTTTAAATTAAAAACGTTTTCCCATGTCCATCCCATACTAGCAATACCCAAAGCTAAACCGGCCATAGCTGTTGGCGCACCCATCACTTTATTTTTAAATTGCTTAAACACTGTATTTCCTAATTATTGGGTGATGAACAAGTTACTGCTTTTTACTGCATTGCCTTAAAATAACGCTGTAAAATTAATACAAGCGTGTTTAATAGAACGCTTTTTGCGTACAAACATTTCATAAAAATAAGTTTACGGCTTAATTATTAAAGCGCAAAAAAAGCCATAACGTGGTTATGGCTTTTGCTTTATTTTAAATTTGAATATGAGGTTAATTAAAACGTGTAACTAACGCTTAAATTAAATGAACGCCCCTGCCCTGCAAGTTGTTCAAACCCGTTGCTGCTATCTTGTTTAAGTGCCGCAATACTTACACCCCCTAGCGGGAGTTGGTAGTACTCATCAAACACGTTACTCACTTCTGCGCTTAGCGTTAATGAATCCCATGTGGCTTTAGAGCTTAAATTAACCAAGCTGTAGCTGTCTGTTTGGTTTTCAAAACGATTATTATCTACACGGCTTTTAGTATCTACCCACTGCCAAGATAATGCATTTTCAAATCGACCTATTTGCTGGCTAATACCTAGCTGGGTTTGCAGTGGTTTAATTTGATAAAGCGGCTGGTTAGTATCGTCGCGCTTGCCTCTCGTATTAGTAACATTAGCGTGTAACTGCCAGTTACCTAAGTCCTTAGATTCATAAATGTTGGCTGTTAAATCTATTTTTGCACCATACAAAATGGCATCGACATTAGTGAACTGAAAAATGTTACGCGCCGTGTTGTCCAAGTTATAACTATTGAAGCTTCTTACAATACCAGCATCAATATAGTCGCTCACATCGGTATACCACACATTGGTACTTAATCGCCAACGATCATCTTTAGCCGATTTAATATAGGTAGCACTTAAAGTATGCGCTGTTTCAACGTCTAAATCAGGCTTACCAATATAACCATTACCATCGCCATACCAACCAATCATGGTGGTTGCCATGGTACTTACACCCCAACTGTATCGTTCATATAAATTAGGCGCTCGGTTTTTACGGGCAAGACCAAATTGCAGCTCATCATAATTTGTTATTTGATAGTTAATTAATAAGTTAGCATCAACTATAGTGTCGGTTTTATCTCTGTCGCCAGCATTAAAATTCTGTGCAGCGATGGTATTATCTGTAGACGTATCGCTCATGGTCATACTTTCCATACTACTCATATCGTCCATATCCGTCATACTCATGTCATCGTTGTAAGATTGAACCTCTCCAACGTGGGTATTAATACTTTCAATACGTACGCCTGCGTTTAACCATAACTTTGTATTTATTTGGCTCTCAAATTCTGCAAATGCCGCTATGCGCTCTCGTTTACCATTATTTACATTTACGTAATCGTCTGGTCCCATCATGGTTGAGCCTTCAATACCTGGCCACCAATCATCAATACTGTAATTGTAATATTCTTGACCGAGTAAAATACTGCTGTTTTTATCAAGCGCGATACGCCATTTAAGCTGCGTACTTATATCTTGTGCATCGGTTTTCATTCGCATCATGCCTGTTTTTTCTTCACTGAAAAAACCCATTTCGTGCTTTACGCTATGCCAGTTAACTTGCCCTTCAAGCTCGCTGTTTTCAAAGGAGCGTTTGTATTGAGCTATTGCACCGTAGCTGGTGTTATCGGTCATATCCATATACTGATTTGCAAATCCCTGATACGGGATTTTTTGATGCGTTAGCTTTATAACTAATTGCTGTTTATCATCGCGCATAGCTGCGGTTAAACTATGATTTTGTGCTCGATACAATGTATCTAATACTACATCGCCGTTACCGTCTTCATAACTATCTGCGTCACTAAACGAACCCTGATAATTAAGGCTAAACGTGTCACTTGCTAAACGTGCACCAACGCCAAGTTTACGTCCGTTATCAACGCTACTGTACTTTGCTGACACATAACCTGAGTGCCAACCTAATTCATTGCTATCGCTATACTGTGGTGAAATAGAATTAACGCTTATTACACCGGCAATATTATCCCCGCCCGCGCTTACTGGCGACACGCCTGCAACCACATTGTAAGACGTAATTTGATTAGCCGAGATATACGAAAGTGGCGGGTTCATATGATTAGCGCATGCAGCGGTTACATCTGCACCATCAACTAACACTTTAACTCTGTCGCCCATTAAACCATTTAAAATAGGTAAGTTAGATACGCCGCCCGCTGCTGAAAAATCGACACCTAAATCACTTAATAACGATTCTGACGAACCAAGTGCTAAATGCTTATTTTGAGCATGTCCGTGTACTTCAATCACTTCTAAAGGCATATCGTCGGCAAATGCAAAAGGAGATAGCACACCGCTAATAAAAAGTGCGACAGGCGTTAGTAAATATGTTTTTTGAGTTTTGCTTTTATAAACCATTGTTAATTTATGCCACTGTAATAATTGACGTAATTATAGTGTGAGTTGCAAAAGCAAAAGCGCGACATATTGTCGCACTTTATCAATTTAAAATGTTGTTAGGGGTGTTTGAACACATAAGAAGGCAGCTTTAAACATAGGAACATGCAATTAACTAAGTATTTAACTTAGCTACCGTTTGAGAAACAATATCGGCTCCACGTTCAATCTCTTTAATGACCTCAGACACATTAGCAATAAGCTCTCTTCCTTGTTTTGATGAGTCTGAAACTGACGTTATTTGCTTTGATATATCATTAGTGAGCTCCTGGTTATTTTTAACAACACTTGCTATTTCATTAGTAGAGCGACTAGTGCTGGCTGCAAGCTGCCTTACTTCATCAGCTACTACAGCAAAACCTCGACCATAATCACCAGCACGCGCTGCTTCTATTGCGGCATTAAGTGCCAGTAAATTAGTTTGATCCGCAATGCTGCTAATTGTCGAAACAATGGAACCTATGACCGCAGACTGTTCATTAAGATTTTTTATTAAATCTACCGATTTAAGTACTTGGCTTACAATGGCGTCGGAGTTCGCTATAGAGCTTTGTAGTATTTCAGAGCCTTTTTTAGCGGTTGTAGCAGTAGCTACCGCCGATTCATGTGCTATTGCAGCGGCTTCTGTCACTGCACTGTTATTATTAATTCGATCGGTAATATTTGATGCAAACTTAATTATTTTAATTACATTACCTTTGTTATCTAAAATTGGGTTATAAGTTGCTTCTAACCAAATTTCTGAACCGTCGGCGGCAATACGTTTAAATTTTCCTGACTTAAACTGCCCCTGCGCTAATTCACTCCAAAAGCGTGGGTTTTTCTCATAAAACAATTTAGTACAAAACATTTTATGATGCTTGCCTACAATGTCTTTTAAGCTATAACCTATTGTTGCTAAAAAGTTTTGGTTCGCCTTTAAAATATTACCCTCTGGGGTAAACTCTATTGTAGCCAAGGCTTTGTCGAGTGCATTTGCAATAGCTTCTTGCGCTTTTCTTTGTATGTAACTGGTCGTAATATCAGAGGCTATTTTAATAACTTTGGTGACTACGCCGCGCTCTTCTACAGGAAAGTAAGTTGCCTCAAGCCAAAGCTTATCGCCATTAGCTTTGTACCTTAAAAACGAGCCTGCTTTAGAATTCCCTGTTTTTAATGCTTGCCAAAATTGACTATATTCGTTTGACTTTGCATATTCAGGTTCGCAAAACATACGATGATGCTTACCAATTATTTTCTCTTTGCTATACCCAATCGTTTTTAAAAACAACTGGTTTGCGTCTAATATTATTCCATCAGGTGTAAACTCTATATAAGCAACGTGCTTATTAATTGCCGATAAGATAGATTGTTTTTGAATTAATTGAAGCTCCATTTCTTCAATTTTTGCGTTTCTTTTAGAAATACCAAACATATAAAAACCTTAAGGAGTAAATTAGTACAAAAATTAGCAAATTAATGTGATATCAATATGTAGCTGTACTGTAAATATAAGCTTTAAATAACCTTTCGGCTAATATTTAATACCCTGTAGACGCCTGCTTTATAAATAGTTTTTTTATTTTATGAATGTTAAGTAGTATTTTCTTCTAATTAACATTTTAAAAACCTAACAAAAACACTAATTTATGCATGACTCTGTGCTTTTTTTAAATTAAAATAACGTTCTCACTGACTACCCTCTCACACCAAATTTAAGCATACACATGATATTTCCTATTCAGGATTCATTGTGCAATTTCATTTTTAAATTAAACCTAAGGGATCATCTATGACATCAGATGTAACGTCGGCATCTAGTCAACTAAACAGAACTGCTATTTTACTCGTATTAGCGCTTGGCACATTTATTTTAGGATTATCTGAGTTTTCGATGATGCCTATGCTGCCACTAATTAGCGAAACATTTGGCTCAACGCCATCACAAAGTGGCTATGCAATTAGTGCTTACGCCATTGGTGTTGTAGTGGGCGCCCCTATTTTAATGCTTACCACTGCTAATATGAGAAAGCGCAAAGCATTGCTCATATTTATAAGCTTAATGTTTGTCTCAAACGGATTAAGCGCGATGGCAACGTCGCTTGAGCAGCTTGTAATATTTAGATTTTTAAGTGGTTTACCTCATGGTGCATATTTTGGCGCGGCTATTTTATTAGCATCTGATATTGCCCCAAAAGGTAAGCGTGCTAGCTTTATGTCTAAGGTGTTTATGGGTTTAACTGTGGCCACTATTGTTGGTGTGCCTGTTGTAACACTTGTGGGTCAAAACCTTAGTTGGCGGTATTGTTTAGCCGGCGCTGCAGTGCTTGCATTTATTGCTTTTATTTTTGTTTATAAAGTAGTTCCAAATATAGATAACGCTAAGCCTTCTAACTTACTAAACGAGTTTGGTGTACTTAAAAATAAACTGGTTTGGTCTATTTTGGGTATTGTAATTATTGGCTTTGGCGGGGTGTTTTGTATTTATACTTACATTGCCGACACCATCTTAGTGGTAACAAAAACAGCACCGTATACTATTTCTATCGCAATGGTAATGTTTGGTATTGGTTGTACGCTCGGTAACTATGTACTGGGTAAAGCTGCCGATAAATCAGCAATTAAAACAACAGGACTTGCGCTTGTATGTACAATTGTATTTGCCTTTGCTTATGTAACGGCAAGCCATAATATTTGGGCTCTTTATGCAGTGATCTTCTTTATTGGTTGCAGTGTGGGCTTGGCTACGCTGATTCAAACGCTTTTAATGGACGTTGCACCCGAAGGCCACGCTATGATTGGTGCCTTAGTACAGTGCGCATTTAATACTGCCAATGCTATAGGCCCTTGGGTCGGTGGAATTGCAATAGCACAGGGTGCTGCACCTAATCAAACAGGTTACGTAGCAGCTGCATTATTTTTAGGTGGTTTGGGTATGTGGCTACTAAGTTACTTACAACTAAATAAACAGCAACCAACAGCGCAAGCCACTAATTAACTTGAGTTCAGATTAATTTAAAATACAAAAAGAGCCGCTAATTAGCGGCTCTTTTATTTTTAATTTACCTAGTAAATTAAGCGTTTAACGATGCCATATCAATAACAAAGCGGTATCGTACGTCTGACTTTTCCATACGCTCGTATGCAGTGTTAATTTCGTCAATGTTGATCATTTCGCACTCAGGTAGCACGTTATTTTCACCACAAAAGTCGAGCATTTGTTGCGTCTGTGCAATACCACCAATAAGTGAGCCTGCAATACGACGGCGACCCATTAACAGTGGCACCGTGCTTAGCTCATCTACAGGACCAACTTGGCCTACAATAACTAAAGTACCATCTACATCAAGTAGTGGTGTGTAAATAGATAAATCATGTTTTACAGGTACCGTATCTATAATGACGTCAAAGGCAGATTGCGAGTCTTTCATTTCGTCATCATTAGATGACACTAAGTAGTGCTGAGCACCCAATTTAACCGCATCATCTTTTTTAGACTCACTACGGCCGATTACCGTAACGCTTGCGCCCATTGCAACTGCATTTTTAACGGCCATATGGCCAAGTCCGCCTAGACCAACAACACCAACACGGCTACCTTTTTTTACGCCCCATTTATGAAGTGGCGAGTAAGTAGTAATACCTGCACAAAGTAGCGGTGCTACGCGAGAAAGGTCTAAATTTTCTGGTACGGAAAGTACGAATTCTTCGCGTACAACGACATGTTTAGAATACCCACCTTGGGTCATTTCACCACTAATGCGGTCTTTGCCTGCGTAAGTACCAATCATACCTTCGCGGCAAAATTGCTCTTCGTCGTTATCACATTGATCGCAGCTTTGGCACGAATCAACCATACAACCAACAGCAACCGTGTCGCCTTGCTTGTATTTTTTAACGTCGCTACCTACCGACATAACTTTACCAACAATTTCATGCCCAGGTACTAATGGGTAGTCACTGCCACCCCAATCATTTCGTACGGCGTGTAAATCTGAATGGCACACACCACAGTATAAAATTTCAATTTCTACATCGTTATTTCGTAAATCGCGGCGCTCAAAAGAAAATTCTGTCAATTCAGAACCTTGGCTTTTTGCTGCATATCCTACTGTTTTCATAATAACTCCATAGTGGTTAAAAATTTAAATCATCAACAGCATAGTACATAGCCTGTGAATAGAACCTGACAATATAAAATAGGCACAAAAAAAGCCCAAACAGTGTTTGGGCTTAATCGTTAGGACTAGGGAGCTAAATTTAATTATTTTGCAAGTAAGCTGTTTAATTCATTAATAATTGAATGAATGCGCTCTGCATTTTTTCCTAAATCACTACGCCCTACTCGCGACTTACTACGAATATCAACAAAACGTTGGCTGCCTTCATCTTTAATACGAATTACCACATCGTCTTTAAAACCAAACCACGTTGTTGTATCGGTAGCTTCCACAATACCTGTAGCCGTATTTGCACTTACCAATGCAAAGCCAAGATTTTTAACTGCTTGTTCGCTTGCTGTCATTAAATCGGCTTTAGATTGTGCAAAGCTTAACGTTACCAGCTCCGGGTATGCTTTGCGTTGCTGTACTGCCGTTTCTTCACCCGCGTATTCTACTGGGTTAGATGCATTTGCACGTAGTGGTGCAATTGCTACAAATTTTGGTGGATTAACTAAATCAGTTGAAATGTCATGAATTGCCGGTACACCTTCAGCCTTGTTCATCATATTAAGTGGCATAGCAATAGCCACAACCGAAAATACAAGTGCAATAACACCACTGCTTAGCGTTAACGTTTTACGCATAAATAACGCTTGTACTATAAGTAGCACCAATGCAGCGCCACCAGCATAAACGCCAAATTTAAACCCCGTAAATGCAACACCTAATTCTACAATACCAAATTTATACAAAGGCCCTGGCAGTATGACGAGTAAAAAAGCGATTAAACTAACTAAGCTCACTAAAACTTTCATTTTATGATTCCTATATTGTGTGTGATTTTTATTATTAAAGCAGATAAGCACTTTTAACCAGTAGCTTATACTACTAACAAGTGCTTTTAGATTACTATTAGCGACTAATTACACAAAAAAGTCCAATGTTGTGTGATCAAAGTTACTCAAGTTTGGAAAAATATCAACAAGCTCAGAGCTTGGCACACCAAACCACTGAGCCAATGTGGCAAAGTACTGCTCATTAGCAACACTTGGAATTAAACGCCCGCCACCGGTATCTTGTGGGCCATCCAAATGTTGAGTTAGTAGCTCGCCATATATATTGCCGCCTTTTACTGCGCCGCCCATTACTATTTGGTTTCCTGCCCAACCATGGTCAGTGCCATCGCCATTTGAGGTCAACGTGCGACCAAAATCAGACATAGTAAACGCAGTCACTTTATCTGCCATATCAAGCTCTTTCATCGCGCTATCAAATTCACTTAACCCTTGAGCTAACGTATTTAATAAAGCAGGGTGCGTTGTTAATTGGTTATCGTGCGTATCATACCCCCCCATAGAAACAAAAAACACTTGGCGCTGAGTGCTCAATTTTGCCTGTACGCTAATTGTTTTAGCTACTGCTGCAAATTGCTCACTAAGGCTATTATCGCTAAATGGGGTAATAAGTGCAGGCGCGCTTTCTAACGCGCTGTTCATTGCTTGAGTGTTATTTATCGCACTTGTTAAGCCATTGGCATAAGCTGTACTTAACGGATGGCTCGTATTGCCTAGTAAGCGGTTCATAATAGAAGTTACGTGCTCGCTACGAGGTTGATACCCTCCAAACGCGTTAATACTACTAATGCCACTTTTGTTAAGCGCAAATGCATTGCTAGCACTTCCCGTTTGCCATAAATTAGTACCGTCGAGTGATACATTAGCTGCAAACTCATCTTGTAGCTCTAAACGTTCTAAAAGTCGTGCGCCCCACCCGCTATTAAGTGATTGTTTTTCTCGACCATACATCCATGCAGCTTGCTGATCGTTATGCGAAAACAAATGCTTAGGCAAACCTATTGTTTTATTTTTATAGTCACTCAATGTTGTGGGAGCGAGTAAAGTACCTACCCCACCTATAAATGCTAAATTTTGAGATTCAAACACATTTTGTATAGGTTCAAGTGAGGGATGAATACCGACTCCACCGGCAAACTGGCTTTTAATACTTAACTCAAGTGGGCTCTCTACCGCCAGGTTCTGCCTACTTTGCTCGTAAACACTACGTTGCTCGCCTTCAAGCGGAACTAGCATATTTAACGAATCATTCCCTCCGTATAAATACACACACACTAATGCTTTGTAATCTCCTAGCTCAACTGCATTAGTCGCTCCAGTTAATGCTTGTAATTGCAGGCTCGTTAACGCGGCAGCCGATACACTACCTTTTACACATAACGACAAAAACTCTCTTCTATTAATGCTCATTATGCGCTCCTAATACTGCACGTTAAATTCAGGTGAAATAGCAATCATATATAATAAATACGAAACCCGTTCACGGTATTGCTCTTCATTAAAGTAGGCATCTAAATCAAGTAATGCTTGGCGTGTGTCACTGCTCATTGCGCCTGCAAAATATAACGTGTTGTACTGAGCTAACAGCGCGCTAACACCGTTTTTCTCTAAAACATTCATGTCGTCTTGAACATAAATATAAATACTATTTGAATTTAAATCGCTGCGCGCTTCTGCGGTACTCCAAACTAAACTTGCGTAAAGCGCGTTCATGGTACCAATCAGTGTTGCGTCGTTTGCTATTTGTAATTCTGGTGCAACAATACCTTCATTTCGCAAAGCTGCGGTTTGATAATCAGGCCTAAAAAAGTTAAATACCGAAGCCGATTGCATGGGTCCTTGTCCGTAGCTATTTATTAAATTCCATGTTTTATAATAACCCGCTGGCGATTTAGCATCGAGATTTCGCCAAAACTGTACAGTTTTTAAAATAGGCTCTTTAATTTTACCTTGGTAATCAAGCACTGAGCCAAAATGCCGTGCTTCATCATCTAAATATATAGCCTTTACTACCGCCGCTAAATCGCCGCGTACACCAGCGCCGTTATCAATAAATATATTAGCTACTCGCTCAACGTATTGGGGTGTTGGGTTTGAGGTAATTAATCGCTGAATAAGCTGCTTGCTAATAAACGGCGCAACATTTTGATGATTAAATAAATTATCGAGCGCTATTTGCAATGACTCTTCTGCTACATAACCTTGTGGTATAACCTCACCGTTTAGTAAGGTTTTTTGTTTACTAGAATGGTACTCGTCAAATGCTTCCATTGGCTTAATATAATCACGACTTTTACGCTTAAATGTTTCACTATCGGCAAACGTCCAACCGGTAAATACGCGTGCAAAACTCTCTATTTCTACCTGTCCGTAAGTGGCAATGGTATTACCTTGTGCATCAAGCTTGGCGCTGCCATCTAGGTTTAGCTCTTCAAGGCCAATAGTAAATAACTGCATTACTTCACGTGCGTAATTTTCGTCTGGGCGAATATTAAGTGTATCGTCTGCTTTTTCGTTACCCAAATGGCTTAAATAAGTTCCCATAATAGGCGAAAGCGTGACATCTTCGAGTAAGTCACGATAATTACCAAAGGCATGCTTTAGTAATAAATCGTAATAAGTGATCATGCCCTCAGGTTGCCCTCTTAAGGCACTGTTCTCATCCGACACCACTAATATTTCACTTAACGCAAATGCAACACGTTGACGGAGTTGATCGTCACTTTGCATTACTGCTTTCCACCATGCATCTATGCGGCTTATGTATTTAAAGTCGTCATCGTCATTTAGCTTTACTAAATAATCACGGTGATAATTAATAGGTAGCGCTATTTGTTTATCAAGCCATTGCTGCTCGCTTAAACCTTGTGCGTTTTGTATTTCACTAAGCTTAGGCCCCATTGTTGCTTGGTGTAGTAACCGTGCGGCGCTAATCTCATCCATATTATTGCGCGCTATAAAGCTCAGCGTTTTTACACTGCTTGCTCCTTCATTGTCGGTTGCTGTGACCGAAAAAGCGTAATTAACAGGCTTATAACTTTGCGCATTTAGCAGTGTTACTGAGGTGGTTACTGCCTCTAAAGGCCCGCTAATTAGTTCAGGCCCTTGCGTTTGTTGCCATACAACCGATGTAATAGTGCCGTCTTTATCACTGGCTGTTGCTGTTAGCTCAATTGTTTGGCCCTTACTTAATTCACTAGGAATATCAGCGACTGACAAAATGGGGATTTTATTTCCGTTAACGGTTGGCGTATCATCTGAGCCTGAACCACCGCAAGCGCTTAGTATAAAAACAGTGCTTGCGATCAGAGCAAATTTATAATGCATGTAAAGTCGTCATCATTTGTTAATTAAAGTACGTTAGTGTGTACCGAGTTTGATGCATTTATTGAAACACAAAATTTACAATTTAACTCTTTATTTTTTGTAACCGAATCATGAACGCCCCATTAATAATGCACTAGCTGCAGGGGTAAACAGCCAGAGCTTTATTATTTATGAAAACAGAAATTCGCTATTGTTTTGAATCTTCACAAGTTGCTAACCGGTTTTTACACGAGCTGAAAGACTGGCCGGTTAACGATGTAAAAACACGACTTTTTAATGGCGGCGATAGTGTAAAAGTGACATACGAATACGACGAAAGTGGTTTTGATTACACTTGCGCCGAACTTGACGACCTAGCACAGAGCCATGGCGGGAAAGAGGTTTAAGCGTTTTATAATAAAAAACAGCTGATGCATCTTTAATAATTCACTTGAATTATATAGATTTGATTGATGTTTTATCTCTACCTGAGTTTTTCGCTTCGTAAAGCATTATGTCAGCTTCTTTAATTAGTGATTGCATAGACACATTATTACTACTTAAGGTTTCTTTTGTAGCAAATACACACCCAGCACTAATTGTTAAATACTCACGTACAGGCGACGCTTCATGAGGTAGATTTAATTCCCTAACCGCCAAAAGCAATTGCTGAGATATATCTACAAACTCTTCATAAGAAAGCTGTTTAAAGAATAATATGAACTCTTCGCCGCCATAGCGCGCCACTGTACCTGTGTTTTGCTTAGCTACTTGCTTTAGCTTTTGGGCAAGAGCTTGTAAAACGTTGTCTCCGCCTTGGTGACCATAAAAATCGTTATAATTTTTGAAATGGTCTACATCAAGTAATATTATTCCAAAGGCATTTTTTTGCTGTTGAGCCTGTTCCCATTGCGCCACAATAATTTCGTCAAAGGCACGCCTGTTGTAAATTTGGGTTAACCCATCAATTTTACTTATTTTTTCAAGCTTAAAATTTTGATCTTTAACTTGTTTAATTAATGCATTAAACCCGCTAATTAAAACGCGCATTTCTAAAAATTTATTACTGAATCTCAGAGGCTGTAAATCGTTTTTAACCAACATTGAATTGATAGCGGACGCACCGTTAATAAGTGGTTCAATAAAGTAACGATTTACAATATAGAAACTCAAAAGTGACATTACAAAAAACATTAACAAAATAAGTTTTAAATAGTGATCAAATAAAACTGGCAGTGTTTGATGGTGGTGCTTAATGTTCAAAGCAAGAAGTGGATTACCGTTTATATCTAGAATCACCCTTTTCCTTTGAGTGGCAATGTCCTCTCCTTGGAGGCTCCCTTTAAGCGTCGCAATATCGTTTAAAGAACTAGCCTGTTCTATTTGTAAGTAGCTAAGCTCCACTTGTGCAATCTCAGCTAAGGACTTGATCAACGACGGTCTTACTTTTTTTATAAAAACAATACTACCAACAGGCTCACCTGTTTTATCTGTTCGCTTTATTACATGCGATGCAAACATGACAGGGCCGTCCGCTGTTTGCAAAAAACCAGAATGGCTTAAACTGTTGTCGTCTTCAGAGGCTTTTGAATTAGGAATAATTGCGCGGTTTAATTTATTAACCTGTAAATCTAAATCAGGCGCATCAAACTCAGTATGTTTAATATAATCATACGCTTGCCCGTAAACCATATTAAAATTTATATCGTAAATAAACACACCATCAATTTTGAGAGAGTAGAAGGTGTCACCTACAAAGTTTGAATCTACATATTCTACGTCAAAATCAGCCATGTAATTATAAGTATCATCCCATACGGCGTAGTCATAATTGAGTGTTTCTAAAAATATAAACTCTCTATCAAGCGCAATTTTAAGACTTAATAATTCACGATTTTGATAATCTTCAATACTAGTGTTTATGGTCGGCAGGCTAAAGAAATAGCGGTACCCTACTAATAAACTTGTTACAAAGCACATTAAAATCAAAGTACCTATTATTACAAAAAATCTTAATGTCATAGTCTCTATCTAATCGTGTAAAATTAAGTCAAAGTAGCTTACATTTTATGCTTTAGACTTGCTGCATCTAAATAATAAATAATTAGCTTCTTACTAAAGCGTAGTATAAATTCATGAGCAGGAATAAACAAAGTTTACTATTAAATTTTATAGCGTTAAAACTTTAGCCCTTTCAATAATATATTTAATATAGACATAAAATTATACCAATTCGCTTAATTAAGTGGTCTATTTTGAGGGCGGAAAAACGTGTTGATAGCTAGGCAAAAAATTCGCTATTTAGTTGTTCTAAATGAGAATTTTTTAACGCAGGTAGCGACACGTTTAGCCCCGCAAAATGATTAAGTATTATTGCGGATTGGTATTACACATTTAAAGTAGTACAAAAAGCTGAAATTATTCCACTACAGAAAATTCAACTTTTGATGGAGACGAACTCGCAAGCTCCAGTACTTCGTAATAATTTAAACCATCTATTTTTTTGCCAATAATAAAGTAATTCATTTCCCCCATCATGGTCGGGTCGCCCATAATATCGTCTAAGCTTTGCACGTCAGAAAATTGAATTGCGATTAAAGCGCCTAAAAAACGCATGGAATCTTGAGGCTTTAATGCTTTTAAAACTTTATTAACTCCCACTTGAGTTGTCTCTGGTGTGGAGCCATCAAATCTAAAATCATTTTTTGTGCTAACGCATGCACTAAGCATTAATATTGATAATGCGATAAGTAAATGTTTCATATATATCCTTATTTGTATTATTAGTTATTCGTTTATTCGTGATATTTGCGGATCATCGCCACTTTGCCGTTTTCAATTTCAATCACTTCCATCATTGTGGAGGTGTACTCTATTGGCTGCTTATTTTGCGGATGAATACCTTTTACATAGTTTTTATAACGAATAGCAAAGCCTGTATCGTTAAACACAAATGTATTAAGCAGTGTGCTTTCAAACAATGTGTGCGCACCTAAGTAAAAACTCATACCTTTGCGCATCTGCTTTTTACCATCTGGAGTACGTGAGTCATCCGGTTGATACGGAATATGCTGATTGCCAATATCATCGGTTAACAATACAAGGTAAGCCTCAAGCTCTTTAGCACCTGCGTTAGGTGCTTGTGTGGCGGTCATTGTTTTATAGTACTGCTGCGCAAACGCATTTAAGTCGAGTGGCTTTTCAGCATAAGCCGAAAAAGCAGTTACTAAGGCCAAGCCTAACGTTAAAAGTAGCTTCATCACTTACTTCCCTGTAGTTAAAAATATTGATTCATTTATAGGTACACTATATTAATACGCTCAATAATAAAACAAATAACTTTAAGTAACTAACATCTACATTTTGCTCTTAACTCTATTCGTTGCAACGCTGTTGGCAGGGTCGTCTGGCCAAAAATGTTTAGGGTAACGACCTTTCATTTCCTTTTGCACATCGCGGTAACTGCTAGCCCAAAAGTGCGCTAAATCTTGAGTAAGTTGCAATGAGCGTTTACCTGGCGATAACAACTCCATAAGCAGTAGCAGTTTACCGTTGGCAAGCATAGGCGTACTGGTCAAGCCGTAAACTTCTTGCATGCGCACGCTTAGCTTTGCGGGGCCATCAAGCTGGTATTCTATTTTTATATTTGAGCCACTTGGCACCGTTAAGCGCAGTGGTAACAATGCTTTTAACGCTGTTTGTTGTTGCCAATCAAAACAGTTTTGTAATGCTTCAAAGTAGTTAAACTTTTTAAGCTGCGTAAGCGTTTTAATATCTTCTAAAAACACGCCTAGCCACTGCGCTGCATTTTGAATAAGTTGTTGCTCGTTTATTTTTGGGAATTTATCAGGCATTAAATTACTTGCTAAGCTCATACGTATCAGCAATTGCTGCGCATCAGGTTGCTCGTTAAATAATGCAAAACCGTGTTTAGCAAATAAGTTAAGCCACGCTTTAGCGCGCTCGCCCTTATCTAGTTTTTGTTTACTAGGCTGGCTGCTGAGCGTTATAGCCCCGAGCTTTACTTCATCTTGATGAATAAAACGTGCTGATTTTTCGTCAAACTCACAGCGAGTAAGTTCACTAAATAAATGCGGTAAAAATTCTTGTAACTCAAATGGGTTAAGTGCGGTGGCTGTAAATATACGCCCTCCTTTGTGCCCGCCCATGGTTGCTATAGCTAAGTAATCGTCGTTGTGCCAGTAATCGGCATTTAACTCAGCACCTGCACCATTGGCAAGTAGGTAACCATTACCGCGTTTTTTAGCGATGCGATCTGGGTACGCCAATGCCACTAGCAAACTAATATAATGCGTATTTAATTCGCTGTTTTCGTCTTTTACTTTTAAGCGGCTTTGCCAATATTTTAACTGCTGTTTAAATACCGGATGCGGACGTTGCTGTTGGCTATGCAACGCTAAACTCAACTCGTTTGCACTGTTTACTCGGCTCTCAAGTAATGCCACTAAATAAATAGCGAGCCTAAAAATACCAGGGAGTTGGTCATCAAGTATTTGTGCTTTTAGTAGCATATGCGCCAAACGAATATCAGCACCAAAACCTAACATTTTACTGCCAAGCGGTGTGAGCTTACCCTTGCTATCAATAGCTTCTAGCATGTTAAGCAAGTTACTTGCTTGCTCGCATTGTTGCTCAGTGGGCTTATCGAGCAAGGTTAGCTCATCAGTACTGGCTCCCCACTGCTTTGCCTCAAGCATAAGTTGGCTTATGTCTGATGTGAGTATTTCGGGATTGTCGTGGCTATTACGTCGCTCAAAGGTTTGCTTTGAGCCAATTCGATAAACAATGCCCGGCTCTATTCGCCCTGCACGTCCTGCACGTTGCACAGCAGAGGAGCGCGATATACTTTGTGTTGTGAGCTCTGTAACCCCTGTTTTTAAATTAAAGGTAGCTGCACGGCGCTTGCCGCTGTCAATTACAATGCGTATGCCTTCAATAGTTAAACTGGTTTCGGCTACATTGGTGGTAAGCACTACTTTGCGCATACCGTTTGGTGCAGAAGCAATAGCGGCTTGCTGATTAGCTTTATCTTGCTCGCCAAATAGCGTTGCGACTTGGCAGTTACTAGGTAAATCGGTGAGTGCTTGTTGCACGCGTAGTATTTCAAATTGCCCAGGTAAAAATACCAACGCACTGCCTGTTTGCTCATTAAGTGCTTGTTTTATTATGGTAGGAATTGCATCAAGCCAACGGCTTTCATCTTTTATGGGTATGTATACTTCGTCTATTGGGTAGCTGCGACCGCTCGATTGAATTACAGGGCAATCAAAAAACGCAGTGTAACGCTCGGTATCAAGAGTTGCCGACATAAGCATAATGGTTAAATCTTCACGCAGCGCACTTTGGGTCTCGAGCGCAAAGGCAAGTGAGGTATCGGCTGCAATTGAACGCTCATGAAATTCATCAAATATCAGTAAATCAATATCGCTTAATTCGGGGTCGTTTTGCAACATGCGCGTTAGCATGCCTTCGGTGACTATTTCGAGGCGCGTATTAGCGCTTACTTTACTCTCGCCCCTAATCCGCAAGCCCACACTTTGCCCAACACTCTCGTTTTGGCACTTTGCTAGGTAGCTGGCTATATTACGAGCAGCTAAACGGCGAGGCTCTAGCATTACAATACGTTTAAAATGCCCATCGCGCATTAGTTGCAGCGGCAACCACGTAGATTTACCCGCACCAGGCGGCGCTTGTAATAACGTAATAGGATTACTTTGTAATGTAGTAACGAGTTGTTGATATATGTCTTGAACCGGCAGCACAGCTATTTACCCTAAATTGCTTTGCAGGCATTGTAACAAAAAACCGCAGCGACACCGCGGTAGATGCTTATTAATAATTGCTATTAACTACCCGACACCATTCTAATTCGATCTGCAGGCACTCGTAATTGCTGCATTAAGTAAATTTTAAATGGTGCTTCGTAAGGTTGCTTATCAACCGCTTTTTGCATGCATAAAAGCCATGCATCACTTTGCTCAATTCCTACATGTAGATGTTTGTGCGCTTGAGGAATGTTAATACTGCCAAAATGTTCAGCGTATAATTTAGGACCACCTAACCAGCCCGACAAAAAATAAGCGAGCTTTTTTCGCGATGCCGATAAGTCTTTTGAATGCATACTCCTTATATTTTCAGCCTCTTTTAAAGCGTCCATATTATCGTAAAACGCATTCACCAATTGTGTAATACCTGCTAACTCACCTGCCATTTTGTATGAGCAGTCACCCACTCCATATTCACACGTTTTTGTATTCATAACTCACTCAGCTTAACTACTTTGTTTAATACCTGCATATTAGCTTAAAACAAAAATTTAAGAATGAGTTACATCAAAGCGGCGTAACTTATGTCAGCAATAATTACAGGCTGCTATGTATATTTTTTAATAAATAGCGCAATATTAAAAACAAAATCGCTCAACATAAAAATATAACCAACTGATAATAAAAACAATAAAACCATTATTATTCCTTGGTACAAGGCTTGCTACTTTATAACTGACAGTTAATTCACTAACCTAAAGTAAGGATAAACTTATGAACAGCGATCGTATCGAAGGTAATTGGAAAGAACTTAAAGGTAAGGCTCAACAAAAATGGGGCGATCTTACCAACGACGATTTAGATAAAATTGAAGGTAGCCGTACAGAGCTAGTTGGTAAAATCCAGCAGCAATACGGTAAATCTAAAGAAGAAGCAGAGCGTGAAGTTGATGAGTTTGAAAAAGGTCGTTAAACCGCGTTAACCGCTTTTAAAAAAACCGCCATTTGGCGGTTTTTTTGTTTAAGCTGTAGGTTATTTAGCTACGCTTTTAATTGGTTACCAATCGGTAACTGCCTAATACGCTTTCCGCACGCTGCAAAAATAGCATTACATAATGCTGGCGCATAAACCGGTGTAGATGGCTCGCCTACCCCTGCTGGTGGTGCATCGCTTTGTACAATTTCAACTTCAATCTCAAGAGGTGCGTCGCTCATACGCGGTACGCGATAATCATGAAAATTACTTTGCTGTACGCGCCCTTTATCAAAGGTAATACCATCGCTGATTGCAGTTGTAATACCGTAAATAGAGCCACCTTGGGTTTGGTTTTTAACAGTGTCGGTGTTTACAACAGTACCCGCATCAATGGCAACCCACGACTTAATTACTTTTAAATCGCCAGCATCCGACACTTCTACTTCAACTACCGTAGCTACGTAAGTTAAAAAGCTTCTGTGTGCTGCTATTCCTAAACCTCGACCTTTAGGAAGCTCTCGCCCCCATTTACTCATGTCAGCTACTTTTTCAATAACATGGCGCAGTCTGCCAATATCTAAAGGATAAACCGCTTTATCGCCACCGTAATTATCGTATGTGGCATTTTGCTCAGTTACATCAACAATGCGACTCGGACCTATAGTGTCTAGTAAATAGTCTTTTTGGTCGCGACCGGCTTTATGCGCTGCTTCGCCAATAAATGACTGAATAGCAAAGGCATGAAAAATATTTGATACAGAGCGCATCCAACCAATTCGTGCTTTGGCTTGCGCATCACCGTTTTCTAACTTCATATTAGGTGTGTTAATAGGATTATCGGTAAATCCTAAGCGCAGTTCAAAGCTTCCTGGCGTAGTCGCCCCTTCTGAAAAGGTAGAGGTAATTGGTGAAAACGCGGTGCGGTGTAAATACGATTCTATTGCGCCATTTTTATCTAGCGATGCTTCAATGTGCTGAGCCGAAACTGCATGGTAAAAACCATGTTGTATGTCGTCTTCACGCGTCCATTGCACGCGAATAGGCTTGCCTACTTTCATTGAAAGATAAGCTGCTTCTGCTGAAAAGTCAGGTTTTGACTTACGCCCAAAGCCGCCTCCTAACATGGTAACGTGAACATTAATTTTGCTCTCGTCCATGCCAAGCATTGCCGCCACTGTTTTCATATCGGCTTGTGGATTTTGCGTAGCAGCCCATATATCAACACTGTCTTTGTTGTACATAGCAGTTGCACAAGGTGGCTCCATTGGGGCTTGAGCTAGATGCGGCGCGTAATAATCAGCTACCAGTTTATTGCTCGATTTAGCCAACACGCCCATGGCATCGCCTTTATCACGTATGTTTGCCTGTGGAGTTTGTACTGTTTTTAGTAATGACTTTTTAAATTCTTTTGAGTTGTAATCGCCATTTTTGCCATCATCCCACACGACTTTTAATGCCTTACGCCCTTGCCATGCAGCCCATGTGTTTTTAGCTATAATCGCAATTCCGCCTTTTGGCTGAAACTGCGGCGCGCCTTTTGGTGCAGGTATTTCAATAACATCTATAACGTCGTTTATCGCTTTTGTAGCACTGGCATCAAATGACTTAACAACACCGCCTACTACAGGCGGGCGTTCAATTATAGCCACCAGCGCTTGTGGTTCGCGTACATCGGCTGCAAATATAGCTTTGCCTGTTACTAAATCGGCTAAATCTATGTGCGCCATGCCGGTATTAATGTAGCGCCATTCTTTGCGTGTTTTAAGTGTTAGTTTGTCAGCTTCTGGTGGCGTTATTGTAAATGCTAAGTCGATTAAATCTTTATAAGTAAGTGATTTACCTGAGCTGTGAGTAACAACGTGCTGTACTGCGGTACATGTTTCTGGTTTTACACCCCAATGCTTAGCGGCAGCATGCTGCATCATGTAACGCACACTTGCGCCCATTTCACGCAGGCGCTGCATGTTGTAGCGAATACTGCGCGAGCCATCGGTATTTTGATCGCCGTATTTAGGGTCGCCCTTACCCTGAATAACAATAACCTTATCCCACGCGGCTTCCATTTCATCGGCAACAATTTGTGCGATTGCAGTGCGAATTTGCTGACCCATTTCAGAGCGATGGCAGGTTATTTCAACCATGCCGTCTGGGCGCAGTGCAATAAATAAGTTTGCGCGTTTTGCCAGCTCCGATGGCTGCTCTAACACACCAGCAATCGCTCTTGGCGCACTGCCTACAAAATAAGTACCGAGTACCAACGCACCTATTGCACTGGTTTTTAAAAACTTACGGCGGTTTAAATCAAAATATTTATTATCTTGGCTCATACTTCTTCCCCTTGCTCATTTGGGTCAAAATACTGCACGCCCGCAATAGTTTTAGCGGCTGATTTAATTGCTTTATGAATGCGCGGATATGTACCACAACGGCAAATATTGCCCGACATATTACTTACTATTTCATCATCGCTTGGGTTTGGATTTGCAGCTAATAAGCTTGCAGCTTGCATCATTTGGCCGCACTGGCAAAAACCACACTGCGGTACTTTATGCTCAACCCATGCTTGTTGTACTGGATGGTCGCCCTGCTCGCTTAACCCTTCAATTGTTGTAATTGAAAGACCCGCTACTGCCGCTACAGGCAATACACACGAGCGCTGAGCTACCCCATCTATATGCACCGTACACGCACCGCACTGAGCCATACCACAGCCAAATTTAGGCCCAGTTAAATTCAATTCGTCTCGGAGATACCATAATACTGGCGTTGACGGATCGCCAGAAAACTCATGTTTATTACCATTAATGGTAAGCGTGATCATACTAAACTCCTTGGCAAAGCGCTTTACAGGAGGGTTCCTTGTTGCGCGAGAACTATTTTTAATTACTTACTATTTTATACTTACTACTTTTAGCCTACCACTTAGATCTATTTTATAAAAATACTAATTATTAGAACGTTTAAACCACATTGAAAATATTAACGTCTGATTATTAGTATTATAACTAGGCCCTGCTGACCTTTTTAGATTGAAGTTCACTCAATCTAGGGGAGATTTAATCGCGGCGGGAGGTTTGTAAACAACAAAGCGTAAATTGCCCCTATGCAGAATCCTCGGGGCAGTGCATGTTAAACCTCGAAAGATAAACAGCCCTAAATAAAAGCCTAAAAACATCCAAGTTAAAACTTACAATATATTTAAGCAAAAATCGTATTAAGTAACCACATCGTTATTAGCAAAGTGTAGGGTTATACGAACACCTATGACAAAAGTAAGCAATAAATCGTTGAGTTTAAAAAGATTATTAATAAATAAAAAACCGCCATTTGGCGGTTTTAGATAGTGTAAATAAGCTTTTAACTACTAATTAAAACGGCGTCTACCAAATAAAACCACTGATAGCAGCGTAAGTAAGTAATAAATACTGCCACCTGAGCTAGAGCCTGAATCAGATGAAGGAGTCGCTACCGTAGCAGCTTGCTTACCTTCAACGTTTATAGTCACAGTTTGAACTGCAGAACTATCAAATTTATCTTTAGCTACATAGCTAAACGTTACTACATGATCGGATTCGCTCGTAGGAGTTAGTTTAAACAATCCAGTATCAGGCTCAAATGTTAAAGTTCCTGAATTTGGCTCTGTTACCACTTCAAATTCAAGTGTATCGTTGTCGCTATCTAATGCTGAAAAGCGACCATTCACTTCACTCTTATAAGAGGTGTTATATGTTACATTTTGAGCTTGTGGAGCTGTATTTGTCAGTTCAATAACAACATTATGAAGCTCTGATTCAACTAAAGAATCTTTCACTGTAAAGCTAACTGATACTGGCTCAACCGAGTCACCACTTGGTGAAAAGGTCACGCTACCTAAAGCAGAGTCCATTAACTGAATTTGCCCATGAGCAGGCGAATTTTTAATTTGAAATATTAATGGCTCTGCGTCTTCATCCATACCTTCTAAATTAAAGTTAAGCGGTGTATTCCAATGAGTTTGTAGTGTCATATTATTTGCTGTAGGTGCTGTATTTTTTAGCTCTAACGTTAAGCTTGATAACGCTGAACGTGAACGATCTTTTACTGTGTAGTAACTAAGCTCGTCAATGCCTACAGCGCCCGATGGTATATAAGTTAATAGACCCGCCTGTCTGTCGGTAAACTCGACCCTACCCAGAGTTGGTCTCTTATTTAAAACTACATAATCAATATCATCTGATACAGGTAAGTCTATTTGTATGCTTTTTAAAACATGATCAGAGTAGCTTAAAGCTTCAGGCTTAGCTAAAGGCTCAGCAACTTGATTAGAAAACACCTCCAATGACTGACCTGCCAACAAGGTATAATCAACATTATTATACGTAGAAGTTGCTAACCAACTGTCATTATTCTTACGCTTAGCAGTGTATGAAACCACATTGTTATCTAGGTTATATTCACCAAACTGATCAGAACACGAATACTGCACAAATCCAGCTCTTACAGACACAATATTATTTAAAGTGTTTTGGCACACTTCACTAATTAATGTTGTCTGCCCATTTAATGCCACTTTGTAAAGTGAGCCGTTATAGGTAGATGCAACTAAAGTTTCTTCTCCATTAATAACAGTGTTAACCAAACCGTTAAAGCTTTGCTCCAAAGCAACTTTAGATATAGTGTTTTCAGAGTAGTCATAACTAATGAGGTAATCACTAACGAGACCAACCACATCTATATTTTCGTTATTAAGAAAGCTTCCAGTTACTATTGAACTCATGCCGCCCCAATAAAATCCTAAGCGAGGCGATGTTTTTAATAACTCTCCAGTTTGCCCATTTAATACTTTAAAAAAGGTACCTTCACTTCCTGTATGCTCAGCACCATTACCTACTATTATTTCTAGCTTGCCATCATTATTAATATCTAACGTTGTTAAGGTACTAATGTAGTCTCCGTCGCCAAGATATGTTTGAAATAGCTCTTCACCCGTTTCAGGTGAAAACACCTGTACATTCGCATCGTATATAGCAGAGCTGCCAGCAATAATATAATTCTTACCATCATCAAACAGCTGAGCAGTAGTAACTAAATTATTATTATCCCAATCGTTATTAACGCTTATATTTGTAAGTATTTTTTCATTAGTTTGTGTATCTACTATATGCAAAGCGTTACTGTCACGCTCGGAATAAAGTATATCTAAGCTTCCGTTGTTATTAATATCAGCAAGTGCTAACGCTTTATTTGAGTAGTACTTAATGCCTTTAGCCCACTGTTGAGTTTTGTCATCCGTGTTGTGAATATAAAAACCATCTTCACCAGATGAAGAATAACCTGAGCCCCAAGCAATATTTTGCTTACCATCACCGTTAAGGTCATCTACAACAATGCCCGACACACCATGCTCTGGATTATTAATACTCCAAAACTCAACGCCTGTTGTGAGTGAAAGCGCGTATAAACTTCCCCACTGACCATCGCCGTAAACTAAATCGTCGGTACCATCGTTATCAATGTCTGCAACTATTACCTTATCAATATCTAAGTCGCTTTGAGCTGTCCATAAAATGCTTTCAGTGCTTGGGCTTAGCATTTCTATGCTGTACCAACTTTGCCCATTAATCACTTCATCTAAGCCATCGTTATTAATATCAACAGCAATTAAATGCTCGCCATTAAGACTCACACTAAGTTGTTTATGCAGTAAAAGCTCTGAATTTTCGAATCTATAAACCGCACCATCACTAAATAAAACTTCTTTTGCATTAGCCTCAGTAAACGAGCCTGTCACAAAATTTTGTGGTACGTTTTCAAGTACCGCAATTTCAGACAAATCGAGCGAGTTAAGTACAAAAAGCTTACTACTTTGATAAACAAAAAGCTCATCTTGCCCATCGTTGTTTATATCAAACTTATCTGCTGCTCTTGGGTAATAAAACTCTTTACTTAGCTCTATCTCTTGAGTGACTAAATTAACTTTATGTACTGCGTTATTTTCTAAAACATATAAGTAGTATGTATCTGCCACTATATCTTTAATTAGCGTGGTATCTTCAATATAGTCATCAAAGTCGTAGCGACCAGTTACTTCATACGCACCTTTTACATATTCTATAATATTAAAATTGCTCTCTTGGGCGGATATAATATGCTTACTACCCACACCCGACAGAGGTGCAACGTACAAGCCTTTGCGGCCTGTTGAGTTACCTAGCGAAAATTCACGAAATACACTACTAAGCTCTATGCTTTCCTCGTCTGAGGCAGTTTGAGTAAGGCTATTATTTTTTATAATTGGCGCGAATTGAGGTTTTTTAGATAAACTTTCAAAATGAGCTTTATCAAAATTTATTTTTTGATCGTTAATTAAAACAGCATCACCGTAAGTATTTTCTTGAGTGTTTTTTATAGGTTGTGCATGAGTATTGGCATTCACTGAATACGCGCTCATCATGAGCAACGTAAGGCAAGATAGTTTAATCAATTCCATAATCCTTTGTATTTCTTTATTTAATCACGTCACTACAACTGCAACGTTCCATTAACACGGCATTATATAGAGTACCAACCGGAAATAAAGAGGCGATTAACAAAGTTTTACAAAGAGATAGAAGAAATAAAGTAATAACATTTAACTTGCAGCTAAAACTACTTTTATAAAAATTTTAGCCGCATACTTACTAATAAAAAGCGATTATTGAGTGCTTATAACATCTTCAGACAACAACCTCTCATCGTCTTTATAAACTTCAAGCCAACCTGGCGGTGATGTATCGCAGCCAATAATAGTTACTTGTAGCACATAACTATAGCGACCATTTTTAAAGGTATAATGATGATTCCCACCGCTACCTTCAAATGTAATATCGCCATTTAGTAAAACCATATCAGGCTTGTCGCTTGGTTTTTTATTAATACCCCACACTGCATACCGATAATTATGATCGCCTAAATCATCAACTCGAATATGGTAGCTAGACGTTTTCCAATCGAGTACTGGCTTTTCAAATGTATTAATACTTGCGTGCAAGGATTGCTTACCTTGTTCGATTAAGCTTTTAGCAAGTGCCTGCTCTTTAGTATTTTGTGTATTTACAGCAATAATTTTACCTTCGGTATCTACCCACATAACGCCGTTATTTAGCATAATGCCACGCCAACCGACACTATCCCAATCGGTATCAATATTAGAGCTACCAATAACTGCGGCGAGGTCATCATTAAATATCTCATCAAAGCGGTTAATAAACTCAGCTTCATTTTTAATGTCAGGTATGGGGTATCGTCGTTTTAATGGGTAACGAACAAGTGCTGCAATTGCGGCTTTGTCATTAGCTTCAAATGCAGCAATAACAGGTAAAACGAACTCGTGATACTTTTGCTCAAGAGCAAATGTGCTAGATGTAAAAAGTAGAGATAAGCAAAGTAAGATGAAATTTAGATACTTCATTTTTAGTCCTTTAGCGCGTTCATGTCTTAATTTACCGCCTAAAGGCATGCTTAAACCTTTAGATGTTATAGAGATTAATAATAAATATATAGATTATTAATCCGCTTATAAACGAAGCTAATGCATTTAAGTAAACCCGGGTGTTATAGCCCTTCATAAACCATTCTTTTACTAACGTTATTGGAATCAAAACTAAGCACAAATAAGCAAACCAAGGGGATACAAACATATCAGCTAAGCTAGATTGCATTAAAAGATCACTATTGCCATATCTTTCGGTACTTATCACCTCATAACTCTCACGATCGAATGCGGTGGCAGCGACTCCAAATAAGAAAATTATATGAGTAAATAGTAAAGCTAAATTTAAAGTTCTTTTTAACAAGCTAATATCACGAGTTTTAATAGTACACGAGCTATGCATTTTAGTTTTTCTGTTCCTAAAATATGATTAGAACGGCTAATTTGACTTGTTTTACGTCAAAGTGCAAAAATACTTTTATCAATATGATAATAAAAATGGTGAAGCAGAGTCAGATTACGTTACTTAAAATGAAACAGAGTTTGCTCTTTATTTTATTTTTTTGACTTAACCTTGGGTGTCATGGGTTGAAGTATCATCAGTAATTGAAACTTTAAACAACAACGCCCTCATTTTTAAGGAACACCATTTAGTTCGAGTTTAATTTTTGGTACTCCTATGTCTGCAATGCTAGCAGGCTTGCTCTGGCTAAAAATTAAAAATACCGAAATTAGCCTACACAGTTTAAATAAGTGGTACAAACTATATGGAATAACTTTATTACTTATGGTGGTTACTACACCTATTATACCAACATTATTGAAAGTAAAATTGATGATAAAGGTTATAGTATTTTTAATTGGTATGCCCGTGGTTCCATTTATGCACCGATATTTAGGTAACCGGTCAAAGCTATCGCATTAAAGAAGGCTTTAAAGTCAGAGTGGATAATATATTGGTTAAAACAACAAACGTCTAAACCAACTCCAGAAGTTGTCATGAACAAAATAGATGAGTTATTAGCCAATAAACATTAATGATTTTAGAACAAAAAACGAGCCTAATTTGGCTCGTTTTTGTTTTACTGATAGCTAAAAACTGACCGTTCGCTCTACTCTGGATCATACCCCAAGTTCGGCGACAGCCAACGTTCAGCTTCTTCAAGCGTCATATTGGTTCGTTTAGCGTAGTCTTCTACCTGATCCTTTTGTACTGCTGCTACTGCGTAGTATTTAGCTTCTGGGTGTGAGAAGTACCAACCTGAAACAGCAGCACCTGGCCACATGGCGTACGAGCTAGTTAGCTGCATGCCAATGCGTTTTTCGGTGTCGAGCAACTGCCAAATTTTCTTTTTCTCGGTGTGCTCTGGGCACGCTGGGTAACCTGGCGCTGGGCGAATACCTTGGTAGTTTTCGCGTATTAGCTCATCGTTTGCTAGGTTTTCGTCTGGTGCAAAACCCCAATACTCTTTACGTACTTTTTCGTGCAGGTATTCTGCAAACGCTTCTGCGAGCCTGTCGGCAACCGCTTTAATCATTATTTTGTTGTAATCGT
The DNA here is from genome assembly GCF_015864725.1 of Pseudoalteromonas sp. NSLLW24. Classification (NCBI taxonomy): domain Bacteria; kingdom Pseudomonadati; phylum Pseudomonadota; class Gammaproteobacteria; order Alteromonadales; family Pseudoalteromonadaceae; genus Pseudoalteromonas; species Pseudoalteromonas sp. NSLLW24. Next base: position 157,670 of record NZ_JADYWQ010000003.1, on the reverse strand, counting down.
CTTGCTGTGCGTCAAACGCATTCGCTAAGTCGTCTTCTTCTAAACCGCCCGTTACTGCAAATGCGCCAAAATAATCTGGTGTACCTTTGGGTGCTATATAGTCGGCTAGGCAGTAGTTAGCAAAGTCGGTTTTTTCGGTTTGCTGACGTAAATGACATGAGGTAGTTAACAGCTCTTTGCGTGTTTCGTCGGTGTATATTTCTATGTCGTCCCCAACGCGGTTAGCAGGGAATAAACCAATTACGCCAAGTGGTTGCAAACTGCCTGCTTTTTCAAGGTCGTCTAACATATCGTTAGCGTCTTTAAATAAGCTTTGCGCTTGCTCGCCTACTACTTCATCGGTCATTATGCGCGGGTATTTACCAGCGATTGACCACGTCATAAAGTATGGCGTCCAATCTATGTATTTACGTAAAGTGGCAATTGATACGTTTTTAAACTCGATCACGCCGAGCTTTTTAGGCACTGGTGGCGTGTAGTTATCCCAATCGAGTTGTGCTGCGTTATCGCGTGCGCGCTGGATTGTGACAGGCTTAGAGCGTGGTTTTTTACGTGCTTGTTGCTCGCGTACTTTTACATATTCAGCTTGGGTTTTTTCTAAAAAACCAGGCTTATGCTCTTTTGATAATAAATTAGATACTACACCTACCGCACGGCTGGCATTACTTACATACACTACGCCTTTGTCATATTGCGGCTCAATTTTTACTGCGGTGTGCGCTTTAGAAGTAGTAGCTCCACCAATTAACAGCGGCAGTTCAAAACCACGGCGTTTCATTTCTTTTGCTACGTGTACCATTTCGTCAAGCGATGGGGTAATTAAGCCCGATAATCCAATAATATCGGCTTTTTCGTCGATTGCGGTTTGTAATATTTTATCAGCCGGTACCATTACACCTAAGTCGATTACTTCATAGTTATTACATTGCAGTACCACGCCTACAATATTTTTACCTATGTCGTGTACGTCACCTTTTACGGTCGCCATTACTATTTTACCGTTAGTTGAGCCTTCTTCTTTTTCAAGCTCAATGTATGGGTCTAGGTAGGCTACGGCTCGCTTCATTACGCGCGCCGATTTAACAACTTGTGGTAAAAACATTTTACCTGCCCCAAATAAGTCGCCTACCACGTTCATGCCGTCCATTAACGGCCCTTCAATTACGTGAATAGGTTTAGCTGCTGCGGCGCGGCATTCTTCGGTATCTTCATCTATAAAGGTAGTAATACCTTTAACAAGCGCGTGCTCAAGGCGTTTTGCAACAGGCCATGTGCGCCACTCTAAATCTTCTACTCGCTCGGCTTGCGCCATACCCGAGTATTTTGGTGCAAGCTCTACTAAACGCTCGCCTGCGCCTGAGTCGGTGTTAAGTATTACGTCTGTAACGGCTTTACGTAGTTCTTCTGGTATATCATCGTAAACGGCTAGTTGCCCCGCATTTACAATACCCATGTCCATACCAGCTTGAATAGCGTGATATAAAAACACCGAGTGAATGGCTTCACGCACGGGGTTATTACCCCTAAACGAAAACGATACATTTGATACACCGCCCGACACTTTACAGTGCGGCAAATTTTGTTTAATGCGGCGAGTGCCTTCAATAAATTCTACGGCGTAGTTGTCGTGCTCTTCAATACCGGTGGCTACGGCAAATATATTAGGGTCGAATATAATATCTTCTGGCGCAAAGCCAATGTCTTCTACCAATATTTTATAACTGCGCGCACATATTGCGAACTTACGGTCTGCCGTGTCGGCTTGCCCGTCGGTATCAAACGCCATTACAACAGCGGCTGCACCAAAGCGTTTTATTATTTTAGCTTGGCGAGTAAACGGCTCTTCGCCCTCTTTTAACGATATTGAGTTAACAATAGCCTTGCCTTGAATACACTTTAAGCCTGCTTCTATTACTTCCCATTTTGAGGAGTCGACCATAATTGGTACGCGAGAAATATCAGGTTCTGAGGCTATTAAGTTTAAAAACTTAACCATGGCGGCTTTTGAGTCCAACATGGCTTCGTCCATGTTTATATCAATAACCTGTGCGCCGTTTTCTACTTGTTCGCGTGCCACTGTTAGCGCGGCTTCAAAGTCTTCTTCCATGATTAAACGTTTAAACATGGCAGAACCCGTTACATTGGTACGTTCGCCGACATTAGTAAATACTGCTATTTGTTGGGTCATGCTGGCTCCTTAATTTAAGTTACAGGCTTCAAGGCCTGATAAACGCATGCGTACTTCAAGCTCTGGTAGTTGGCGTGGTTTAACGCCCGCTAAACCTTTTGCAAAAGCGCGAATATGCGCAGGCGTGGTGCCACAGCATCCGCCTACTATATTAATAAAGCCCGATTTACCCCAATCGATAATTTCAGTTGCCATATCGCCCGCTTCTAAGTCGTATTCACCAAACTCATTTGGTAAGCCCGCATTAGGGTGTACCGATGTAAAGGTTTCGCACACGCGCGATAACTCTTCTACATACTGGCGCAGTAAATCAGGACCAAGCGCGCAGTTTAAGCCAATCGAAATAGGCTTAATATGGCGAATAGAATTATAAAATGCTTCGGTTGTTTGCCCCGAAAGCGTACGGCCAGAGGCGTCGGTAATAGTACCCGAAATCATAACTGGTAATTTACGCCCTGCTTGCTCAAAGGCTTCTTCAACGCCAAACGAGGCGGCTTTTGCGTTAAGGGTGTCGAATATAGTTTCGATTAGTATTAAATCGGCGCCGCCTTCCATTAATGCAAGTGTTGATTCAATATACGCAGTAACCAGCTTGTCAAAGGTGACATTTCGGTAACCCGGATCGTTTACGTCTGGCGAAATTGAACACGTTTTAGATGTCGGCCCTAAAACACCGGCTACATAACGTGGTTTTTCTGGCGTTTTAGCCGTAAATTCATCACAAATGGCGCGTGCTAATTTAGCCGACTCTAGGTTTATTTCACGACTTAGGCTTGCCATGTCGTAATCTTCCATCGAAATAGTGGTCGAGTTAAACGTATTGGTTTCGATAATATCGGCGCCCGCTGATAAAAAACCACGATGAATATCAGTGATTAAATCGGGCTTGGTTAGGCTTAATAAATCGTTATTGCCTTTAATTAATACATGCCAGTCTTTAAAACGCTCTCCGCGATAGTCTTCTTCTTCTAGCTTATGATCTTGGATCATGGTGCCCATAGCGCCATCTAAAATTAAAATGCGTTCTTTTAATGCGGCGCTTATTTCGGCTTGCTTATTATTTGTAGGAGCGTTATTCGGCATAGTTGTTAGTCCTCACGTCTTGGCTAACTAAATTAATATCATACGGTGTGGTTTGGTACACGTAGTAATTTAACCAGTTCGAAAAAAGTAAAAAAGCATGGCTTTGCCACGTTTTTGAAGGTTGTTTGGTTGCATCGTCATCCGGAAAGTAATTTTCGGGTTTTGGTGCATTAGGGCTTTTTTTACAATCGCGGTCGTATTCTGCTTTTAGCGAGTCGGCGTCGTACTCTGGGTGACCGGTTATAAACACTTGGCTACCCGATTTATTTTTAAGTAAGTAAGCCCCTACTCGCTCAGAACCAGCCAGTACAACTAGCTCATCACAGGCGTTTATTTTATTTATATCAATGTGGCCATAACGCGAGTGCGGTACTAAAAAGGTGTCGTCGAATCCGCGAGTCAGTGCGCCGTGATCAAAGTAACATTGGTGAGTAAATACGCCACACAGTTTGTCGTCTTTTAAATCGCGTTTTAAATTGTAACGGTGATATAGCGCTGCATGTGCTGCCCAGCACGAAAATAACGTAGAGGTAACGTGTTGCTCAGCCCAATCAATAATGACTTTTAACTCATCCCAATACGCTACATCGTCGTATTCTAAATGAGCAAGTGGCGCACCGGTTACAATTAACGCATCGTAATTGTTGTCTTTAACCTCAGAAAAATAACGATAAAAGGTATCAAGGTGCTCTTCTGAGTTGCTACTACTGCGGTGAGTGTCGAGGCGCAGCAGCTCTACGTTTACTTGCAAAGGCGAGTTGGCAAGCAAGCGGATAAACTGAACTTCGGTTTCTACTTTATTAGGCATTAAATTTAAAATAGCCAAACGCATTGGGCGTATTTCTTGCGTTTTTGCACGTGTTTTTGGCATTACAAATACGTTTTCTTGACGTAAACGTGCAATTGCCGGCAACTCGTCTTTTACTGTAATTGGCATACTTTACTCCTGCTCATAAAAACCGAAGCTTAATTATGAACTGAAAGTAAAAAATATCAACCTCTAGATGTATAGATGTCTAAATGAAATTTATTCATTCTATTAAATTAGGATTTACCGAGGTGGTATGTATGAGGAAAAACGCCTCTATTATAAAATAACCTGCTTTAATATTTTGAAGTAGCGCTACTAAAAACGAGTAGCGCATATACAGTTAAAAACGGTAAACCACAGATAAATTAAGTGCGTAAATATCGCCTTCATCTGTATCAAAATATTGGTATTCAGCGCTTAATTGCCAGCGTTGAGTTAACCTAAAGTCAACGCCAGTTCCATACGTTACGCCGCCTTCGTCGTAGTTTTGCTCAGTTATTAACGTAGAATTTGTATCTGTACCAGTTATTGATTCTGCAAGGTTTTTTAAGTCGCCTTCATTGTAACTTAATTTATTTCTACCATAGCCACCAAATAAAAACACATCAGCTCGAGATGAAATTGGATAATTAGCTTTTACAAATATACTTGTTTGCAAATCAAGGCTTGAATCGATTTCGCTCTTAATGAATTCTGAGCTAAGCGAACCGTCCTGTGGGTTCTGAGTATAAACAATTCCGTTTAGAGGAGTTGACTCATCATTTAACCCAAAACCTATACGCCCTTCTAATGCAAAGTATCGCGAAAACTGATATCCAAACCGGCCATAAAGCGTTGTAAACTGTATGCTATCACTCTCGTATACATCAATTTGCGTAGACCCTATCCCTATTCCTTGGTAATAACCATTTACGTGGAGTATGTCTGCTTCGCTCGAAAATGAGTATAAACCTAAAAGTAACGCTCCTAACTTTGTAACTATTTTCATGTTCATTCCTTTAAATCTTTGTAATATTTAATAATGTGATGTTTAACAACAAACTAAGTGTGGCCTGCCTATATAACTTGCTTATACTTTACAGCTTGTAAATATACTGTACCACTTTTGTTAAAAATGGAATGTATTTGAACAATATAAAACAATAGATTACAGAATTTTACATAATAGAAATCCTGTAATAGTAGTGTTTTAAACGAGCAATCAAAACAAAGTACCGCTTAGGTAAGCGTATTGTTCTATACAGCATTCGTTGACTGTTTCACCTGTCAGCCACTACAATACAACATTGAAATTTTTATTATTATTTGAAGGCTTTCCTCCATGGTTTTACCTGATAAATTTATATTCTCGATGAGTCGAGTATCTAAGGTTGTGCCACCTAAGCGCACTATCTTAAAAGATATTTCGTTACACTTTTTTCCTGGTGCTAAAATTGGTGTGCTTGGTTTAAACGGTTCTGGTAAATCTACGTTACTACGTATTATGGCCGGTGTTGACCAAGATTTTGAAGGTGATGCACATCCTCAGCCTGGTACAAAAATTGGTTATTTACCGCAAGAGCCTGTTTTAGACGAAAGCAAAACAGTTCGTGAAATTGTTGAAGAAGCTGTTGGCGAAGTTAAACACGCACTTAAACGTCTTGACGAAGTGTATAACGAATACGCCATGGAAGACGCTGACTTTGACGCACTTGCAAAAGAGCAAGGCGAACTTGAAGCTGTTATTCAGGCGCACGATGGTCATAACATCGACAACGTTTTAGAGCGTGCTGCTGATGCACTTCGCCTACCAGAATGGGATGCTAAAATTGAGCACCTTTCAGGTGGTGAGCGTCGTCGTGTTGCTATATGTCGATTATTGCTTGAAAAACCAGACATGCTTATTCTCGATGAACCAACTAACCACTTGGATGCTGAGTCGGTTGCATGGTTAGAGCGCTTCTTACACGATTACGAAGGCACTGTTGTGGCGGTAACGCATGACCGTTACTTCCTTGATAATGTAGCGGGTTGGATATTGGAGCTTGACCGTGGTGAAGGTATTCCATGGGAAGGTAACTACTCTTCTTGGCTTGAACAAAAAGATGCGCGCTTACAGCAAGAACAAAAATCTGAAAAAGCACGTCAAAAATCAATTGCGCAAGAACTTGAATGGGTTCGTTCAAACCCTAAAGGTCGTCAAGCTAAGTCAAAAGCACGTATGGCTCAGTTTACTGAAATGCAGCAGTCTGATTACCAAAAACGTAACGAAACTAACGAGATGTTTATTCCACCTGGCCCACGTTTAGGCGACCAAGTGCTTGAAGTAACTAACCTTCGTAAGAGTTTTGGCGATCGCGTTTTAATTGACGATTTAAGCTTTAGCATGCCAAAAGGTGCCATTGTGGGCATTATTGGTGCTAATGGCGCGGGTAAATCAACGCTGTTTAAAATGATCAGTGGTGAGCAAAAGCAAGACAGCGGTAGCATTACCGTTGGCGAAAGCGTACACCTTGCTACTGTTGATCAGTTCCGCGACGGTATGGACGAAAGCAAAACTGTTTTCCAAGAAATATCAGACGGCCAAGACGTACTAAAAATTGGTAACTTTGAGTTCCAAAGCCGTGCGTATGTAAGTCGCTTTAACTTTAAAGGTAACGATCAGCAAAAGTTTGTTAAAGACCTATCAGGTGGTGAGCGTAACCGTTTACACCTTGCTAAGTTATTAAAAGCTGGCGGCAATGTGTTACTACTCGATGAGCCAACCAATGACTTGGACGTTGAAACACTACGTGCACTAGAGAACGCTATTTTAGAGTTCCCTGGTTGTGTAATGTGTATCTCGCATGACCGTTGGTTCCTTGACCGTATTGCTACGCACATTTTAGATTACCGCGACGAAGGTCAAATTAACTTCTTTGATGGTAACTATACTGAATACGAAGAGTGGCTTAAAAAGACACTAGGTGCAGCAGCAACTGAACCTAAACGTATTAAGTACAAAAAAATTGGTTAATATTTACTGTAGCTAATTTATTACAGTAATACTAAGCCCTGCATTTATGCGGGGCTTTTTTATGCCACCAGCATTACAGGAGCATATCCTGCTAGCATGTAGAGAATTACCCGCTATGCTTAATTTATTATAAAAACAGTAAGGCTAAATTAGGTTATGCAAAATCGTCGTCAGTTTTCTCGTGTTTTATTTTCAACCGATGCACAAGTAATTTTTAATGATCACCAATACCCATGTAAATTACTTGATGTATCTTTGCATGGCGCATTAATCACTAAATGTGATGCTTTTATTGGCAACCAAAATAGCCAAGCTGTTCTGCGTTTTTCGCTGCCTCAAAGCGAAATAGAAATAAAAATGGAGGTTGTGGTGTGCCATATAGAAGCAGATCATATTGGTTTAAAATGCCACCATATTGATATAGACAGCATTACTTATTTAAAGCGTTTAATAGAGCTAAACTTAGCTGATGACGAACTATTACATCGCGAACTCGCTATGTTGATTCACGACACGCAAGAATAGACTCATTTGGATTAGTTGATTACCATAGTGCAAACTTTTTAACTTGTGCAAACATGACTTTAAATCCACATTTACCTTTGGTGTATCACCCTAACTACTCGTTTAATTTCGATCCAAAGCATCGTTTTGCAATGAGTAAGTTTGCACATTTATATCAGCATGTAGCAAAGCTTGGTTTGATTGGCGATAACCTGGTTGAGCCAATATTAGGCACGCCAGAGCCACTTGAGCTAATACACTGCGAAAATTACATACATGATTTGTGGAATAACCGCTTAGATGAAAAAGCAATGCGTCGCATTGGCCTACCTTGGTCAAAAGAGCTTATGGCACGTACCTTTACAGCACCTCAAGGCACTTTGCAAACAGCTCGTTTAGCACTTAAACATGGTATAGCGTGCCACTTAGCCGGTGGTACACACCATGCGCATACCGATTTTGGCTCAGGCTACTGCATGGTTAATGATTTAGCCTTTACCACGCAAACTTTAATTGAATCGGGTGAAGTAACTAACGTGCTTATTTTTGATTTAGACGTGCACCAAGGTGATGGCACAGCCGCAATGTTACAGCATCAAGCATACGCTTATACTTGCTCTATCCATTGTGAAAAAAACTTCCCTTTCAGAAAATCCGCTAGCGATTTAGATATTGGCTTAGCCGATAATATGAAAGACGACGAATACCTTGCCGTAGTTGACGACACCTTGAGTTATTTACTTAAAGAGCTAAACCCAAGCTTGGTACTTTACGATGCTGGCGTTGATATTTGGCAAGGCGATGGCTTGGGTAAATTAGATATCAGCTGGGATGGCATAGTTAAGCGCGACCATTTAGTGCTAAAACGCTGCCTTGAACACAACACACCCGTAGCCACAGTAATAGGTGGAGGATACGATAAAGACCATCTTCGCCTTGCTAAACGCCACGCTATTGTTGTTGAGCAAGCAGCTCGCTTTTAGTTTGAAATAAAAATGTTAAATTCCCGTTCTTATTTAATATGTAAAATAAGAACGAACATATTATGAAGCAACTATTTATTGCCATCGCACTAATTTTTATAAGCTTTACAAGCTATTCGCAAGAAGAAAGTACGCAAGAAACATACCCTAAGTTACCTACATTAAATTTACAAATGGCTGATGGATCTACACTCAATACTCAAGATTTATTAGGTCAACCTTACGTTTTGCACTTTTGGGCAACGTGGTGTCCGTACTGTAAAAAGCTGCAGCCAGCACTTCAAAAAATTGATGATATGGGCTTAAAAGTTATTGCCGTGAGCTTTAAAGAAGATGACGATGCTACTCCCGCTAAAACGCTTAGCGATAGAGGTTATACTTTTAAAACAGCCGTAAAAGCCGATGCAATAGCACAGCAATTAGGTATACGAGGCACACCTACTACATTGTTTGTAAATAAAGAAGGCAATGTAATTTGGCTGACTAATACGTCAAACCCAGAGGACGCAAACCTACATTTAAAGGCACGAACATTGTTGCACTCCATATCTGAGTAATAATATAGGTCTAAATTTAGTTTAAAAATATAAGTAATATAAACTTTATACTACAATTTAAGCTCATAAATTAATTGAGATTATAATGCGCTTACTACTTACTTTATTACTAATTACTTTAAGTGGCTTTGCCGCAGCTGAAGAAGAAAAAGCAGAACTTCCACCGGTAGACCCCGCTTACAATGCTGAGCATCCTATGGCTTTGGTTAATCAAGGCTCATCTATTATTGCAATGAATTTACCCACCTATAATTTACCCAATGATGTGCAAGTTGTTTATAAAATAGGAAACCCCGATGTTCCATTTTTAGGCTTTGTTAGAAATGCCGAGTTAATCACCGTAAAGCCACAAGCGTTTAATATTCAGCATTTAATGCGTGGTGAAGAAATTACGATTATTGCCGATATTTACGAGGGTGATTATCAACAAGGTGGTAGTTTAATTTATTCAAAAAAAGAGTTGGTCTTGAGTAAGCAGCTGTATGCCAGAGAACTAAAAGATTTGAGTGAATCATCGCAATGGCAAGACTACGACATGATTACACTAAGCGGTACTGAGCGTATTTATATTCATAAAATTCAAAAATCACCGAGCTATAACCATCTTATTTTTGTAGATTTAGTTAATGCGTGTATGCAAAAACTTCGTACCTCAAAACGTGTCCCAGCTGAAAATGAGCTTACCTATAAATTTATTAATTGCGGCACACTTAAACCACTTTATTACAATGCTGATAATTTTAAGAAATAGTTAATGGTATCTAGTTACTTATATTCAGTGATTAGTTTGAGCCCTTGCTTCATTGCCTCAACTGATTGTCCTGCAAAGCCTAAGCGAACATAACTATATTGCTTAGACATTAAACTTCTCACTGAATCAGCAAAGTAAAACTCAGATTCTGCTTGTAAATATACGCTTTTACTTTGCATTGCTTGTTTTATATTGCTCGTATTTTTATTTAAGTTAACCCACATTGCCATGCCGCCATCTGGCTTTTTATACTCTATTGGTAAACCCTGTGATTGCAGCAGCGCCAACGTGTTGTCCATTGCTTCATAACGTTGTTTATAGTGTTTAGTCATGCGTTTTAAGTGGCGCTCAAATCCACCTTCTTGCATAAAGTGCGCAACGGCTAGCTGCATAACCACATCATTTTTATGATTCATTAACTGCTTCCATGCGGTTAACTGTGCTAATACTTCAGGAGCTGCACAAATGTAGCCAATTCTAGCGCCTGAGAACATGATTTTAGAAAATGTAGATAAGTAAATAATAATCCCAGCGGGATCGTCCCCAGCCATAGGCTGTAATGGCTGACAGCGATAATGAAACTCGTGATCGTAATCATCCTCTACAATCATTACGCCATACTCATAACATAATTGATAAATTTGCATGCGCCGTGTAGGCGAAAGCGTAACGGTAGTTGGGTATTGATGTAGCGGGGTTAAGTACAGCATTTTTATTGGATATCGTTTAAGTTGCGCTTTTAAATCATCAACACATAAACCATATTCATCTTGTTTTATATCTATTAATTGCGCGCCACAAGCAGCAAACGCTTTACGTGCTGGCGGATAGCCTAAAGTTTCAACGGCTACGAAGTCATCTTTACTTATAAATGCCTTTGAAATTAAAAATAAAGCTTCTTGTGAGCCATTACATACAAGTAAGTCTGATACTTTTAAACTTCTAGTTTTATGTAAGTAATCACTTATCTGAGCTTTTAGCTCACTCACTCCACCTATATCACCATAATGAAGTTTACTGGTATCTAAATGATTAAATACATGGCTCATAGAGCGTTTAAATTCTTTATAGGGAAAGCTATTTAAATCAGGAAGTCCACCTGCGAAATTATATACGTAGTCTTTTAAATTCATTGCCGGAATAGGCACGGCTAACTCTGTAGCAAATTTATAAGGTTTTGGTGTTAAAACTGGCGTGTGCTCACAGTTAGCACTGCTTTGAATTGGTAGTGTTTGAGTGACGCTATACCCAGAGCGTTCATGGGATTCTAGCCATCCTTCGGCTACTAATAACTGCAATGCGTTCATTATTGTATGGCGATTTAACTGATACGTTTGCGCCATAACTCGAGCAGAACTGAGTTTTGTACCAGGTGCAATATTCCCTTTTACAATTGAATAGCGCAGAGCATCTGCAACTTGTAAGTACTTAGCTTTGTTTGAGTTATTAAATTCAATATTAAGCGGTTGCATGTTATTCCTTTAAAACTGGTATAGCTAAAAAGCCAATTCTGGTTGTTTTTACCAAACCAAATAAGCGTACATTTGTTGCTCGTAAATAGCAAAGCTTAGAGGCAACATGTTTACTCAACAGATACATAAAACAAATAAGGTCATTTTAGAGCCATTAAATTATGAGCATTTAAACAGCTTATATAAAGCTGGGCAACATCCAAAAATATGGGAATGGGTATTAAGCAACTATACAAAAACACCCGAACAGTTAAAGAAATGGTTTACTACAAGTGCACAATTTAATAAAAAAGAACAAATTGTATTTGCCATAATAGACATAGCCAGCAAAGAGGTTGTAGGCACTACACGACTATTTAGATTAGATACACATAACTTAAGTGCTGAAATTGGTCATACATTTATAAGCCATCACTGGCAGCAAACTTATATTAATACTCACACTAAGTATTTACAGCTTAGCTATGCTTTTGACGCGTTGAATTTAGTGCGAATAACATTTAATACTCACGAACAAAATCAAAAATCTCGAAATGCAATTACTCGACTAGGCGCCCGATTTGAAGGTATAGCCCATAAAGATAGATTGCTAAGTGATGGAAGTTACAGAAGCACTGCAAAATTTAGCATTATTGACGAGCATTGGCAGAGTATTAAGTTGCAGTTAGAGGAGAAGCTTTAATGTACCCACCAATACATTTTCAAGAACATAATATTGAACGTTTGCAGGCATTAGTTGAGCAATTCCCTCTAGCGAGTATTTTAATGCCCTGCTCGCAAAGTGACTTAAATAATATATGCCAAGTCCCTGTATTATATGAGCCCTCACGTAATGTATTTATTGCACACGTAGCAAGACATAACCCGCTAACGCAATGTGATAAACAGTCAGTGAAATTACTATTTAATGGCGATAACTGTTATTTATCGCCCTCTTATAGCAATAATAAAACCCTGCCAAGCTGGCTTTATTCATCAGTACAAGTAACTGCAAATGTGAATATTATTGAAAGCGATAATGAGAAAGACAAAATAATGCGGCAACTAACGAGCCATTTTGAGCAAGGCTTTACGCCAATTTGGAAGATTACTGACGTGCCCAAAAGCAATCGCCAAGAAATGTATCAACAATTAAGCTTTATAGAATTTACTCCCACTCATTGGAGTGGAAACTTTAAGTTAAGCCAAAATAAATCACCTGAGGTAAGAGCAAGCATAAAACAAAGCCTAGAACTTGCCAATAAGCGCTCTATTGCAAAACTATTTTAGGCATAAAAAAAGGCTCTTTCGAGCCTTTGGATTAACTTTGGAATAGTTAAAAATTTTAAATTAGGTAAGCGTTAATAGCTGTGGAGCAACACTATGATAATCAACAGCCATAGCAATGCTTAACGCTGTAATATTAATAATTGAAAATGCGAACACTTTACGTGCCCAACTGCTCATATCAATATTACGACGATAACCACGTAGCGCCATTAGCAACCACCAAAAGCTGGTAATACAAGCAACAGCCATAAAAGCAGCACCTGTGTAGCCAGTAATTGGCAGTAACATCACAACTAATGCGTATACAGCGATGTAAAGTACGATATGGCGCTTTGCTTTATCAATACCTTGCGCCACGGGTAATACAGGAATACCTGCAGCTTGGTAATCTTTAAAGCGAAAAATAGCGATGGCGTAAGAGTGCGGCATTTGCCACAAGCTAAACATAACTAGCAGTATTAATGCGCCCATATCGAACTGCCCTGTTACGGCGCAGTAACCTACTACTGGCGGTACAGCGCCAGAAAGGCTGCCTACAAAAGTGCCATATACTGAGTTGCGTTTCATGTAGAGGCTATAAACCCCTACATAAATTACGTAGCCAAAGGCTGCAAAAAATACCGCGGCTTGAGTGGTATAGGCGATAAGTAAAGCAAAGCCAATAACGCCCAATAAAACACCGTGGCTAAGTGCAGCAAAGGCCGACATTTCGCCTGTTACTGTTACCCGCGTACGAGTTCGTGCCATGGCTACATCTATGTCTCTATCAATTACATTATTGATAGCACAACCTGATGCAACCACTAGCGACAAGCCAATTAATGTGGCAATCATTAACCATGGATCTATATCACCGCGCGAGGCAAGTAAAAACCCGCCCGCTACGCTGATCAAATTGCCCATAATAATACCCGGCTTTGTCACTGATAAATAACGACGAAACATCTTCAACTCCTAGTACATCATCATTGCGTTAGATTCATAAATGATCCAAACAGATAACCCAACAACCATTACGATGATCAGAGCACTGAATAGGAATGAAAAAGTACTTGCACGGCCATTTTCGGTGGTAAAATTAAGGTGTAAAAAGTACTTTAAATGCACCCAAATTTGTACGATTGCAAAAGTAACAATGCTCCAAAGCGTTGTTGCTTTTGAGAAGTCACCTTCCATAACCATATAAAACGGTATAGCAGTTAAAATTACCGATAGCACAAAGCCAATTAAGTAAGTTTTAACACTGCCATGAGATTCATCATGATGATCACTTTGCGTTTGTTTTAACGCATGCGTTTCGCTGTGGCTCATTACATTGCTCCCATCAAATAAACAACGGTAAATACACAAATCCAAACAATGTCTAAGAAGTGCCAAAATAGGCTTAAGCAGCTTAAACGCGTTACGGTTGCTTTGCCTAGACCACGTTTAGCAACTTCAATCATCATTATGGTCATCCAAATTAGTCCAGCCGTTACATGTAATCCATGTAAGCCAACTAATGAGAAAAACGATGTTAAAAAGGCACTTTGTTGTGGGCCATTACCGTGCACAATTAGGTGATGAAATTCGTATACTTCCATACCAATAAACACAGCACCTAAACAAAACGTAACAAATAACCAAGTAAGTGTTAGTGCCTTTTTTTGCCCTTGAGCGGCAATCATGGCAAAGCCAAAGGTAATACTACTAATAAGTAGTGCAGCAGTTTCTACTGCTACAAAGTCGAGTTCAAAAATATCTTTACCCGATACACCACCGGCTGTGTTCATAAATAACACAGCGTAAGTGGCAAAAAACGAGGCAAACAATAGGCAATCGGTCATTAGGTATAACCAAAAACCGAATATGGTGTCACCCGATGTATCGTGATGATCATGCACGTGGGCGTGATCATCGTGCGATACTGATTCTAAATTTGCAGAAAGTGTACTCACGCTTTTAGCTCCTTAATGCCACTTGAATTATACGCAGCTTCAGTGCGTGCAATTTCATCAGGTTGAATATAGTAATCAACATCGCTGGTGTAACAACGTTTGATAAAGATGGCAATTGCGCCGACTAGCCCAACAACAGCTAACCACCAAATATGCCAAATCATTGCAAAACAGAATACTGTTAAGCTTGCTGCCATTAACACGCCAGCTGATGTGTTTTTAGGCATATGAATAGGGCTATAGTTTGCTTTATCTTGGTATGCTTGGCCTTTTTCTTTCATGTCGGTCCATGCATCAATATCATCGATGTGTGGAATTGTTGCAAAGTTATAAATTTGCGGAGGTGAACTTGTAGCCCACTCAAGTGTATGGCCGTTCCATGGATCGCCTGTTGTATCGTCAAGCGCTTCACGGTCTCTAAAGCTCACATATAATTGAATTACTTGGCTAACAATACCAAACATAATAATTACAGCACCGCCTGCGGCAATGTATAACCAAATGTTCCAATCTGGGTTGTTAGTGTGGTTTAAACGACGTGTCATACCTAAGAAACCAAGTACGTACAACGGCATAAATGCAACGAAGAAACCGATAATCCAACACCAGAATGATGCTTTGCCCCATTTTTCGTTAAGTTTAAAGCCCATTGCTTTAGGGAACCAAAATACAAAACCAGCTAGGTAGCCAAATACAGCACCACCAATAATGGTGTTATGAAAATGTGCAATTAAGAATAAGCTGTTATGCAGTACGTAATCGGCACCAGGAATAGCAAGTAATACACCGGTCATACCGCCTACGGTAAAGGTAACCATAAAGCCAAGTGTCCAAAGTACCGGTACGCTAATACGTAAGCGACCTCGGTAAATGGTAAATAACCAGTTAAACAACTTAACCCCAGTTGGTACAGCAATAACCATGGTCATTACCCCAAAGAACGCGTTAACGTTAGCACTCGACCCCATCGTAAAGAAGTGATGTAACCAAACAATAAAGCCTAAAATTGAGATTGCACCGCTGGCGTAAACCATCGATTTGTAACCAAATAAACGTTTACCGGCAAAGGTAGAAATAATTTCAGAGAAAATACCAAACGCTGGTAATACTAATATGTATACCTCAGGATGACCCCATGCCCAAAACAGGTTGATGTACATCATGGCGTTACCGCCCAATTCATTGGTAAAGAAGTGGAAATCGAGATAACGGTCAAGCGTTAGCATTGCAAGTACAGCAGTTAAAATTGGGAATGATGCTGCAATTAAAATGTTTGCCCACGTACATGTCCATGTGAAAATTGGCATTTTCATTAGGGTCATACCTGGTGCACGCATTTTAAACACGGTTGCTAAAAAGTTTACTGCTGTTAGAAGTGTACCGAGCCCGGATATTTGCAAGGCCCAAATATAATAATCTACCCCCACCCCAGGGCTAAAGGTCAACTCCGAAAGCGGTGGATAGGCCACCCAACCTGTTTTAGCAAACTCACCAAACACTAGCGACATATTAATTAAAATGGCACCGCTGGCTGTAAACCAAAAGCTTAAGTTATTTAAAAATGGGAATGCAACATCGCGAGCACCAATTTGCAGTGGTAAAACAATGTTCATTAAACCAATCATAAATGGCATAGCCATAAATATGATCATAATTACGCCGTGGGCAGTAAATATTTGGTCGTAGTGTTCAGGTGGTAAATAACCGGGCGCACCACTGGTAGCAAGCGCTAACTGAGCACGCATCATAATGGCATCAGAAAAACCACGGAACAGCATTATTAGTGCTAAAAGAATATACATTACGCCTAAGCGTTTATGATCAACAGACGTGATCCAGTCGCGCCAAAGCACGCCCCATTTTTTATACTTTGTAATAAGCCCGGCAATAATAAGCCCAGCTATAGCAATAACCGACATCGTGAACACAAGAATTGGCTCATGAAACGGAATTGCGTCTATTGTTAGTTTACCTAATAACGACATTATTATTCCTCGCCCTGGCTGTGAGATGATGGCATTGAGTGTTCATCCATTGCTTGATGCTTCTTACTCATTTGCCCATGTTCGCCCATTGCATGTTGCTTTTTGTTCATATCGCCATGTGCCTGCATGTATTTCATAACGATGGTATGAAATAAGCCGTCATCAACTTTACCGTAATAAGCAACTGGGTTATTTTCGCTTGCTTTTGCAAGTTCAACATAATTTGCATGAGTAAGATTATTAGCGCTTGAATTCGCTTTCACATCACTCACCCACTTATCAAAACCAGCTTGAGTAGGTGTAGCAATGGCATTAAACTTCATACCAGTAAAGCCTGCACCACTGTAATTTGCCGAAAAGCCTTTAAATGTACCTGGCTCATTAGCAATTAAGTGAAGCTTGGTTTCCATACCGGCCATTGAGTATATTTGACTACCCAATTGCGGAATGAAAAACGAGTTCATTGTGCTCTCTGAAGTGATTTTGTATTCAACAGGTACATTAGCCGGAAACACTAATTCATTAACCGTAGCAATACCTTGCTCAGGATAAATAAATAGCCACTTCCAGTTTAATGAAACCACTTCAACAGTAAGATGCTTACCTTTACCTTCAATTGGTTTGTAAGGGTCTAGCTCTTGGGTAGACACCCAGGTAATAACACCTAAAATAATCACAATAACAATAGGGACAGCCCAAACTGCGGCTTCAATTTTATTTGAATGAGCCCATTTTGGAGCGTAAATTTCATGAGTTTGCGTGTCTCTATATTTCCATGCGAAATACAAAGTCATCACAATAACGGGAACGACTACAAGCAACATAAGCACGGTTGCAATGATGATTAAATTTTTCTCATCTATGCCTATCTGCCCTTTTGGATCGAGTATCCCGCCTTTACAGCCTGACAACGCCAGCACTGTACTAGCTAAAGCAATATTACAAAGGTTACGAATTAACAAGGGAGTATCCTACAAACCTAAAAGTTCTAATTTGCTGCTTTAAATAAAAAACAAAGCAACGATTTTTCGGTAAAACCCAAGTTAACTGGAATTAAATTATAAAAAATAAGGGGGCTATTCAAAACCTAAAGCTCATGCCAATAATGACCTAGCAACAAACCCAGCTTTCTAAACGCATTTATATAACGTAATAAAAGTTAACTTGGGTGAGTGGTGGTTGGCTGAAATGTGTTTAAAAAACACTGAGCTACTTTGTTTTAGCTAACCTTAATTATTTACAGCAAGAACAAATAATTAAAACCAGCAACAAAATGCAGCCTTACAGACAACCTGTAAAGCTAGGTGGAGCACGACAACCGTGTGCAACTTGCACTGGCTGAAGAACTTTAGCCTCGCTAAAAGCAAAGGCTGCTTTACGGAGGATAATTCCAGCACGACGCGCTGGAAAAATATGGAACAATAGCCAGCAAAGGCCAATAAGTAACTGACTTGATATGATCGGATGAGCTAAAAATTGCACAATAGTAAGTAACAGCGGCTCTACAATAAACCCATCACTTAATAGCGCTTCAAGCTTGAAGGCATCCTCTAGTGCACCACTTAGCAACATTACAGTATTAAACACTAATAAAGTTATAGCTACACACACGCCCTTGCCTGCTTTATTCAAGCGCTCACACGTCTGCGGCTCGCCAGAGGCAAGATCCGTATTTGTATGATGCAAAGAAAGTGTGTTCAAAAACATTAACCTACTAAAATGACTATAACAAAATTAGAGGAATACAGTTTGCAATGGAAAAATCAAAAAACATCGCTGCTGTAAGCCCTAAAACCAGGTGCTAAATACGATCAAATCCGGTTAGCACAAATTTACCTTGTGAAAATTGATCCGTATCAATCAAACTTTCAAAACTTACTGAAAGTTCGAACGTGAGTATAACAAAGAGAATTTTCTGTTCAACTAAAAATCAATTAATTTGAGTTAAGCTTTCGAAGCTATTTTGTTAATAAAAAATAACATGATAATAAACAATCGATTAGAACAAATAAAAAACGATTTAAATAGAAATATTTAATAGAATTATAGCTTTTTAGGAGGGGGTAATAATTGTGTGGCACAAATAAAAACAGCCCAAATTCAGTCACCACCGAAATTGAGCCGCTTTTCACACTGACAACATCTTCACACACAATATAAAGATTTTTTGTTTACACTGCGTGGCATTGTAAGGAAATAAAAACAACTCAAATGCAGTCACCACCGAATTTGAGTTGCCTTTCACACTGACAACATCTTCACACACAATATAAAGATTCTTGGTTTACATTACGTGGCATTGTAGGGAAATAAAAACAACTCAAATGCAGTCACCACCGAATTTGAGTTGCCTTTCACACTGACAACATCTTCACACACAATATAAAGATTCTTGGTTTACACTGCGTGGCATTGTAGGGAAATAAAAACAACTCAAATGCAGTCACCACCGAATTTGAGTTGCCTTTCACACTGACAACATCTTCACACACAATATAAAGATTCTTGTTTTACATTACGTGGTATTGAAAGGGAATAAAAACAACTCAAACTCGTTCTTTATGGAAGTGAATCCACCGAATTTGAGTTGCCTTTCACACTGACAACATCTTCACACACAATATAAAGATTATTTTAAGCGAGACTAACTTGCCTCAAGCTTATGACGAGAGCCTTGCTCTGTGTCTATAATTAAACTTTAGAGTGTTAGCTCCAATTTGACAAACGAGAAAAATAAACCTAATAGGTGAAAAAAACTAAACTATAGACGTTTGTCTAATACATTAAGATTGGATTACTTTAGAAGCTATCTAGTTAAGCAGTTTTACAGACACAAAAAAAGCGCTATAAAGCGCTTTTTAATATTTAAGGCGGGCTTAAATAATTTGGTTTTCTTTCCAGGCTTGCTCTTTTGCTAAACGGTTTTTGCGTTTATCACATGGATCATCGCAATCACAGGCTTTATCAATACCAACCGAACCTAAACCACCACAGCTGCTTGCCATAGATTTTTTTTGCACGATCATACCAACGGCCATAGCCGAAACTATCAAAATTAGTAAGCCAAAAGTAAGAAGAAAAAGTGACATTGCTTAGCCCCTATTGATCAGCAATTAATTAAACTCAAACATTTTTGAGCGACTGCTATTATATACCCAAATAACGCGAAAATAAACAAGCCAGCACCATACTACAAATAAGGTTTAAATGCAGGGCTTGAATAAGTAACTAAACCCTCATTTGATTTACCTATTAAGTATACCGGTAAATCGTGCTGCTGAGCGTATGCTTGCGCTTTTTCCATACCCATCACAGTAAGTGCAGTCGCTAAACCATCTGCCGTCATAGCGCTTGGATGAAGCACAGTTACCGACACTAAGTCGTGCTTAATAGGCATGCCGGTCACGGGATCAATTAAATGAGTATAGATCTCGCCATCCATTTTATAAAAAATACGGTAATCACCTGACGTAGCAATACCGTTTGTACCTGGCGATAAAACACGGTGTACCTTTCGCTCTCCAGGTTGCGCATCTGGTTGCTCAATCGCAATTTTCCAATCCTGATTATTTGGCTTTTCACCTGCTATACGCAGCTCTCCACCAATCTCAACCATGTAATTGGTAATACTGTGGCTTTCTAATAACTGCGCTACTTTATCAATACCATAGCCTTTAGCCGTTGCCGAAAACGAAAGCTCTAACCCATTAACTGTTTTAGACAGTCCTTGCTCATCTAAAATAAGTTTATCAATACCTATTTTTTCAACCATACTTGCAAGCGCTTCATCACTTGGGCGATTGGTTGGTTTTTTATCAGGACCAAAGCCCCATAAATCAATTAAAGGCCCCATAGTGACATCGAGTGTTTTAGTTGATTCGCCTAAGCGAATAGACTCGCTGATAACAGCCCTAAAATCTTCGCTAATTGGCATAACTTGATTTGCTGGTAATCTGTTAAATGTATTTATTTCAGAGTCTTCTATGTAAGTAGACATAGACTGATTCACATCTTTTAAAACAGCGTCTATTTGCAGCTGTAATTGTGAAGCTGATAGCTGGCCCTGCTCATCGTAATATTTAATATGATAAGTGGTGCCCATAGTCTTACCTTCTAAAAAGGTTTCCCTCGACTCTGGTTTTTCGCCACACCCAGACAGTAATAAGGTCAGTGTGATTAGTAAAAAGGCCATTATGCCTTGTGAAGTACTTACTCGATTCATAACAGCTCTACTTAATAGATTGATAAAATTAAAGAATAAAAAAAGCCTCGTAACACAAGTGCTACGAGGCTGGTATTTTAACCAAAACTAAACTGTTTTGGTATTAGTGTTAGCCACCGAAGTCATCTAGTAAGATATTTTCGTCTTCAACACCTAAATCTTTAAGCATAGTAATAACTGCCGCGTTCATCATTGGAGGACCACACATGTAGTACTCACAATCTTCCGGCGCTTCGTGATCTTTAAGATAGTTCTCAAATAACACGTTATGGATAAAGCCAGTGTAGCCTTCCCAGTTATCTTCAGGTTGTGGATCTGAAAGTGCTGTATGCCATACGAAATTAGGATTTTCAGCGGCTAAGCCGTCAAAATCTTCTACGTAGAACATTTCACGTTCAGAACGTGCACCATACCAAAAGCTCATCTTACGTTTAGAGTTCAAACGTTTAAGTTGGTCAAAGATATGTGAACGCATTGGCGCCATACCAGCACCACCACCAACAAAGATCATTTCTGCATCTGTGTCTTTAGCAAAGAACTCACCAAATGGACCTGAAATAGTTACCTTGTCGCCTTTTGTAAGTGACCAAATGTACGAAGACATTTTACCACATGGCAAGCTTAGGTTTCTTGGAGGCGGAGCAGCAATACGCACGTTAAGCATAATGATGCCTTCTTCTTCTGGGTAGTTAGCCATTGAGTATGCACGAATTGTTTCTTCGTCTACTTTTGACTCCAGGTCGAAGAAACCAAAATGGTTCCAATCGCCACGATATTCTTCAGGAACATCGAAATCTGCATATTTAACATGGTGAGGTGGCGCTTCGATTTGGATGTAACCACCCGCACGGAAAGGCACTGACTCATCACCAGGGATTTGCAGTTTAAGTTCTTTAATGAAGGTTGCTTTGTTATCGTTAGAGATAACTTCACAGTCCCATTTTTTAACACCGAAAATTGACTCTTCAAGCTCAATTTCCATGTCGTTTTTAACATTTACCTGACACGCTAAACGACAGCCTTCACGGGCTTCACCTTTAGAAATGTGATCAAGCTCAGTTGGCAGGATATCACCACCACCTTCTTTAATGTGTACACGACATTGACCACAAGAGCCACCGCCACCACAAGCAGATGATACAAATATACCTGACTCAGATAATGCACTTAAAAGCTTATTACCTGCTGATGTAGTAATGGCTTTGTCTTTATCGCCATTAATACCGATGATGATGTCACCGCTTGCAACTAACTGAGATTTAGCACCAATGATCACTAAAACTAGTAGTACAACGATAGCGATAAAAACACCAACGCCTAAGAAAATCTGATAATCCATGATTTATCCTCGCTACCCTTTACAGTGAAATACCAGAGAATGACATAAAGCCAAGTCCCATTAAACCAACAGTGATGAAGGTAATACCTAAACCACGTAAGCCATCTGGTACGTCTGAATATTTCAGTTTCTCACGGATACCTGCAAGTAATGTAATTGCAAGCGCCCAACCAACACCAGCGCCAATACCATAGACAACAGACTCGCCGAAGTCATAGTTACGCTCAACCATGAAAGATACCGCACCAAATATTGCACAGTTAACTGTGATAAGTGGCAAGAAGATACCTAATGCGTTGTATAGTGCAGGGAAAAACTTATCTAATGCCATTTCAAGAATTTGCACAAGTGCTGCAATAACACCAATGAAAGTTAAGAAACGTAAAAAGCTAAGATCCGCATCTGGATAACCTAACCAAGTAAGTGAACCTGGTGCAAGTACCG
The DNA here is from genome assembly GCF_015864725.1 of Pseudoalteromonas sp. NSLLW24. Lineage (NCBI taxonomy): Bacteria > Pseudomonadati > Pseudomonadota > Gammaproteobacteria > Alteromonadales > Pseudoalteromonadaceae > Pseudoalteromonas > Pseudoalteromonas sp. NSLLW24. The sequence continues at coordinate 135,130 of NZ_JADYWQ010000003.1, read as the reverse complement.
CATGGTAAACCAAGTTGTTAACAGGTACAGAAATACCCAATACAACTATAACCGCTATACCTAGGCCAATTGATGTAGTTACTTTTTTAGATACTGCTAAAAAAGTACACATGCCTAAGAAGAATGACAACGCTAAGTTCTCAATAAAAACGGCTTTTACAAATAAACTAATATAATGTTCCACTATTTGCCCCTTACGCTTTAGCTTCTACTTGGTCTTTCTTATAAGTACGAAGTACCCATATGAATAAACCAATGATGAAGAATGCACTCGGTGGTAAGATCAATAGACCCATAGGCTGATACCAACCGCCATCTTGTACTAATGGGATAATATCAACACCGAATAGTGAACCCTTACCGAATAGCTCACGAATGAAACCAACAGTAAGTAGTACTACAGAGTAACCTAAGCCATTACCAATACCGTCAAGGAAAGACATAATTGGTGGCGACTTCATCGCATATGCTTCAGCACGACCCATTACAATACAGTTAGTAATAATTAGACCAACGAATACAGAAAGCTCTTTTGCCGTAGCGTAAGAGAATGCCTGTAATACTTGGTCAACAACGATTACCAACGATGCAATAATTGTCATTTGTACGATGATACGAACAGATGATGGGATCTGATTACGAATAAGCGAGATAAAGAAGCTCGAAAATGCAGTTACTAATGTCAATGCGATTGACATGATTAACGCATTTTTTAAGCTAGACGTTACCGCTAGCGCAGAACAAATACCAAGTACTTGTAGTGCGATTGGGTTGTTAGCTAAAACCGGACCAAATAGGACCGCCTTCATTTCTTTAGTATCAGCCATTATTTCAATGCTCCTTTACGTACTTTCGCAAGGAAAGGGCCAAAGCCATTTTCGCCAGTCCAAAAGTCAACTGCATGATCAACACCGTTAGACGTTAATGTAGCACCTGAAAGACCATCGATCTTATGCTCATCATTGCCCGCAGTACCTTTAACAATTTGAATTGGAAGTTCTTTACCTTCCCATGTAGCAGTCCACTGTGGATTTTGGATTTCGCCACCTAGACCTGGGGTTTCATTATGCTTATAAAAGATAATGCTCTTAACTGTTTCAGCGTCGCTTTCAAGCGAGATAAAACCGTACATTAAGCCCCATAAGCCGTAGCCTTGGATAGGAAGAATAATTGCATCAACTGAGCCATCTTCTTTTTTAGAGATATACACCGGCGACTCTTTAGTCACACGTTGAATACCAGCAATATCTTTAACGCCTTTCTCTTGAAGAGAAACACTTAGCGCTGCATCATATTTGCTTTTTTCAAAATCAAAAATTGTTGGGTCTGTATCTACAAACTCACCTGTAGTCATGTTTACAACGCGCGCTTCGATTTTTGCATCAAATGTTTCTAAAACATTTTCAACTTTATCGATACCCGCAGCAGCCAAGATATTGCTTTGAATATCTTTGTTTTTATTAGCTTGCTGTAAAGGACGAAGCTGTACAGAAGCAAACGATACAATGATTGCACACACTAAACATAGTGCTACAACAACTGATAACGTTTTACCGATTGATTCGTTATTACTAGACATTACGTGCCAACCTCCGCTTAATATTAGCCTGCACTACAAAGTGATCGAACAGTGGAGCGAATAAGTTAGCAAATAAGATTGCTAGCATCATACCTTCTGGGAAAGCAGGATTCACAACACGTATCATAACCACCATAAAGCCAATTAATAGACCATATGCCAATTTACCTTTGTCAGTAAATGCAGCTGATACAGGGTCAGTAGCCATAAAGAACATACCAAACGCAAAGCCACCTAGTACTAAATGCCAATACCAAGGCATTGCAAATACAGGGTTAGTTTCTGAGCCAACAGCATTTAGTAAAAATGCAGTTGCTACCATACCTAGGAATACACCTAGTACGATGCGCCAAGAAGCGATACGAACGTAAATTAAGAACAAACCACCTACTAACAATGCAAGTGTAGATGTTTCACCTACAGAACCTTGAATGAAACCGTAAAACGCATTCCACCATAATTCCATGTTTGCAAAGTCTAGTTGCCCGATGAAAGCTTGGCCTAGCATAGTTGCACCAGAGAAAGAATCTACTGCTGTCCATACTGTGTCACCCGAGATTTGAGCTGGGTATGCGAAGAATAAGAACGCACGACCGGCTAAAGCAGGGTTTAAGAAGTTACGGCCAGTACCACCAAAGATTTCTTTAGCGATTACTACACCAAACGTAATACCTAACGCAACTTGCCATAAAGGGATCGTTGCAGGCAAAATAAGTGCGAATAATACTGAAGTAACGAAGAAACCTTCGTTAATTTCATGCTTACGCACAGAAGCAAATATTACTTCCCAAAAACCACCTACTGCAAATGTTACCGCGTAGATAGGTAGGAAGAAACATGCTCCATAGAACATCTTAGCGCCCCAGCCTGCATCAGCGGTTAATTCACCACCGAATAACTGGAACAAACCAACTTGCCACGTGTTTGCTAGTTCAAAACCTTGTGCTAAAGCACCTGCGGCCTGATGACCGATATTGAACATACCAAAAAACATAGCTGGGAACGTCGCCATCCACACTAAAATCATCATGCGTTTTAGGTCGATGTTATCGCGTACGTGTGTCGCGCCTTTATTTACGTAGCCTGGTGTATAAAAAATAGTTGCAGCTGCTTCATACAGTGCATAAAACTTTTCATATTTACCACCGGCTTCAAAATTCGGCTCGATATCTTCTAGATATTTTTTTAAACCCATCTCTCTAGCCTTCCTTCTCGATCGTAGTTAAGCAATCGCGTAGGATAGAACCATACTCGTATTTGCCTGGACAAACGAAGGTACATAACGCTAAATCTTCTTCATCAAGTTCAAGCGCGCCCAATGAAATTGCACTGTCTAAATCGCGTGCAATTAAGTCACGTAATAATAGAGTAGGCAAAATATCTAGCGGCATTACGCGCTCGTAGCTACCAATTGGTACCATGGCACGTTTTGAACCACCTGTTGACGTTGTCATTTTAAATAAACGACTCGGCGCAAGGTGAGAAAGGAATGTACGCGTTACAGAGAATTTATCACTACCTGGTGCAATCCAGCCAAACAATTCTTTTTCGCGACCTTCAAGTAAAACAGATACTTGAACGTGGTAACGACCTAAGAATGCATGAACACCGTTTGAAATAGAACCTGATAGAACAGAACCAGAAATAACGCGGTTATCTCCGTCTTCTAGCTCACCAGCCACTAAATCATCCAATGAAGCACCTAATTGTGTTTTCACTAAACGTGGGTTTTTAACGCGAGGACCTGCAAGCGAAATAACACGATTTGTGTAAATTTCACCAGTAAGGAATAGGTGACCATACGCAATAACGTCTTGGTAACCAATATGCCAAACTTGTTTGCTAACAGAAACTGCATCAAGATGATGGATATGAGTGCCAACGAGGCCAGCCGGATGCACACCACCAAACTCATGTACTTCTACTTGAGCTATAGATGAGCTAGGAACTTGGCTACCTGCTTTTTTACACACAAATACTTTACCATCGGTCAAACGCGAAATAACAGCAAGACCCGCTTCAAATGCTTGCGCATTTTCGGCAATTATCACTGCAGGATCTGCAGCTAATGGGTTTGTGTCAGTTGCGGTCACGAAAATAGAACTAGGATTTGCATCCACAGCCGCTACTTTACTGAATGGGCGAACACGAAGTGCTGTCCATTGACCAGACTGGATAAGTACTTCTTTGGCTTTTTCACGCTCTAAGCTCGCAAGCTCGTCTGCTTTGAAAGAGTCAAAGGTGATTTGCTCACTGCCTGCTACTTCAATAACAACAGATTGCAGCACACGTTTAGCACCACGATTTATTTCTTTTACTGTGCCAGAAGCTGGAGCAGTAAATAGGACGCCTGGGTTCTTTTTATCTTCAAAAAGTACCTGGCCTTTTTTGACTTGGTCATCCACACGAACATGCATGGTTGGACGCATACCGATAAACTCTTCGCCAAGCACAGCTACACGTTTGACAGCAGAACCGTCATGTATAACTTGCTGTGGCGCGCCCTCTAAGGGTAAATCCAGACCTTTTTTTATATTGATCATACGCACTTGCATTACATTAAAGGAAAGAAACTGAAAAATCGTATCAACCACGTCGCCATTTGAGTTATTCCAAGTTATATCAAGGTACAAAAGAGCAGCTTGCTAGAAATATCAAACAAGCAACGTAGTAAAACTCATCACATATTGTCGAGATTTTAACATCATTTTAGATGACTATGCGAGTGTATTTATGAAAATTATACGACAGAAACACTTATTTAGTTTTGTTAAGTGATTTAAATAAAAATCAAGGTAGACCAAAGTGGTAGCCTAAGCAATTATCGTTCCTGATTTCATCGCAAATTAAACAAATCGCATAATACAAAAAAAGCCGCTATTGCGGCTTTTAATAACTAGGGCCTGTTGACCTTTCAGGATTAAAATTTGTTCAATCTAGGGGCTATTTAATCGCGGCGTGAGGTTTGTAACCTAGTGGGCTAAGTAAAAACCGAGCAACAAAGAGTAAATAGCCCCTAGGCAGAACCCTTTGGGCAGCGCCTGTTTGGCATTAATGCTACGTTATCGCCCATTTATGGGGAATAACCACACTACATAGGCTCTGCCTTGCCTAAATACCAAACAGACTGCTGCAAATTTAAACTCGAAAGATAAACAGGCCCTAAGTTCTGTTAGTCAATCATATTGGCAATTGGCTTAACTGAATCTATGTCTTGATCGTAGTCAACACCGTCTACACCAAAACCAAATAAGCGTAAAAACTCATTATGGTAACCAACATAGTCTGTTAGCTCATCAATGCTGCTTGTATCAACACTATCCCATACAGCTTGAACGCGTGCTTGCACATCGTCTTCTAGCTCTTTATAGTTTTGGAATAAATGCCCACCGTCGTCAAAGCGAGGCGATTCACCATATAGATTTTCACTAAATAATGCGTGAATTTGCTCAATGGTGCCTTCATACGTGCCATCTGCTTTCATAACTTTAAATAAAGCAGAAATATATAACGGCATAATAGGAATAGCAGAACTTGCTTGTGTCACTACTGCATTAAGTGATGAAACATACGCCTCACCATTTAAATCTTTTGTTGATTCTTTAATAGCAGCCGTTGCACGGTCTAAATCTTCTTTAGCTTTACCAATAGTAGCGTGTCCGTATATTGGCCATGTTAGCTCTTTACCAATATAAGTATACGCTGTAGTTTTAAAGTTATCGGCTAATACATCCGCTTCTTTTAATGCGTCAATCCACATTTCCCAATCTTCACCACCCATTACTTTAATAGTGTTGTCGATATCGTCTTGATTTGCAGCTTCAACCGTAATTTCATCAATTTCACGCTTTGATGTATTTAAGTTTTTAGTGGTTACTGCATTACCTATTGGCTTAAGTGTAGATGAGAACACTTCACCTGTATTTGGATCAGTACGACGAGGAGACGCTAGGCTGTAAATAATACAATCTACTTTACCCAAATCTGCTTTAATAGTGTCGATTGCTTTTTGCTTGATTTCGTTAGAAAACGCATCGCCATTAATATTTTTAGACCAAAGGCCGGCTTCGTCCGCTGCATCTTGAAAAGCAGCGGTATTGTACCAACCAGCAGAACCTGTTTTACGATCTGTACCTTCTTTTTCAAAGAAAATACCTAATGTTTTAGCACCACCACCAAATGCAGCAGTAATGCGCGATGCCAAGCCGTAGCCTGTTGATGCGCCAATAACTAATACATTTTTTGGTGCACTTTTTAATGCGCCTTGTTGTTTTACATAGTTAATTTGTTCTTGAACATGCTCTGCACAACCAGCTGGGTGTGCGTTTGTGCAGATAAATCCACGAATTTTAGGCTTAATGACCATTGATCATCCTATATCTTTTACAATAAAAATTAGCGCTAGTTTAAAGGCTAATACTAAAAACACTGATCTGATCAGTTAAACACTCATCAAATACTCTAAAACATTACTTAGCTAATTTTAGAGCCACCCATACAATTAGGTGAATCAGGCGCTTCACCGCCCTGCTCTGCATACTCATCGGGTGTATATGTATGAATAGCGAGTGCATGAATATGATTTGCTAACTCATCTTTTAAAATTTCATTAATTTCGCGATGACGTTGTAATAAACGCTTACCCGCAAAACCTTCGCTAACCACTACTACTTTAAAGTGTGATTCAGTGCCAGCACTGTGCATATGGCTTTCGTTAATCACGTTTAAATGTTTACACGCAATGGCGTTGCTTATTTTTTCTTGGATCTGTTGCTGCATTGACATAAAAAGACCGTTTTAATTAGCTAATTTATACACTTACTATAACAATTTAACGCAGCGATTGGCTAACTAAATTGCTTTTGCTTAATGTGCTTTATAAATCGGTAAGTTAAACTTATTCGCGGATGCGCAAGCGTGGTTTGCTTAGGTATTGCATGTTGATAATCTCGTTGGCTATGTCCATTCATTATTAAACAGCTGCCACTTTGTAATTTTAAGTCGGTTACTTTATTGCTCGCCTTGTGCTTTAACTTTAAAACCCGATCAGCTCCTAGAGAGACACACACAATTGTTGGTTTATCACCAAGCTCTATTTCATCATCACTGTGCCATCCCATCGTATCATTACCATCTCGGTAATAATTAACGAGCAATGAGTTTAGAGGCTGGTTTAAATGTGCTTCTAAACGCTTTCGCATATTAAGTAACAATTCATCCCATGGTTCTACTATTTGCTTACTACTTGAATAGCCGTATTCAATATTTAAATCACTCATGAAACATTGCAGTCGTGGAATAGGCCCCGTTTTGCCATAAACGGTTACATCGGGTTGCTGCCAACGTAGGTTTTTTTGCAAATAATAAAATAGATCGAGGCTTTTTTGTGCACTAAGTGTCCTACTTTGATAAGAAAAGCCATTTGGTAACTGTTGGGGGTTGGCGTTTTGCCGTTGCATGTTAGAATTTACCTACATTAGATTACTGATCAACGAACCATTATGACGACGCAAGCCCAGCTAGGCGATAAAACCTTTACTCTTGAACGCTTTCCATTGGATCAAAAAAACCGCAGCTTACAAGCGTGGGATTCGGCAGATGAGTACCTTATCAATTATGTTAACGAACATCACCCAGATTGTCGCTCATTGCTTATTTTAAACGATAGCTTTGGTGCACTTGCTTGTTATTTTAATAAGTTAACGGTTTGTTCAGTTAATGATTCTTATATTAGCCACCAAGCTGCGGCTTATAACTTACAAGAAAACAAGCTGCCTACAGCAGAGTTTACGCAAGTAGATAGTTTGTCGGCATTACCAGAGGATGTAGATTTAGTACTTATTAAAATCCCTCGTAATGTAGGTTTTTTACAGTTCCAATTAAGTGAACTCAGTGAAGTACTTGCACCTGGTACGCCAGTAATTGCCGCAGGTAAAACAAAAGAAATTCATAATTCAACAATAAAATCATTTGAGCAATTTATTGGTGAAACAACAACAAGCCTAGCAGTTAAAAAGTCTCGTCTTATATTAAGCACAGCTAAAGGCGGATATAAAGCAGCAGACTTCCCTATAACATGGGAGCTTGAAGGTACTGAGTTTAATATAACAAATCATGCAAATGTGTTTTCGCGTGATTCGTTGGATATTGGTGCGCGCTTCTTTTTTAACTACTTACCAGAAACACCAAAAGCTAAAAGCATTATAGATTTAGGCTGTGGTAACGGCGTTGTTGGATTAATGACGCTTGCTCGTTGCCCTAATGCATCAATTACCTTTGTTGATGAGTCTTACATGGCAGTAGAGTCAGCCCGGTTAAATGTAGAAATTAACCTAGGCGATAAGTTTGATAACTGTGAGTTCATCGAAAACGATTGTTTAACAGGCTTTGAAAGAGACAGTGTGGATATGGTGCTTTGTAATCCTCCATTTCACCAAGCTCAGGCTGTTACCGATCACATTGCTTGGCAAATGTTTAAACAAGCAAAAGATACTTTAAAAGAAGGCGGCGAGCTGCGTATTATTGGTAATCGTCATTTAGATTATCACGATAAATTAAACCGTATGTTCGGAAACTGTAAGTTATTAGGCTCAAACAAAAAGTTTGTCGTTCTAAGTGCAACTAAAAATAGTGGAATGCTATAAATGAAATTAACAAACATTATAATTGGGTGTTGTGTATTACTAATACTTGGTGGCTGTGCGAATCAGCCTAGCCAAGTAATACTCAATCCTGTTTATAAAAGTGGTCAAATAAGCACTATAAATAGTAGCTTAAGCACCAGTGTAATTGATTTACGTGGCGATTCGTCAACACTTAAACTTATTGAATCAGACAAAACTAAAACCTTTGCAAGCCAAGGCCTTACTGAATCAGTTAAAAGTGTTTTAGACAGCGCCCTTAGCCGCAATGGTGCCAGTATTTCTAATTTAGCGTCTGTACGCTTTGAAGTAGATATTCATGCACTACAAGCGGTGGTAACCGAAAAACTAGTGAGCCATACCAGCGAAGCCCATATAGAGCTTGGCGTGCGCGTTATTCGCGCCTCAAGTAATTTTAGTAAAGTGTATAGAGGCAGTGCTAATTTAGAAGGTCCGTTTAGTCACGAGCGAGTAAAAATAGAAGGTCAGCTCAATAAGTTGACTGAGCAAATTATTACCCGCATTGTATCTGACCCTGAATTAATAGAATTTTTAGAAGGTTAACTATGAAACGACTTTTTTTAATCTGCTTAGGCCTATTTTTTAGTGTAAGTAGCTTGGCAGCCCAAGAAGGCCGCTTTGTGCAAAAAGACAATATTTTTCCACGCGTCGAAATCGTAACAACGATGGGCAGTATTGTTGTTGAACTGGACCGTTCAAAAGCACCCATTACGGTCAATAACTTTTTAACTTACGTGTCAGATAAGAGCTATCAAGGCAGTGTTTTTCATCGTATTGAGCGCGATGTGGAAAATGACCGCGACTTTGTTATTCAAGGTGGTGGCTACGATAAAGATTACGACGGCTTACACGAAAATGACCCTATTTTTAATGAAAGCGGCAATGGTTTAAAAAATGATATGTACAGCATTGCTATGGCGTATCAAGACCGTGAACCGCACTCGGGAACACGTCAGTTCTTTTTTAATATGGATAACAACGATCACTTAAACCCAGGTAAAGATTGGGGATTCGCTGTGTTTGGTAATGTAATGGATGGCTACGATACCCTTGATAAGATCATGGCTGTTGAAACAGGGTTTAATGAAAAGATTGGTTACGATTTTGTTCCTAAAAAACCGGTGATCATCTTAAATATTAAAATGCTTGAACAAGTTCCACTGTAATTTATTTAAGAGCAGCTTAGCTGCTCTGCATCAAAGCCAATGAAGGCCCTATGAGCAAATCTCTCTCTATTAGCGAATATTTTTCTTACTTTAAAGACAAACGCTTAATCCATATTTTTATATTTGGTATGAGTAGCGGTTTTCCGTGGGTATTAATTGGCTCTGTTATGTCGGCTTGGCTAAAGGATGAAGGGCTAAGCCGCAGCATGATTGGCCTATTCGGCATTGTATTTGGCGCTTACAGTATAAATTTTTTATGGTCGCCACTCATTGATCGTACAAAACTCCCTATTTTATATAAATGGCTAGGCCAACGTCGTAGTTGGATACTATTTTGCCAGAGCTTTATTTTTATTGGCACCTTATTATTAGCTGGGCTTGATTTAAAAGCTAATTTAGCAATTGTTGCTGCAATTTGTTTGTTAATTGCCATTGCTTCTGCAACGCAAGACATTGCTATTGATGCATTCAGAATAGACACACTTAAAGCAAACGAATCTCACAAAGCAACAGCGGCAGCCGCTATGGCAACATCTGGTTGGTGGACAGGTTATGCGCTTTTAGGTGCAATTCCATTTTATATGGCTGATATCCCCTCGCTCGACTGGCCACAAATTTATTACTTTTTAGCTGCTGTAATGCTGCTGCTAATGAGTGGAGCATTGTTTGCAAAAGAGCCTGAATCAAATAGAGAAGCGGTACATGCCGAACTTGAACGTGTGTACCTTGAAAAACTGTCCTCTACAAAACAAACCCCTCTTACAAAAACTGTTGCGTGGCTCGCGGTAACCGTTATTGATCCCTTTAGAGCTTTTTTTACTAAAAATGGCGTTAAAACGGCACTGGCATTACTTGCGTTTATTTTCTTATTTAAAATAGGCGAAGCGTTTTTAGGGCGAATGTCGATTGTTTTTTATAAAGAAATTGGTTTTAGCAATAGCGATATAGCTACATTTTCAAAGGTAGGTACTGCCGTACTTACAATCATATTTACCTTTGTTGGCAGTTTATTTAATCAAAAATATGGCATTGTTAAGGGTTTATTTGTCAGTGGCATTGCGATGGCGGCCTCAAACTTAGCCTTTTCGTGGATTGCTTTAGTTGGCCCTGATTTAAGACTGTATGCCTTTGCTATTGTTATTGATGGGTTTACGCAAGCATGGTCGCTGGTCGCTATGGTGGCCTTTATATCGATGTTATGCGATAGAGCATTTAGTGCAACACACTATGCATTACTGGCGTCATTAGGGAATTTAGGACGAACGTTACTTTCGAGCTACAGTGGTGTAGTAATTGATGATTGGTTAATGGGAAATTGGTCGCTGTTCTTTGTTTTAACAGCCTTGATGGTTATACCTTCGCTGATATTTTTATACCTGATTAGGCATAAACTATATGAGCTTGAGAAAAATTATCATAAAAATATTTAATGCATCCCTGCATTAACATATTGCTTAGCACTATCAAGTGCCCCTTAAAGTGTACTAAGCAATGTTTGAGTTAATCTACTTTTAGCAAGCTAAGTGCTTCATGTGGATCAACTTCTAGAGCTGTACAATAACGAACAAACTCAATCACATCTAAACGGCGTTCTTGATTTTCAATCTTGCCGATAAACGAATGAGGCGTTCCCAGCACTTGTGCTAGGCTTCGCATTGTATGACCCTTTTCGTGGCGCTTACTTTTAAGCCACTTTGTTAGCTTTGCATTTTCTTCAGAAGAAACTGTTTTGCCCATCATTTTACATCTCCTACTAGATGATTTGACGTACCTATTAAAGCAGTAGTCTCTATCAATAGCTGTAGGCAAGTAAGCAGTCATACCATATTTTCAATAGCAAGCTATTGCTTAACAAAGCATGTGTTGCTACTCACTCCACCAATATAGCTAAAAAACTACGCTAATAATGTGGTAAAGATTTGTTTTTATTGAGAATGAAATTTTGCCCGTCTCATTCTTGGATACATTATATACTATTAACACTTTGGTTAAATAACTAATTACATACTCGGTACAAATATGAACACGAGTGAATATTTATAAACGCTGAATATTGACCTAAGTACTCAAAAAGTATTAATAAATTAATTTCTAGTTATAAAATATTTAAATGAATTTTTATAACAATTTTGTTCCAATTTATCGTCACATGTTTATGATTAAGCAATAATTAGCACCAAAAAGGCCGAATAATGTTCAGACTTCTTTTTTTATTACCGATTGTGTTGTGCTTGGGTTGGTACTTTTTTTTGCGCCACAACGGCGTACCAATTAAGCAAGGCAAAAAAGGCTTCATATACATTTTAGCGTTTTCTGCTTTTGTACTTGGCTTTTTTGTATTGATAATGCAAATAACCGAATATGCCCCAACCGATTTGTAGGCATTAAAAAAGCCGCAAAAGCGGCTTCATTCTATTTAGCGTTTGGCTGTTAAACGCTAAAGCTTGCACCACAACCACAGGTTGTTGTTGCATTAGGATTAGATACAAAAAAGCGTGCGCCTTCTAATCCCTCAGTGTAATCAACTTCACCGTCAACCAAATATTGAATGCTCATTGGATCGATAACGAGTGTTACACCATTTTTTACAATTTCTAAATCGCCAGGATTCGCTTTTTCATCAAAAGTAAAACCATATTGAAAACCAGAACAACCACCACCTGTTACATAAACACGCAGTTTTAAATCTGGATTTTCTTCTTCGTCGATTAACTGTTTAACGCGAACAGCAGCTGCATCGCTGAACTTAATTGGTAATTCTTCAGACATTTTAAAACCCTCAATATCGCAATGGCGTGATTATCTAATACCCGAGTGTTTTAATCAAGTATAGTAAAACAACTCTTTACTCTAAGTTATACCTATAAATTAGTAAAAAAGTGGCTAAACATTAGCTCACTAAAATAATACTTAAGCAAACTAAAAGCGACCCTTGTAAACTATAAATTCATTAAAAATTTTAGTTATAAAAAATAGGTCTTAATCTTTACTGCAAATTGTTAATATAAGTTACGAAAAATTCAAAATCACAAGGACTTAACTAAACTCTTTTGCTAAAATGCTGCTGAAAAATGCGGCGAGGAAATAATGCATGTGGCTTGAGCAACTCAGGCGTCGACTGGCAAAACCTAAAACATCTGTACAATTATGCTTATTAGGCGTAGTTGCCGGATTAATTGCTGCATTTTTTATTATTTTATTTCGCTTAACTATTTTGTTTTTTCAAAGCTTATTTTTGGAAACACCTGACGACTTTACTACCCTACCCACTCTTGAACGCGTTTTAATGCCATTAATAGCCGCATTTTTAATTGCGTGCTTTGCTGCATTTACTGGCTTTAAACATTACCGTTTAGGCATTCCTTTTGTTATTCATCGTATTAAACGCCATTACGGGCAAATGCCTTTATACAATACGGTTAATCAATTTGTTGGTGGCGCACTTGCACTCATTAGCGGTTTTTCGGTTGGCCGAGAAGGGCCTTCCGTACATATGGGCGCAACAGGTGCGAGTATTTTAGCGGATAAACTACATTTACCGCATAACGCCATGCGTACTTTAAGTGGTTGCGGCGTTGCAGCAGGTATAGCCGCTTCGTTTAATACCCCACTTGCAGCCGTTATTTTTGTAATGGAAGTGGTACTTCGAGAATACAAAGTACACATATTTGTGCCAATCATGCTTGCTGCTGTTACTGGTGCACTCGCTACGCAGTTTGTTTTTGGTGAAGGCTCTGAACTTGCACTCATTACAATAGCGCCATTAAGTGGTTGGCATTACCCTTATTTAATATTATGCGGTATGGCGCTGGGCGCTATAGCATTTAGCTTTAATCAAAACTTAATGCTAATTATTAAAACATTTAAACCTTTAAGTATGTTTCCTCGTTTACTAATCGCAGGCTGTATTGCCAGCTTGATAGCTTACGCGGTGCCTCATGCTATGGGTTCTGGTATGAGTGCGATTACTATCGCGGTTGAATCGCCTGATAACGTAAAGCTGCTTACTACCATTTTAATAGCTAAACTACTTGCCACATTGTTTGCTATTGGTTTGGGTATTCCGGGCGGTTTAATTGGTCCGGTAATTGGGCTTGGTGTATTAATTGGTACATTAATGGCCTTTTTTGCTCAATATATTAGCCCGGGTACTGATATTGCGGGTACGTATGGGGTTTTAGGTATGGCTGGATTATTAGCGGCTACACTGCATGCACCACTTGCTGCATTAACAACAGTAATGGAGCTTACATCATCACCTGAAATAATCGTTCCTGCGATGATAGTTATAACCACTGCATATGTAACTGCATTACAATTTTTTGGAAATCGCTCCATATTTTTGCAGCAATTAGATTTTCAGGGATTGCCGTACCATGTATCTCCCGCTACCGAAGCATTACAAAAAGTGGGAATAATGGATGATATGGATGAAGACTTTAAATTGCTTTACTCAGACGATAAAGAGCAAATAAAAAATACGCTTGATGCCATGGATAGCCAAACACCCTTGATTGTTTTTGACGAAGAAAATGGCTATCGCCTCGCTGAATACGATTTAACGCTAATGTCTGATGAAGCAATAAATATAAATTACATTAGCTTGCAGGGCATCAGCAGCCAAGCCACTCTAGCCGATGCATTCGATATACTAAAAGATAAAAGAAGTGGCGCGCTTTACGTTTATAACCTTTTAGATAATCAACAAATTATGGGGCTATTACGCTGGGATCAAATTCATCATATTTTAACCATTCGTAACAGCTTACTTTAAGCAATAAGGACTATTATGAGCGCATTATTGATTTATAAAACACTCCACATATTTTTTATGATTGCGTGGTTTGCCGGTATTTTTTACTTGCCTCGATTATTTGTATATCACGCAATGAGCGAAGAAAGATCATGTAACTCTATGCTTAAAGTTATGGAGCGCAGGTTACTTTATTTCGTAACCCCATTTGCTGTTTTAACGGCTGTATTTGGTGTGTTAACCATTGTTGAATATGGTCGTGATTGGTTTAAATACAGTATGTGGCTACATTACAAACTTGTACTGGTAATTATTTTATACCTATACCACGGCTACTGTTTTAAGTTATTAAGTGACTTTAAACATGACCGAAACACTAAAACAGACCGCTTTTACCGTATTTTTAATGAGCTCCCTGTTATTGCGCTGCTCATCATAGTGGCACTTGCGGTAATAAAACCTAATTTATAAGCGTTTCGGTGCATGTTAAACTGCGCTGCAATTTACAATACTTGCTATAACACGCGCGATTGCGTGCTCCATTTATGGATTATCGCGCCCATTTGATTGATTAGGAATTACCCCATGTTAAGTTTCCAAGGCGAACATATACTGTCTGTAAATCAGCTAGACAGAGACTGCATTGAACGTATTTTTGCAGTAGCTAAAAAAATGGAGCCTTATGCTAAAAAACAAAAGCAAACAACGGTGCTTAAAGGCGCTATTTTAGCTAATTTGTTTTTTGAACCAAGTACTCGCACGCGAGTTAGCTTTGGTACAGCCTTTAACTTACTAGGCGGTGGTGTACGTGAAACTACAGGTATGCAAAGCTCAGCGCTTGCAAAAGGTGAATCACTTTACGATACCGCGCGCGTTATTTCAGCTTACGCCGATGCTGTTGCTATGCGCCACCCCGATGCAGGCTCAGTAAGTGAATTTGCTGATGGCTGTACTGTGCCAGTTATTAATGGCGGCGACGGCCCAAATGAGCACCCGACTCAAGCATTACTTGATTTATTAACCATTGAGCGTGAATTACACCGTTTTGATCAAAATATTGATGGCATGCATATAGCGCTTGTGGGTGATTTAAAATATGGTCGCACAGTGCATTCTCTATCAAAACTATTGTGCCATTATAAAAACGTAAAGTTTTCGATGGTCGCGCCTGATGGCCTACAAATGCCAACGAGCATTTTAGATGCCGTAGAAAATGCAGGACACAAAATTGAGCTAGTGAACAAGATGGAAGGTAATTTAGCCGCCGATATTGTTTACCAAACACGTATTCAAGAAGAGCGTTTTCCTTCACAAGAAGAAGCAAATAAATACCGTGGCGGTTTTAGAATTAGCCAATCTATTTACAGCGCTCATTGCAAACCTAACTCTGTATTAATGCATCCGTTACCACGTGATAGTCGCTTAGAAGCCAACGAGCTTGATAACGACTTAAACAGTAACGACAATTTAGCAATATTCCGCCAGGTACAAAATGGCGTATTAATTCGTATGGCACTGTTTGCTTTAACACTCGGCGTAGAAAATAAAGTCGATAAGTATGAAGTGGACGTACCTTGGTTTAGCCGCAAACGCGACAGCTAAACCCTCTTTAAGTGACAATTTATAGGATTTTTCATGACAATTAGCCAAGACTTATTTGAACGCGCTCAAGCCTCTATTCCAGGTGGCGTAAACTCGCCAGTTCGTGCTTTTAACGGTGTAGGCGGTACGCCGCTATTTATTACAAAAGCAGAAGGCGCGTTTACATTTGATGCCGACGGTAATCGTTACATTGATTATGTTGGCTCTTGGGGGCCTATGATCATGGGCCATAACCACCCTGCAATTAAACAAGCCGTGCACGAAGCAGTAGAAAATGGCCTTAGCTATGGCGCGCCAACTGAAGCCGAAATACTAATGGCTGAAAAAGTAAAAGAGCTGGTTCCATCAATCGAAAAAGTACGCATGGTTAGCTCAGGCACTGAAGCAACAATGAGTGCAATTCGTTTAGCACGTGGCTTTACCGGCCGCGATAAAATATTAAAATTTGAAGGTTGTTACCACGGCCATGCTGACTCGTTATTAGTTAAGGCAGGCTCTGGTGCACTAACAATGGGCGTACCTAATTCTCCTGGTATTCCTGAGGACTTTGCTAAGCATACACTTACTGTGTCGTTTAATAACCTAGATGAAGTAAAAGCTATTTTTGCAAAATACGCTGACGAAATTGCCTGTATTATTGTAGAGCCAGTAGCCGGTAACATGAACTGCATTCCACCAGTACCTGGCTTTTTAGAAGGTTTGCGTGATGTGTGTGACGAATATAAATCAGTACTTATTTTTGATGAAGTAATGACGGGTTTTCGTGTTGCACTTGGCGGCGCTCAAGCGTATTACAACATTAAACCAGACCTTACGTGTTTAGGTAAAGTCATTGGCGGCGGCATGCCCGTTGGCGCGTTTGGTGGTAAAACCGAAATAATGGATTACATTGCGCCTGTGGGCCCTGTTTACCAAGCGGGTACTCTTTCTGGTAACCCTATTGCGATGGCTGCAGGTTTAAAATCACTTGAGCTATTATGTGAGCCAGGTCTACACGATAAGTTAGAAGCAACGTCTAAAGCAATTTGTGAAGGCTTTGAAGCTGGCGCTAAAAAAGCAGGCATTGCATTAACAACTAATTATGCTGGCGGCATGTATGGATTCTTTTTTACTGATGCTGAAAAAGTAACGACATACAAACAAGCTACTGAATGCGACCTAGAGCGCTTCAAACGTTTTTTCCACCTTATGCTTGAAGAAGGTGTGTACCTTGCTCCATCAGCATTTGAAGCTGGTTTTGTATGTGCTGCGCATACTGAGCAAGAAGTAAAAGAAACAATAGCGGCAGCAGAACGCTCGTTTGCTAAACTTTAAGTTAAAATTACTTTTTATATTTTATAAGCACTTGTTTTTACAGTGTGTAATTAAGACTAAAGATTGAAAAAAGCCCGAAAGGGCTTTTTTTATTTGTAAAGTACTATAAATGAATGATAATTAAGCATAACAAGGTCTATTCACCTTTACCCTAATTACAAAAATACAAGAGAGCCTTATGTCAGGATTACGCCAATTTTCTTTTCCCGCTATCCAGCTAATGGCAAATTTAAAATACAAAACTAAAATCAGCTTAATGTTTGGAATTTTACTCGTTCCTCTTGCACTTAGTTTGTTTTTTTTAGTCTCATTATTAAGTGAAAGTATCGCTGTTTCAAAAATGCAGCAACAAGGTTTAAAAGGCTACAGGTCAATACTCTCAAATCAAATGCAGGGGGAAGCAAATCAAAATATAAAAATTGCTCGCTCACTCGGTTTTGATATAAAAGACGATCAAGCAAATGATGTACTTGAACTTGTTTCTATCCAGTCTAACTTAGCATTAGATAGCCAGTTAGCTAGTGCTTACGTAAACCGCTCTTTAGTCACACCAATTCCTGCACTTATAATGCAAATAAACTCGACAGCGCAAAGCGCAAACACTGTTTTGGCAAGTAATCGTTTTACGCCAGATACGTTTATAGCACTTTCAAATTTTAGTAAATCACTGCCTTTATATGAAAAACAACTCGATAAAATACTCAATGTAGCCACCAGTGCAGACAAGTCAGTAAATAAAGCGCTCATGCCCTCGTTAGATAATTTACACAGTGCTGTTGGTGCATTTAAAAAAGCGATAGATGAAAAACTACTTGAGCCAGACGATATTTTATTAACTCAATCAGAATTTACTAAACTAACAAACAATGTTCACAGCAGTATTAATCAACTTGTTAGTAAGAGTATTCCAACGCTTGAGAGCCTTATTGAAGCAAAACTACAAACTCAACAGTGGACTCGAAATCTTGTTTTAGCTGCTTCATTAATTAGTTTGTTATTTGCATTTTATTTGATGATTGGTTTTTATTTTGCAGTTGTTGATACCATTAATCGCTTTGCTGATGCAGCGAATAGAGCCGCGAATGGCGACTTAAATGCCACTATCGATTCGAGCACTAATGATGAAATGGGAATTATTGCATCGCGCTACAACGCATTACTTAATGCATTTTCACATTTATTAATTGATGTTAAAGCAAGTACAGAAGAGCTATGCGGCGCAACTAAATCGCTATCACATGCGAGTAGCCAAACAAGCAATGATGTTTCAAAACAGCAAATCCGAGTAAATGCCATTTATAGTGCACTAAGCGAAATGGCTCAAAACGCACTTGCAGTTGAAGAGTCAGCCCATCAAGCAACGCTTACCGCGCAAGATGCTGCTGCGCATGTAAAACAAGGTTCAGACAATACAATGGAGCTTGCTAAATATATGCAAGATCTACAAATTGAATTTGCAGAGAGCCAACAAGCGCTCGATAAGCTAGCACAAGATAGCCAAGAAATTAGCAAAGTAAGTAAAGGTATTAGTGAGATAGCCGATCAGACAAACTTGCTTGCACTCAATGCCGCTATTGAAGCTGCACGAGCTGGCGAACATGGTCGAGGCTTTGCCGTTGTAGCTGATGAAGTAAGAACTCTTGCTCAGCGTACACAAACACAAACCCAAGAAATACATCAAATTATTAGCTCCTTACAACAAGCATCTGACGACACTCAGCAAAAAATGCGCTCAAGTGTTGAAAAAATGGAGCAATCAGTAAAAGCAGCCAATCAAACCAATGAAGTATTGCAAAGCGCAGAGCAAAGTATGGGCGACATTAAACATCAAGGTGAAGTTATTGCAGAGCGTGTTAAACAGCAGTCAAATGCGACAACACAGGCATTGAATGATTCGCAAGAGGTGAGCAATTTAGCAGATCAAACGCTAACATCAGCTCAATCAACGCTGCAAGATGCACAACAGCTAAGTCGCTTATCTAATGATTTAACCAAATCAATGCAGTTTTTTAAATCTTAAGCGTTAACTACAACTTACAACAAAGCCGCTAAATAAGCGGCTTTGTTGTTTAAAGTAATCTTAAATTAACGAATACATTGTGGTCTTGGCTCGAACTCACTCGCTCTAAGCGGTAGCTGAATCACCTTGCCACATCCTGGTGGTGCCTGCTTACCCGTTTGCTCATTTACAAATGCCCAGCGTATTGATGGAGGACGCGTATCAGCTATTGCTTGTGGATTAAGTGGCTTTAAGTAACGAATATACGCTTCTAATGCGCCCACGCTGCCTGTTAAACCCGTGCTTTTGTTGTCGTCTCGACCAAGCCACGCAACAGTCACAGTATTTTGATCAAAGCCTGCAAACCAACTATCACGTAAATCGTTACTAGTTCCTGTTTTACCTGCTAGTTGGATTGATGGGAAGTGTAAATTTAAGCGTTTAGCAGTGCCGTCTTTCGTTACGCGTTTCATCGCGTATTTAGTCATATACATTGCAGATTTATCAAAACGAGGCTCTGCATTTACTTTATGCTTATAAAGTACTTTACCAACCGAGTCAGTTAATGCCGAAATTGCAGTGAGCTTTTTATATTCGCCATCTGCAGCAATTGTCGTATAAAGCTGAGCAACTTCAAAACTCGACATTTCAACAGCCCCTAAAAGCAACGATGGGTATTCGTTTATCGCCCCTTTAGCGCCTAATCCTTTTAGTGTTTTCGCGACTTTATCAACACCTACATCGAGGCCTAAATTAACCGCTGGAATATTAATACTGTTACTAAATGCTTTATAAAGAGGGATTGCTCCACGGTATTTATGATCAAAATTTTCTGGTTGCCACACTTTTCCCTGCTCATTTGTAACCTGTACTGGCGAGTCATCAAGCAAAGTAGCTAAATTATAATGTGGTAATTGCAATGCGCTTAAATACACAGCCGGTTTTACCAGCGAGCCAATATTACGCTTTGTATCTAAAACACGGTTAAACCCTGAATAACGAACATCGCGCCCTGCAACAAGTGCAGATACACCGCCCTTTTCTACATTAACAGAGATCATGGCTGCTTCTAGTTTTTCGGTTCTAGGACGATTTTCCAGGTACGGTAAGCTCTTTTCAATAGACTCTTCCATTGCTGTTTGCTTTTGTAAGTCAAAATAAGTAAATACTCTTACGCCTGCATCAAGTGTTTGCTGATCTGGCAATAATTCATTTAGTTCTCTGTTTACTAACTCTAAATAGCCTGGATATGATTTTTGTAAACTCGCTTTCATTGGCGCAATATCAATTGGGCGATTAAGCGATGCACGGTACTCTTTTGTGCTAAGTAGCTTGTTTTCAACCATAAGGCGAAGCACTAAGTCTCGGCGCTCCATTGTGCGCTCTTTATAGCGACGTGGATTGTAATAAGATGGACCTTTAACCATTGCCACCAGCAAAGCAATTTGATCGTACTCAAGCTCATCTACCGGCTTTGAAAAGTAAAAGTCAGCAGCAAGCCCCATACCGTGCACACCTTGGTTGTATGACTGCCCTAGGTATACTTCATTTAAGTAAGCTTCTAATATCTGATCTTTTGAATAACGATAATCTAAAATAAGGGCAATAAAGGCCTCATTTATTTTTCGTACTAAAGAGCGCTCACGTGTTAGGT
The DNA here is from genome assembly GCF_015864725.1 of Pseudoalteromonas sp. NSLLW24. NCBI lineage: Bacteria > Pseudomonadati > Pseudomonadota > Gammaproteobacteria > Alteromonadales > Pseudoalteromonadaceae > Pseudoalteromonas > Pseudoalteromonas sp. NSLLW24. The sequence goes on along the minus strand of NZ_JADYWQ010000003.1, from coordinate 114,401 downwards.
AAATATTTTTAGCTAACTGCTGAGTAAGCGTACTACCACCTTGAACGGTGCGCCCCGCTTTAATATTAGAATAAAGCGCGCGTAAAATAGAAAACACTGATACACCATGATGTTCGTAAAAATCACGGTCTTCAACCACCAATAGCGTATCTTTTAGCATTGCTGGAAACTTATCTAGTGGTACAAATTCTCTATCTTGTTTAGAGTCATTACCAATACGCGCTATTTGCACAGGCTCTAGACGAGCAGAATTTAAACGCCTGCCAAATTTATCTTTAATGGTCGCAACTTTTTGCCCTGCAAAGCGAAGTTCAATAATATGTGATTCTTCAAGGCCATCATAAAATTCAAAATCACGACGATAAATCTTGATGCTATCTGCTGTTTTAACAAACTGCCCTGTGCGGCTTAATCTATTAACCGATGAATAATTTAAACGCTCTAGCTCAAACACTACTTCCTGACTTGATAAAAATTGCCCCGGATAAAACTCCATAGAACGAGCATACACTTGCGCTGGAAGTTGCCATTTATTACCTTCAAATATACGCGTTGTTTTTGAATCTAAATAAATGAAATACATTGCCATTGCAATAAAAACAGCCAAGCTTAGTTTCCAAAACACTGACCATGTTTTTCTCATAAAAGAGCGTTTAACAGTGGTTTCCACTGTTTTTTTACTGCCCTTTGAGGTGCTTTTTTTTGTCTTGCTTGACGATTTACTTGCACGTTTAACTGCAGGTTTACTGGTAGGTGTTTTTTTATTGTCGGCCATTTAAGTGTAATTTATTCCAAGGGTTATTCACGAGTGTGAGCTTAGCATATTGGATATATCCTAACATCCGAAAAGTTAACCCCCCCTGAAACAAAAAAAGCCCTACCGAAGTAGGGCTTTGTGTAAACACACTATTATTTAAATAAACTATTAGCTATTTCGAACAGAAACAAACTCTGGGTAGGCTTCAATACCACAATCGTGTTGATCCATACCGTTTAGTTCTTCTTCTTCGGTTACTCGTATACCCATTGTTTTGTTAAGCACAGTCCAAACAATAAATGATGCTACAAATACAAAGGCAAGAATACATACTAGACCCGTTAACTGATTAACAAAGCTTGCGTCACCATTGGTTAGCGGTACTAACATAATACCTAATGCGCCACACGTACCATGAACAGAGATAGCACCCACTGGATCGTCAATCTTAACTTTATCAAGTGCTATGATACTAAATATAACAAGTGCACCACCAAGTAGACCAAGTAGACATGCCATTAATGGTGATGGAGATAGAGGGTCTGCTGTTATAACAACTAAGCCAGCTAATGCACCATTTAAGACCATTGTTAAATCTGATTTACCCCAAAGTACTTTACATACAAATAGTGCTGCAATAGCACCCATTGCAGCTGCTGCATTGGTGTTAAGTAATATTTGGCCTACTGCAGTTGCGTTTTCTTTATCCGAAAGTAGTAATTGAGAACCACCGTTAAAGCCAAACCAACCCATCCATAAAATAAATGTACCTAGTGTAGCAAGTGGTAAGTTTGAACCTGGAATTGGGTATATTTCACCGTTCTTACCATATTTACCTTTACGAGCACCTAGGATTAATACACCAGCTAGTGCAGCGGCTGCACCTGCGCCATGCACAATTGCAGAACCTGCAAAATCAACAAAGCCCATTTCAGATAAGAAACCACCACCCCATGTCCAGTAACCTTCAATAGGGTAAATAAAACCAGTTAGTACTACAGCAAAACCTAGGAAAGCCCACAGTTTCATACGCTCAGCAACAGCACCCGATACAATCGACATAGCGGTTGCAACAAATACTACTTGGAAGAAAAAGTCAGATTCTAAAGAATGGTCAGCATCGGCAGCTTGTGTACCAATTAAAGCGCCTATTGAAGGAATAAAACCACCTTCGGCATTGTCTACATACATAATGTTGTAGCCAACTAATAAAAACATCGTACATGCAATTGAATATAGCGCGACATTTTTAGTTAAAATTTCAGCTGTGTTTTTAGAGCGAACTAAGCCCGCCTCTAACATGGCAAAACCTGCTGCCATCCACATTACTAATATACCTGATATTAAAAAATAGAAGGTATCGAGTGAAAACTTTAGTTCTATTATTGTATTTTCCATGAGACCCCCTTAAATTGCTTCTTCGTCAAGTTCGCCAGTACGGATACGAACAATTTGATCCAAGTCGTACACGAAAATTTTACCGTCACCAATTTTACCTGTTGATGCAATTTTAGTGATTGCTTCAACAACGCGTTGACAATTTTCAGTACGAGTTGCAATTTCAAGTTTGATCTTAGGAATAAAATCTACTTGGTATTCTGCACCACGATATAACTCGGTATGACCTCGTTGACGTCCAAAACCTTTAACATCAACTACTGTCATCCCCTCAATTCCTAAATCAGCGAGTGCTTCACGCACGTCGTCTAATTTAAATGGTTTTATGATTGCACTAATCATTTTCATAGCGGCCCCCTCGGACTCTTTATTGTTATCTTATTGAGTTAAACAATCCAACCTTTGTGCCACTATTTTATATCAATTAAAAACAGCTACTTAGTAACAAACACAAACTCAAGATTAAAAAAAACGCACCAATTAGGTGCGTTAATTTAACAAGTCAGCTACATTGGTGCGTGCTATATCTCTATATATTTATCACGTACCTAGCTTTGTTTAAGAAGGGTTATACCACGCAGTTTCTGCCTTGGTTTTTAGCTTCGTATAATGCTTTGTCAGCAACACGCATAGCCTGCGTTAGACTAGTGTCTTGAAAGTCAGCCAAGCCTATACTGGTGGTAATTTTAATTGATTTATCGCTAATAGAAAAATCGTAACTAGCCATCTTTTTCCTAAATGCTTCAAAGTATTCACGACCGCGTTCTAGCTCTATTTCAGGTAATATTATGGCAAACTCTTCCCCGCCAACCCGTGCAACCGTAAACTTTGAAAACGTAGATCGTATTAATGAACCAACCTGCTTTAAGGCCTGATCGCCGCCTTCATGGCCTAATGTATCGTTAATGTTTTTGAAAAAATCGATATCAAGCAATGCCAAAGTATTTTTCTGGTTTTTACTTTTAAGGAGCTTTTCTGCATATTGATAAAAGTAGCGTCGGTTATGAAGCCCTGTTAAGTGATCCCTATGTGCGCTTTCTTTAATATCTGAAATTAACGACAGTTGCTCCATTGTTTGAAGTACTCGACAATGAAACTCTTCATTCATAAATGGCTTTGTTAAAAAGTCATTGGCGCCATATTTAATAAATCGTGCTGATAGGCCATGCTTCCCCGCGCCCGACAAGCCAATAATTGCTAAGTCGTCTCGGCCTCTAAAATTACGTACCGCTTTGACAAGTTCAAAGCCATCCATAGAGGGCATAGCGTAGTCGGTCATAAGTAGCTTTATATCAGGATTAGCTTTTAATATTTCGAGTGCTTGTTGTCCATCGTGGGCATCTGTTACATCAAACAATTGCTTTTCTAGCATTTGCTTCATTAACGAGCGACTTAGTAATGAGTCATCTGCTATTAGTGCTTTACAGCCTTGATTTCTGAGTAATTGCGCAACGAGCTTAACGGCATAATGGTAAGAATCGCGATTATCTTTAATAACATAATCAACTACGCCCAATTCAAGCATTTGTTGGCGCTTGTACTCATCTATTTTTGAGGTTAAAACAACCGTAGGAATTTTTTTAGATAAAGTATATTTTGCAACTTCACCGTGCGGAGCATCTGGCAAAGTTAAATCAACTAACGCAAGCGTATAGTCGTATTTTTCTACGAACGTAGCGCATTCTGCTAAAGACCAAGCAAAATCAATTGCTACATCAAGGTATTGTGCAGTTAAGTGGCGAAGCACCTGCTGCACTACTTTACTGTCTTCAACCACTAATACTCTTTGCATAAAGCTTCTCTTTACCTTTAATTAATTTTGTAACAAAACGACAAATACAATGCTATTACTGCAATAGCATTAGTCATAAACATCCGGTGTAGAGTGCACTTATGTGCTTGAAAGCGTAATCCATTAGATTTTTTTGGTGATAGCTTGTATATAAAATCAATACAAGTAGGCCCGCAATATACCTGAATTCTGTGATTAACTAAATAAAGAAACCAAATCCCAAATAACTATAAAAGTGGTAAGCACGCGTCTCTAAGCGCATTAATACCTTACTTAACTAGTATTATCGGCCACTAGTCTCAATACTTTTGTTATTTAACTCATTAATGTCTTTAATGGTGTATCAACAATAATAAGGACACCTAATGAAGCTTAGTCGTATTATCAGTTTACCGATAACCGTTATTGCATTAATAATCAGTACAAGCACGCTTGCCGATAACCAACGTCGTATTGATGTAGACAGCAAAGTTGTTACTCAACATAAAGCTAAAATCAACGGTCAACGCTTTAATTACACCGTTGCCACGGGCACACAACCTGTATGGGATGATAAAGGCGACGCGGTTGCGACATTGCAATACACCTACTACACACGCGACAAAGTTGACGACAGGACAAATCGCCCATTACTTATTTCATTTAATGGCGGGCCAGGTTCGGCTTCTGTATGGATGCACCTTGCTTATACTGGTCCTCGCGTATTAAAGATTGATGACGAAGGCTATCCAATTCAACCTTATGGCGTAAAAGACAACCCATATTCTGTACTTGATATTGCCGATATTGTTTACGTAAACCCTGTAAATACTGGCTACTCTCGCGTACTTGAAAACGAAAAAGGCGAACTTCCTTCTAAAGCAAAACAACAAGAGCTATTTTTTGGTGTTAATGCCGATATTAAATACCTTGCAGAGTGGTTAAATACTTTTGTAAATAGAGCTGAGCGCTGGCGATCGCCTAAATTTTTAATTGGTGAAAGCTACGGTACAACACGTGTATCGGGTCTTGCTCATGAGCTTCAAAATAGTCAATGGATGTACATAAACGGTGTTGTTCTCGTATCACCCACTGATATTGGTATTAAGCGCGACGGCCCGATTAAAGCCGCTAACCGCCTACCTTACTTTGCAGCGACGGCTTGGTATCACAAAGCACTTAAAGCCGATTTACAAGCTAAAGATCTAGATGAGTTATTACCTGAAGTTGAAGAATTTACTGTAAACGAGTTAATCCCAGCGCTTGCTAAGGGTGGCTTTATTAATGCTGAAGAAAAACGTCGAATAATTACAAAAATGGCACACTACGCTGGCTTATCAGAAAAGTTTGTTGAACAAAATAACTTGGATATTCCAACTCAATTTTTCTGGAAAGAGCTACTACGTGAACGTGGTCAAACGGTGGGTCGCTTAGATTCTCGTTATTTAGGAATAGATAAACGAGGCGCAGGTGAATCCCCAGACTACTGGGCTGAACTTACCTCTTGGTTACACTCTTTCACTCCTGCAATTAATCACTACTTACGTGAAGAGCTAAACTATAAAACAGATGTAAAATATAATTTATTTGGTAATGTTCACCCATGGGATAGAACCGGTAATAATACGGGCGAAAATCTACGTTTAGCAATGGCGCAAAACCCTTACTTAAACGTGATGATTCAATCAGGATACTTTGATGGTGCAACCAATTACTTTGACGCTAAATATACGTTATGGCAATTAGACCCAAGCGGTAAAATGAAAGACCGTTTGAGCTTTAAAGGCTACAGAAGTGGGCATATGATGTACCTTCGCCACGCTGACTTAGAAAGCTCTAATAACGATTTACGTGACTTTATACAGGACGCTTTACCTAAGAAAGGGGAAGCGGCTAAATACTAAAATATTTTAAACATAAAATGGCTCTTTATGAGCCATTTTTTATGTGCGTTTTTCATATCGTAAACAATAGCTTTTAAGTTGCGTTACTACATCGTTGAAGCAGGTCTCGAGACTTTGCATTTCATTGTTATCAATAGATTCATTTTCTGCATACGTTTCGATCTGCTGGCATATATCAGCCAGTTTAATAGCCCCTACCGATTTTGACGACGACTTTAAGGCATGGGCCTGAAAAGCCAAATCAACATAATTTTTACTCTTAGCATACGCATTAGCTAATTTAATTTGCTCCCCTGCCGTTTGTAAAAACGCATTAAACACCATGCAGTGCACAGTAGGATCATCACCAAGCATTGCTTTTAATAACGTGATATCTAGTTGATCAAAACTATCTGAAGCTATATTTTCACTATCAGATTTATCTGAACATGTACTAACCATTGTTTGAGAGTGTTCCATCAACAGCGATTTTAATTTAACAAGCTCAATGGGCTTGGTTAAAAAGCCGTTCATTCCACAATCATAACAATTATCTATATTGTTTTTGGTAATGTTGGCCGTAATTGCAATTATAATAAGTTTATCAAAATGAGTGTTTTCGCGTATTTTTTTGGCTAACCCTAACCCATCGAGTAAAGGCATTTGAATATCGGTTAGTAAAATATCAAAGTGTTTATTTTGCAGAGTTTCCCAAGCTTGTTCGCCATTACTTACAAAAGTAGAACACACCCCAAGCATGGTTAATTGCTGCTTTAATACTTGCTGATTTGTAACCTGATCTTCTGCAACTAAAACCTCAAGTGTAGGAAGAGTTACTGTATCTAAGCTTTGCAGTGTTATTTGAGGAGATTGCACTTGTGCTGGCAAGTCAGCTTCATCAAAGCTGTTAAAGTTTAGTGTAAAACAAGAACCTTTGTGCTGCTCACTTTGCGCGCTTAAAGAACCTTGCATGCGCTCTACCAGTTGCTTAGTTATCACTAAACCAATACCCGTGCCATTTACTTTACTGGTTTCAGCTCCTAAACGGTCAAAAGGTTTAAATAAGCGAGAAATATCATCTGGAGCAAATCCACATCCGGTGTCTGTTACATCTATTTCGCATTGTTTATTACTTAACACTCGGCAATTTATATTAATGCTGCCATTTGGTTTGTTGTATTTAATCGCATTTGAAAGCAAGTTAAGCATCACTTGTTTAAAGCGGCGCTGATCAATGTAAATACTCAACCCTTCTAAGGACTCGAAACCTTGGGTATGCAGTGTTATTGATTGCCCTTTAATAAGCTCAGTGACGAGCTCTACTGACTCCTCTAATATGCTTTTAATAGGCACATAAGAAAAACTAAACTGCATATTACCCGACTCAATAGCCGTTAAATCAAGTACATCGTCTATAAGTAATAGTAAATGTTCTCCAGCTTGATAAATGCTTTTCGCGTTTTCTTTTTGTACTTTATTAGCACTCTCATCATATCCATACAGCTGGGCTAAGCCTAAAATTGCATTTAATGGGGTTCTTAATTCGTGGCTCATACTGGCCATAAAATCTGACTTTGCTTTACTTGCTGACTCAGCTTGAATTCGTAATACATTTAATTTTTGATGGTTATTAGCAACCTCATCAACCATGTTATTAAATGCACTTATTACGCTACCTACTTCATTTTGTTGTTGTTTATCTATATGACAATCAAAGTCACCTTTGGCTAAACGTGAAAACCCCTGTTTTAAAGTCCTTAAAGGCGACGTAACCCTGTAATCCACCAGCCAAGCTAAACCTATAAAAACGATAACTAAAATAATAAATTGTATATATATTAAGGTGTAATGAAGTTTTGAAGATTCGTTTATTTCATTCGTAAAATTAACAACCAAGCTAATATTAGCCAGCGGTTTATCTAAAAACACCACCTGCTGAGATAACAACATGTCACCGTTTTTATTTGCTCCAATCCAGTTTTCAAGCGGGTATAATTGGTTATTTGAATCCACATCAACAATTTTAATACTTTTCCAATTAGGGCGAGTTTGGAGTTGGCTGTCTATTTCTTCATACAGCTCTGCATACTGCCTAGTTAACAACGGAGTCGTTATAGAGGTCGATAACTGCGCTAAAGAACGCTGAGCAGCCTTTGAAAGCCCATCGTTTACCCAACGCGCTTGCTCAGGTAAGGCGTAAAACATAAAAAGACAGGCCATAAGCAAGCCACAAAGCAATACAACAATAAAGCTTTGTGCCCTCAGACTACGAAACCCTCTAATTTTCAACATAAAATGAGCGCAAGCCCCACTGAGTTAACTGCTGATACTCTGCTAAAGTTGCAATACTAGGTTTAATAATTGGGATACCTGCAAGTAAATGTTTATGCTCTGGGCTTTGCCCAATATCTAAAATAGCTTGTTGCACTTTTAACTGTATTGCAGGGTCAACCCTTGGGTGGACTACAATTGGATGGCGACTAATTTCACGCGTTTTATAAATAATTTTAAGCTTATTTTGCAAGCTTTCTGGTTGTTGTTTAAATGTGCCCATTACACCACCGCCCGCCATTGTTGAATGCAGTGCTACATTTAAATATACCGAAGGGTGGGTTTGAACATATACAGGCTTTATTGTTAGCCCATACAACAACGCTAAGTCGGCTCTCATTAATAATGACGCACCTAATGCATTAGGTGCAGGGAATGCTATTTCGGCGCCCTCTAGTTGGCTTAAATTATCAATACCACTGTCTTTGTTTACGAGCAAAATACCTTGCAGCTTTCGCCCTGCATCTTTTATTAGTGGCAAATATCCCTGCTTTTCATATGCTACAACACTGTGCCATGGATTCATGTATGCAAAGTCGTACTCGCCATTAGCAAAGGCTTTTTCAAATACCGGAATAGACTCAACTGTAATTAGCTTTATTGATACCCCTGTTTGCTTACTTACTTGCTTTAACAAAGGTTGCCAAATAGCATTTAGCTTTTGCGGCTCATATTGCGGCACTACACCAAAGGTATATTCTTGAGCCAATAAGAGTGAGCTGTGCATCAAACATAATATAGCCACTAAATACTTCATCAATTCTCCAAATAATAGCGTGTCATTATTGTTTAAGCTTAGTTAAAGACTACTCAACACACCATAAAATTATTATATATTCGATATTTAGCACTGACCTACTTTGATTACAGGTAGTTTTGGAGTGTATTTTTTATCTGTGAGCATACGATGAAAATTAATAAAGATGTTGTAAGTACTTTTTAGGCCGGCTTTATTGCTTAGCCAAGTAGGGATTGATCCATGAGGCAAAGCTGGTTGGTATTTTGCTCATCTGCGCTTTTACTTCAAAAATATTATCACTGTGGCTTTGATAATACACACTTAGGCCATTTTTGTTTTTATACAAATGCCATGTTGGCTCAGCGTAAGTGTTAAAAATAACGAGTTAAAAAATAACGGATAAGCACTTTTGTAACTGAATTTCATTACAAAAGTGCATCATTTATTTTTGCCAGTAAGGTTCTATGTCAAATGAAGCAAGGCGACTTTGCTCCATCGCACTAACCAAATATTCAGACTTTTGTTCAAGCCATGACTGGATTTTAGCAAGCTGTTCGTCTTCTTGCCCAGCACATAACTGCTTTAAATACTCAAGCGTACTTAACTCATAAATACCATGAGAAATATCAAGCCAAGGCAATCTAAACTCTAGGCGTTCCTCTTTATCAAATAACGATCCTAAGCAGTTACCGCTCAGTAAACTATTTTCAAGTTGAGTGCGCAGGTTTAAATACGAAGCGACATCGAGTGTTTGTTCTTTAGGCAGTAATTCATGCAGATTTTTCCAGTCTTTATTAAAAAGCCGACTAGCAATAGACGACACGTTTTGCTCAGCCGCTTGAAGCTCTATTTGCCCCCAATCTTTACGCCACTGTTTATCAATTAACCACGTAGTTAACGACAGTAATAAACGATTATAACGCGCGCTATGAAACAGTGCATTTATATCGTCAATGCTTGGCTGTAACTCTTTTAAATCACCAATGACTTGAGTCAGTGCTGGAGCAGCATTAATTTTTTTATAAAAAGCATGGCGTTTAGACGTGTACGTTTTTAATTGAATCGCGTTTTCTACCCACGCTAATTCGCTTAATAACCATTTAAGCTCTGTACGTAAATGTTCTGTACTTTCTTTGGATACTATATCGTCGTACAGCCAAAAAGTATGGCGTATTAGGCTAATGCCGTCAGTTACGCGTTTAAGCGTTTTTAAACTTGGCTTATCGAAATAGCATTGCTCATGCTTTTGCACAAAGCGAATGCCAAAGTTCATGGCTTCAACTAAAGCACGCTCTTGGGTAGTCGACTTTGGTAATTGAACAAAACCAATAGATTTGCTTGGTGTTAAAGGTTTTTCATCTGCAAGGCGATAACCACGCGCGGCCTTAGAGTATAATCCTAAACGGATACAGTTCTGGCTAACCAGTACATCTGCAAACGCAAACAACTCATTACGACTGCCCTCAACAAGCTCAATTTCAAGCTCGCTAATAATTTCAATTTTACCCGAAGCCGCAATTTCACCTTTATCGAGTACAACTTCAATTTTAGCGCCACTTTCGGTTTCAATTAACCAAGTACGACGAATAAAGTTAGTACTAAATATTGGATACAAGTTTTTTGAGATTGCGCTTATTTGCATGCCATGAGGCCAAATATCAGCATCAAACGCCATTAAATTAGGGCGACTTGATTCAATTGGTAAATTGTACTCTGGACGTTGGTGTAAACCACCTACAACTTCACCTGCAAGCTTTATAGTTTGCTCGCATTCGCTGTCAGAACAGCGAGTTCTAAAGCCTATGTCAAGCGCTCTAAGCTCTCGGCTTGGCGTGTCGTAGTATGCATTTTGTAAGCTGCGTGACGGTTTATTCTTCACCGTTTTTGCAAATTGAGTAATTAACGAGGGGATCAGTGGAATAACGGCATCTGATACCAAAAATTTCAGTTCTATCTCAGTATCCATTCGGTTTGCGGATTACCTTTAAAATAAATAAGTGCTCAAAATAAACAAAGCACACTAACAATGCAAATTTTTTAGCCTTATTTTAGTGCCTGTTGACCTTTGTGGATTAAAATTCGTTCTATCTAGAGGCAATTTAATCGTGGGGCGAGGTTTGTAACCTAGTGGGCTAGGTAACTGCTCCTGTGTTACCCTACTGGGTTACAATATCAGTCTTGCTATTGAGCTATTTAATCCATACTATCTAACTACTTATGTGAAATAAAAATCACGTTCATAACGGACGCAGTTAGATCAACAAGGTAGATAAATGCTAAAACATTGTTTATTAGGGCTACTTTTAACAGCCACCACATTTATGAGTTATGCAGAAGAAGCAAAACCTGCAAATTCAACTAATGCAAACACCGCTTATATTATCGATAATTTATATACTTTTATGCGCTCTGGTGCGAGTAAGAATTATCGACTACTCGGCTCTGTAGATGCTGGAACAAAGTTAACCTTGTTATCTGCTGAAGAAAACGGCTTTATAAAAATTAAAGATGATAAAGACCGCGAAGGTTGGATAGAAACTAAGTTTGTTACCAAAACGGCAGGCTTACACCAACAGTACAAAACACTAAGTAGCGAAATGAGCACTATGCAAGAAAACCTGCGCCAAGCTCAAATAGAACTTCCGCAGCTACAAGAGCAAAACCAAACTTTAACTGATCAAAACCTGCAGTTATCGGCCCAAATTACTAAGCTTAAAACGACACTAGAACAAGAGCGCACCCAAAAGGAAGCTGCTAGCTCAAAAGAGAAACGTCAGCTACTTACTTACGGTGGTGCTATTGCGTTTTTAGGCCTGTTTTTAGGTATTATATTAACGATAGTGTTGTCGCGTCGTAAGCGCTACGAAGGTTGGGCATAACCCCCTCTTTCTATAGAATACAAAAAAGCCGCTTTATAGCGGCTTTTTATTTTCTGTATTTTCATGCAGTTCGAGTTTTGGTGCACTCATACCTTTGAGTAACCGACCAAATATATCAGCGCCGGTAATAATGCGCTTCACATCACTCCACACTAACACCACATCGTGATCAATGGCCCCATCAAACGATTTATCTAAAGAATGACTAGCCCGTATTTTTAAAATAACTTCACTCAGGCGCATCGCTTCATCAGCAACAATAATAGGTCTATGACAATAATGATAAGGGTCGAACGTCTCTGGTTCAAACAAGGCCGAACGTAAAAAGCCGTCAGCATCTACCACTAATAAAGGCCAACCGTCTTCATTGGTAATGATCACCCAGTTATAACCTGACTTATGTAGTTTTCGTAAAAACTCATTATCAGTCGTTAATGTAAGGTCTGGGAAAATAGGCAAATCAAGCTTAGTAGGCAAAGCAATAATAGAGTCTGGATCAATTACCTCACCCTCTTTGGTTACGCTTATTTCATCTAAGCTAAAAAAGTTAAGCGCGCCTATTCCCTCAACGTGCTGAACATCAGCCTCTTCTGCTTCTATGTGTTTGCGAATAATACCTCTGAGCTCACTTTCAGCAAAGTACGTAATCCCCTCTTTACCTAACCATGCATCAAGAATTAAAGCCGTTGGCTTAGCAACTACATAAAACAGAATCTGATAAAACTTAATTAGCGGCGAAAGTAGGCTCGCCATTTTTAGCGCATTACGCGAAAAATAAGCCTGCGGTGTTATTTCACCAATAATAGTAATTGCGATAGTTGAGAATAAAAACGAACTTGCGCCTATTAATACCGAATCAGAAAGTAGTGTAAGTAGTACGTTAATACCTACGTTGCCCCACAAAATAGTCGATAATAAAAAGTTAGAGTCGTTTCGAAGGGCCATCACTTTTATGGCCGCCTCGTTCCCTTTTGCACTTTCCATTTCGAGCTGAAGCCTACTTAGTGAAAAAAACGCTAAGTTTAAGCCCGAAAATATTGCCGATTGTGAAATACACAAAGCAATTGCACACCAAATCATGACTTCAAAGGTCATTGTATTTTCCTGTTAGTAATACCAATCCGCAATAATACTTAATCAATTTGAGGGGTTAAATCTGACGCTAACTACGTTAAAAATTTCTGATATAGAACAACTAAATAACGAAATTTTTGCCTTGTTATCGACACGATTTTCTTCCCTCAAAATAGAGCACTTAATTAAGCGAATTGGTATAAGGCTTATAAAAGCAATAAACTGCCTAAACCTAAAAAGGTAACAAACCCAACAATATCGGTAACGGTAGTTAAAATTACCGAGCCAGATAACGCAGGATCAATTTTCATTTTGTCTAAAATAGACGGAATAACAACACCCGCTAGTGACGCAGCGACTAAATTCAATAATATGGCTACCGTAATCGTAATACTGAGCATTAAATCGTTAAACCATAAGAAGGTAAGCAGACCTATTACAAACGCCCATACCAAGCCATTTACAGCGCCAACACGTAGCTCTTTTTTAAGTAACGCATTGCGGTTTGAATCTGTAACCTGTCCGAGCGCTAAACCACGCACAATAACGGTTAATGTTTGACTGCCTGCAATCCCGCCCATAGAAGCAACCACTGGCATTAATACAGCGAGTGCTACAACCTGTTCTATAGTTGCGCCAAATAAACCGATGAACCAGGACGCTAAAAAGGCAGTAGCTAAGTTAATACCTAACCATATACCACGGTTTTTAGCACTTTTTCGCACACTTGCGAACAGGTCTTCGTCTTCACGTAAACCACCGGCTTTAGCGGCAGCTTCATCAGCAATTTCTTGGCGTAATTCATACGCTGAGGCAATGGTTAATCGCCCAAGTAATTTGTTATCTGCATTAACCACTGGCAGTGCCATTTTTTCACTGTGGATCACCACTTCTGCCGCTTCATATAAATCATCATCAGCATGGAGCGATGAAAAGTCATGATTTGCCAATGTCATTAAGTTATCGGTGTCGCTGGCTTTTATTAAATCATTTACCGCAACCTCACCTATTAAACTACCCTTGCGGCTTACTAAATAAATAACTTCACTGTATTGCGGTAAACCTTTATGTAGCAATTTTTTAGCGCCACCGGCAGTTAGCTTCTCTGATACTTTTAAAAAGTCAAAACCTAACCAGTGACCAAGTTGTTCTGGCGGGTATTGCTGCGCTAAATCATATTGTTTGGTTTGCGCTTCATCGAGTTGCTTTTTTGCATACTCAACAAATCGCTCTGGTATAACTTCTTCAAGTTCCAGTAACTCTTCTACATTAACTTCATCAAGAAGTTTAAAAGCCTCAGTGTCTTCTAGTGTTTGCAGTAACCACAGACAACTGTCTTCACTTAAATTAACAAAAATTTCGTGTTGCGTGTCTTCGTCAAGCAACTGCCAAATTTCAAGTCGTTGTTCTTTTGGTATCGCCTCAAAAAGTAATGACAGGTGCTCTGTTGAAAGCGTTAACTGCGCATCTGCTAATAATTTATTTTTACGTTCTGTTGTATCGCATTGCAGTAAATCATTTATGAGTTGTGGAAGTTGGTCTACCGGATACTCAATCATCTTAAAACCTTAAATTTAAAAGCGCACATTATTTATAGTCTACTTGAACAATAAAAAATTGCAGAAAAAACGTGAACTTATTAAGTATGCGCAAGCTACTTTTGCGCATTGTATGGGCAAACTAAATGCAGTACTAATATTTATTTTAAAAAATTAAAAAAACAGTAAAAGGAATTGTTTTTGAGGGATTAAACAACAAGTAAGCAAACCAAAGGGATTACTTATAATAAAAAAAATCCCATATTAGCTAGGCTAATATGGGCAAAATCACACAATGAATTAGGTGTTTTTAAATTACGGTTTATGCTTTAAATTAAAGTCTATCAGTAATATTTCGTACTAAGTCAGAATCTACAAATTGAGTAATAAGTGCAGCGCCCCACGCATAGCCACGCTGTATTGGGTAACCTTTAAAAATCCAGCGTTTACGCACGTGATTAAAGCGCTCTAAATAGTCTTGCTTTTTTTGTGGCAGAGGTTGCTCACCCAATTTATTCCATGCTTTATATACACCTGACATGTCAGACCCTCGCATAAAGCGTTGCAACCAGCGCGGAAAACGTGAAAAGCTAATAGTGGACTGAAAATCAATAAAATAAGGTTTACCGTCTGCGCCACATAAAATGTTACCCATATTACGCAAGTCTAAATGCACGATGCCTTTACGATGCATTTTTGCTACTTGACGCTCAAGCTCGCTAAAAAAGCTTACTGGTAGCGTTTTATCTTCATGAATTAAAGCGCGCAGTGGTGTGCCTTCAATATAGTTATAAGCTACGGCTATCGGCGATAGTCTACAAAAGCGGTTAGCGACTGCATCAAGCTCAGCTAAACGGCTCAATCCTTTATATTCTTGGTTTACAGATAGTCGCGCAAATGTTTTGCGGATAAATAACGGGCTTTGGCTAAAATCTTTAACAATTAAATCAAATTCATTATCTTTATATCGATACACAATCGCGTTAGCAAAACGTCCCTTATGGACAACACTTAAGTGATGTTGCATAAAAGTATGTTCTGGATATTGCTGCTGTAATTGTACTAACAAATTATTTTCAATCATAACAAACCTAACAAGATGATAACTTTAATTGCCTAGGCAACTATATTATCAAAGTTAGATTCTACGCACAATCAGATCAACTAATTAGCACGCTAACTTTCTGTTGAAACAGTATCGCTATTTTATTGATAATCTATTTGTGGGGGGAAATTTCGGGTAATGTATCTAGATTATTTATAGCTTTAAATAGTAAGTCTATTATTTGATTTTTTTCTGGCTCTGAAAAACCATTTAATGCTTGAGCATAGACTTCGTTTACTACAGGCATTATTTCTGGACAAAGAGCTTTACCTTTTTCACTTAAACACAAAATAGTTGAGCGCTTATCAAGCTCACATTGCGTTTTAATAATGAGTCCTTTTTCTTCAAGTCGGTTTAGTAAGCGGCTCATAGCGCCACGATCATAAACCATATACTCGCAAAGTCCTGCAAGCGTATTAACCGACTCTCTCGCAAGTAGTACTACCACAATATATTGCGCTGAGGTTAAGTCCATAGGGAGTAACTTGGCATCAACATGAATGGCTAATCTCGAGCGTAAAAAAGACACTAAACGCCCCAAGTCTTGCTCTGGCGCTAACTCTTCTCGAGTACAACGTTTAATTGATGGCATGTTTTGCATGGTTATTCCACTGTATAGGTATATTTGCATGCTGATAGACCTTAACACATACAAAAAATTCAATAATTTTTATAAAAACTAAGCAGCTAAAACTAAGCCACAAAAATAAAGCCGCTATTAGCGGCTTTTACTGTAAAGCTTTAAACTTTGTTAAATTTTAAACTGTCCAACGAGTTGTCCTAAGTTTTCACCACGCGCAGCCAAATGCTGGCCTACCGAAGAGGTAGTTTTGCTTGAAATAGTTAGTTCATTAACGATTTCTTGAATGGCAAATACATTACGGTTTATTTCTTCTGTAACGCTACTTTGCTCCAGCGCCGCTGTCGCAATTTGCGTACTCATGTCGTTAATTGATCTAACTGAGGTTGTTACCGCACCTAAACTTTCTGAAATAGCACGAGACGATTCTACTGAGCGATTACAACTATTCTGACTCGCTTGCATTGCGGCTACAGCATCCGATACTAAATTATGTAACTCACTCAACATTTCACTAATCTCTAATGTGCTAACTTGAGTACGACTTGCTAAGCTTCTTACCTCATCAGCAACAACAGCAAACCCTCGCCCTTGCTCACCTGCTCGTGCAGCTTCTATTGCAGCATTAAGTGCAAGTAAATTTGTTTGCTCGGCAATTCCACCAATTACGCTTAGTACACTATTAATCTTTTTAGATTGATCACTGAGTGAATCAACTTGTTCTGCGGCTAGGTTTATCTCGCCCATTAGGTTAGACACCTCACTGAGTGAAATATCAACACACTCTTGAGCTTTAGCAACTTCTTGCGTTGCCGCTTGGGTTGACTCTGCCACTTGATTCGTATTTTGAGCCACCTCATGAGAAGTAGCCGACATTTCGGTAATAGCCGTCGCAACAAGGTCTGTTTCATGATTGTGATTAAGTAGCTTGTCTTCAATTAATCGTGTTTGTGTATTTATATCACTAGAGGCTGTTTTTACATCGTGTGTTACATCAACCACATTGGCAATAATACCATGTAGCTTACTTACAAACATATTAAATGCTTCGCCAAGTTGGCCTATTTCATCGTTAGTATCAATATCTAAACGCTTGGTTAAATCACCCTCACCTTTAGCAATGTCGTCAAGGCTTTGCGCCATACGTTGTATTGGTTTTACCATTGTATTTGCGGCAACTAACGCACATATAACGGTTAACACAACCCAAAACAAAGCAATTAATAATAAGGTCATTACCTTATCATTCATGTGCTCTTGCATTGCTGTTTGGTATTTAAGTAGTTCTGCGTCTATATCATCCATATATGCGCCAGTACCAATCATCCAGTTTGTACCTGGGATCATTGCTGCATAGCCCATCTTTTCAACTAAACCTGTGGTATTTGGTTTTTGAAAATGGTAGTTAAAAGCACCACCGCCTTTTCTAGCTTGATCTAATAAGCCCACTATTATTTTTTTACCGTTAGGGTCAGTCATCCCTATTTTGTTTTGTCCTTCAATAGCATCACCTAATAATGCATGAAAAACACTAACGCCATTTGTGTCGTATATAAAAAAGTAACCACCTTGACCAAATGTTAAATCTCTTAAAGCGTTTTTAGCATCTTGCTCAGAGCCATTTGCTATTTGATAGCGAACAATTTTACTGGCAATTTCCACCTCGGTGCTTAGCAACGTTTGTTTGTCACTTATTAGTTTAGTTTGAAATGCTTCAAAATTTTGTTGCTGATTTTTATTCTCTAAATAATAAGAACTCAGCATCAAGCTAATCAAAAGTAGCATTAAGGGCAATATAGCTAATAACAACAGTTTGTTTTTCAAGCTTAAATTACTCATTTGTTCTCCGGGTAAATAAAGGCGTATATGCAGCAACAACTAAAATCTAGCAAAACCAATATAGTTTGCAGTTTTACTTATTTGCCCAAAAATAACTTCGCTCATTTATATCGCTTTTAACTCATATAAGAAAAGCATAAATAAAATCAGGTAGGACCAAGTTTTAAGAGGTCAGCTTAGCCATATTATAGTCCCAACCAGGGTTTTTAGACACCAATAACGCAGAGACCTTAGTCTTAATCAAAAAATAATTTACCCAACATTTGTCCGTTATTTAAAACACTATCTATAGAATAGTATTCATGTAGGTTTACTGCCTGTATTTTAGGTTAATTAGTTTTACTTGTAGCAAGTTAGATCATTTAGCAAGTGAGTATAAATATTGACCTCAAGGTTAAATCAACAAGTAGAAATTAATTTTTTATTAACATACAATAACCCTATCTCCCTAGGAATAAATAACCAGATAGATTAAAACATATTGTTTTGAGCCACTGTTATGAATAAATAAAAATGAATTACTAATGAAATATATTTTATACCTCGTGCTTTTAATCTCTAGTCAACTATTTGCAAAGCCTGTAAATAATAGTGTTGCATTTTACTACTCATCCCCTATGCCTCTAGCCGAAATGACTTTTTATTCTCGCGTTGTAGTTCAGCCAGAACACGTCACTGAGCACGAACTTAATTGGTTTAAACAGCGTAATATTGCTGTTTATGCTTATTTAAGTGTGGGCGAGTCCTTTAATAAAAATAAGTCATCACTTAGTATAAACCCCAATTGGAATAGCCATATTGCCGATTTAGCATCAGCACATTGGCAACAACATATTAAAAGTAGCGCTGTGGCATTAAAAGCACGCGGCTTTAGCGGCTTATTTTTAGATACCCTAGATAGCTATCAGCTATTAGATGCTAAACACAGCAAATCAGATCAACAAGCTGGGTTAGTTACCATAATAAGCTCACTATCTGAGACTTTTAATAAGCACCTTATTCTTAACCGGGGCTTTGAGTTATTGCCTAAAATCGCTGATTTAGCCAATGACTTAGTTGCTGAGGGGTTGTATAGCCACTTCAACCCAAACGACAATAGCTATAAACTAACTAATAAAAACGACCAAGATTGGCTAAGCGCACAATTAAAAAAAGCACAAAACTTAGGCCTCAACGTCCAAATTATTGATTATGCAAAGCCCGATAACCGACTCGCTATGGCACAAAAGATTATAAACGCAGGTTTTAATCCATGGGTGACAGATGGCCACTTGCAAACATGGGGTACATCATCAATAACACCGGTGCCAAGGCGAATATTAATCCCTTATAATAGCGATATTTCACCATTAGTTAAAAAATCAGTTCATTCAAAGCTTGCTACAATCATAGAATACTTAGGGTATATTCCTGATTATGTAGACATAGCTAAAGAAAGCTTACCTAAAATAGACCCAAGTTTACATGCCGGCATTATTTCTTGGACTACTAATAATATATTTTATAGTCCTGAGATTATTAAATGGCTAGAAGAAGGTTTAGGAATAGTACCTGAACTTATATTAGGAGAATTACCTCAATCAAATAAATTACTAGTTAGTTTAGGCGTAGAAAATATAAATGTTGCGCAAGCTGGACCTTATAAAGTTGAATACTTTGCTGATTGGCTAAAAGGTGAAACTACAAAATCACCTGTAATAATCAGACCAAACTTTCTTAAATTAACCTCAGACGCCACAGCGTTAATTAGCATTACTTCAGCAAACGGCAAAACCTTAGCGCAAGGAAGTAAGACTAAACTGGGTGGCATAATAGTAGCCCCTTGGCTAATTGATAATTTACCACTGGAAGGCAGTAAATGGGTGATCGACCCTAAGAACTTGTTAAATAAAGTACTAAATTTACCCACAATATTAGCTCCTGATACAACGACTCTAAGCGGAAGGCGTATGTTAACTTTGCATATAGATGGTGATGGATTTAGTAGCGTTGCGCACTTCAAAGGTAAGCCATACAACTCAGAAGTAATTCGCGATGAGGTAATAAAAAGGTACAAATTGCCATTAACCTCCTCCATAATACAAGCAGATATAGAACCTAACGGCTTACATTCAAAACAAAGTAAAGAACTTGAGCAAGTTGCAAGAGATATATTTGAACTACCTTATGTAGAGGTTGCATCGCACACATACAGCCACCCTTACTTTTGGAAAGTACTATCAGGAATACAAAACATAGATGAAGATGATACAAAATACGGACTTAATTTAAATATTCCTGGGTATCTCTCTGTCGATTTAGAAAAAGAAATTTCAGGGTCAATTCAATACATTAATGAACGACTGACGCCAAAGAATAAAAAAACAGTATTAATTCTATGGTCCGGCGATGCAGTTCCAGGACCAAAGGCTTTAGCCATAGCAAGAAAAGCTGGCGTTCTCAACGTGAATGGTGGTAATACTTCAGTAAAAGCTGATAACCCAACACTTACAAATGTTTCGCCAATTGGTCGACCTGAAGGTGACTTGCTATACCAAATTTATGCACCCATTATTAACGAGAACGTATACACCAACTTGTGGCATGGGCCTTACTATGGTTTTAAACGCCTAATCGAAACATTTGAAATTACAGAAAAACCATACAGATTAAAGCCATATAGTATTTACTTTCATTTTTATTCTGGTGAATTACCTGCTGGACTTGATGCACTGAAATATAACATAGACTACGTACTTGCAAGACCGAATACGCCAGTACATTTAAGCCAGTATGCAAAAATAGCTAAAGACTTTTATTTTTCAGCTCTTGCTAAAAACAGCAATAACGAATGGTTTTTTAGCTCTCAAAGCATTCGAACATTACGTATCCCCAATGATTTTGATATCCCTAATATAGTTCAAAGCTCAGGTGTATCTGGCATCACTCAAAAAGGTGATTACATTCATATAACTGATGATCTAGCAAAGCTTAGCTTTGATCACAGCCAGAAAAACAATGTGCCTTATTTAGCTTCAGCTAATGTCTCCATGGATAATTGGCAAGTAAATGGAGCTGTCAGTTTTAAAGCATGGGTGCCTGCTAAAATTGATTTAGTTAATGGTCGTTCGTGTGAGTTTGTGTCTAATGATGGAAAGCGCTTTAGAGGTAAATCGAATGCTGATATCACACAGTTTAGTCTGCCAAAAGGACAATTCTATGGCTACTTAAAATGTAAAATAGCTGCATGATGGTGAGCAATAAAAAACTATACTCTTATTATAGTTAATATATTGATGCACTCTTTTATCGTTTTTCTAAGTATAGGTTTATAGGTTGATCTTAATAACTCGAGTGGCAAACCAATAAGTTTTACTGCTGTGAGTTAATCAAACCTACATGTAAATTTAACCTATTGAGTATAAGGTTGAATTTACATGTAGAGATCAATCTTTCATTAACATATAATAGTCCTATATTCCTAATACTAAAAAATTAGCATTAAATCGGAACACATCACTTTGAGTCACAGTTATAATCTAATAAAAATGAATTATTAATGAAGTATATTTTATACCTTGCACTTTTAGTGTCGGCTCACGCATTCGCAAAACCTGTAAATAATAGTATAGCTTTTTACTACTCATCCCCTATGCCTCTAGCCGAAATGACCTTTTATTCTCGCGTTGTAGTCCAGCCTGATCTTGTGACTGAGCACGAACTTAATTGGTTTAAACAGCGTAATATTGCTGTTTATGCTTATTTAAGTGTTGGTGAGTCGTTTAATCAAAGTGAGTCATCACTTAGCATAAACCCCAACTGGAATAGCCACATTGCGGATTTAACATCAGCACATTGGCAACAATATATTGCAAATAGCGCTGCGGCATTAAAAGCACGTGGCTTTAGCGGCTTATTTTTAGATACCCTTGATAGCTATCAGCTATTAGATGCTACACACAGTAAACCCGATCAACAAGCTGGGTTAGTCACCATAATAAGCTCACTATCTGAGACTTTTGACAAGCACCTTATTCTTAACCGGGGCTTTGAGTTATTGCCTAAACTCGCTAATTTAGCTAAAGACTTAGTTGCTGAGGGTTTGTATAGCCACTTTAATCCAACCGACAATAGCTATAAGCTGACCAACAAAAACGACCAAGATTGGCTAAGCGCACAATTAAAAACAGCACAAGACTTAGGCCTTAACGTCCAAGTTATTGATTATGCAAAACCCGATAATCGCCTCGCTATGGCACAAAATATTATAGACGCCGGTTTTAATCCATGGGTAACCGATGGTCACCTGCAAACATGGGGAACATCATCTATTACACCGGTGCCTAGGCGCATTTTGATCCCGTACAACAGTAACGTAAAGCCACTCATTTACACTACCGTACATTTAAAGCTTGCGACCATGATTGAGTATTCGGGGTATATACCTGATTACATAGATATGGCAAAGCGCGATTTACCTTTGGTTGACCCTAGCTTACATGCTGGTATTATTTCGTGGACCTCAAGCGACGCATTTTACACCCCAACACTTACCAATTGGCTTGAAGCTAATTTAGGTGTGGTGCCAGAGCTTATTTTAGGCGAGTTACCACAATCAACTAAATTATTATTAAGCTTGGGTATTGAGTCGTTAAACACACTGCCTGAAGGTCCATATAAACAAGATAGCTTTGCACCTTGGCTCAAAGGAGAATCCACAACACCTCCCCCTATTGTTAAACCATACTTACTCAAATTAGCAACTGATGCGACTCCTTTAATTACAATAAAATCATCGGATGACACAATAGTTGTACAAGCTGCTAAAACTAAATATGGTGCAGTCGTAGTTGCTCCTTGGCTAATTGATACATTTCCGATGGAAGGCAGCAAATGGGTTATTGATCCGCGTACACTACTAACTCAGGCTATGGGACTACCGCCTATATTAGTGCCAGATACAACCACCGAAAGTGGCAGGCGAATGCTAACGCTGCATATCGATGGAGATGGATTTACAAGTGTTGCCCATTACGAAGGTAAGCCTTATTCAGCAGAAGTAATTCGAGATGAAATAATTAAACGCTATAAACTGCCTTTAACGTCATCTGTGATCCAAGCTGACATTGAAGAAGGCGGTATTCACTCTAAACAAAGTGCCAAACTTGAAGGCATTGCACGTAGTATTTTTAACCTACCTTACGTAGAAGTTGCTTCGCATACTTATAGTCACCCCTATTTTTGGACAGCACTGTCTGGGCGAAAAAAAATAGATGAAGACGACACCGATTACGGTTTTCATCTAGATGTACCTGGCTACAACACTATCAGCCTTAAAAAAGAAATTACAGATTCAATAAAGTACATTGATGAAAAGCTCACACCTAAAAATAAAAAAACAGTGATGATGTTATGGTCAGGCGATGCAACTCCTGGTCCTAAAGCACTTGAACTTGCTCGTGATGCAGGTGTGTTAAATGTCAACGGTGGTAACACTGATGTAAATGCCGATAATCCTAGTCTTACACATATATCACCTATTGGCCGACCTGAGCGTGATTTGCTGTATCAAATTTATGCCCCCATATTAAATGAAAATGTTTACACAAACCTATGGCATGGCCCTTATTACGGCTTTAGACGTTTAACCGAAACTTTCGAAATAACAGAAAAACCATATAGGTTAAAACCTTACACTATTTACTATCACTTTTACTCAGGCGAAGTTCTTGCGGGTTTAGACGCTCTTAAACACAACATAGATTATGTTTTAGCAAGACCAAATACGCCTGTGCATTTAAGCCATTATGCAAAAGTAGCAAAAGATTTTTACTTTTCTGCACTTGCAAAAAACAATAATAATGAATGGTTATTTAGCTCAAAGTACATTCGTACTCTACGGATACCTACCGATTTTGATGTGCCAAACATAGCTCAAAGTGAAGGTGTATCGGGTGTAACTGAAAAAGGTGACTACATACACGTTATAAATAACATAGCTCGCCTTAGCTTTGATCACAGCCAAAATAGTAAAAAACCTTATTTAGCGTCTGCAAATGTTGTTATTAATAACTGGCAAGTTAACGGGCCTGTTAGTTTTAAAGCGTGGGTACCCGCTTCACTTGATTTAATGAATGCACGCTCTTGCGAATTTGTATCTAATTTGGGTGAGCGCTTTAAAGGTATTAATCGAGGTAAATTAACACATTTTGAAATACCTACAGGTGACTTTTATGGTTACCTTAACTGCAACGGAGCTGCTCTATAATGAATACTAAAAAGCGCCCTCAGTTAATTTCTATAAAAACAATATTAGCGATACTAGCTGTAAGTTGTTTTGCACTTTATGCATTATTTCCTCACACCTTATTTTTTGAAGATGATGCACTTTCGCAAGATTATACCTTTGAAAAATCGTACCTTAATGCAGCACTCAATGCAGAGCCCGACAACGAAAAGCTTCGCGCAAAGTTGGTTGAGCTACATATAGGGCTTAGTGAGTATTCACAAGCCACTAACGAGCTTGAAAAACTACCTAGAGGTGAGCGCAAAGCGACGCTTGAAATAAAGCTGCTTTACTCATTATGGCTAGCAAGCGGGGCTAATATTGACGACCGCTTTGAAGAGCTATCTTTAAAAATAGGTGCTCATAAAAATTGGAACGAACAAATACTAACTATTGCAAAAGCAGTTGGGTTAAACGCAAAAGTTGCTCTGTACTATCAAAAAAATAAACAGCCACTCCTTGCAGCCGATTACTGGTTAAGCGCAGGCGAACCAGACAAAGCACTCGCAATTTATAAAATAAATATAAATGCTGACATTGCAGCTAAAGCGATTGAAACTGCACTGGGCGCAAATAACCCGATTCAAGCTTATTCATGGTGGAAAACCTATGGCGACCAAGCCGATGTTAAACGCACCCTTTATTTAGCTAACCTAGCTGGCAACACAGAAGATGCAGCTCAAGCCATTGAAAGCTTATTAAAAGCTGAGCCAAATAACACCGACTACTTAACACAAGCTATGCACCTGCGTTTAGCAAATGGAAATGCAAAAGGGGCAGAACAATTACTCGCAAAGTTATTACTACAGAGCCCAGATGACAAAGAGCTACATTTATTAAATTGGAAGATAAAGCGCTGGCAAAACAAGCCTAAAGAAGCTCTTCGAGAATTTAAATGGCTAATGTCTAACAAAGCAGTAACTCCTGCGATGCTTACCGACAGTATTAACGATGCCACCGCTTTATATTTATACCAAGATGCTAATGATATATACGAATACAAGGCGCAAAACAGAAGTCTGAAAGGCAATGGTTTTGCTAATTGGATGCAAGCTAACGAATTTATTGGTAACACAAAGCAAGAGTTAAACAATATTGAACGCTTTGAGCAAATAAATGGTAAAAGTGTATTATCACAATACTGGAAAGCAAAAGTGCTTCACGATACTGGTAATTTAAAAGCCTTAAGAGTCTTGTGGCCTACATATAAAGGGCCTAAAAATGAAGAAGATTTACTTTGGATTGCCCGCGCATTTTGGCTAGAAGATGACTTTGCTACAGCTCTGCAAGTGCTAAAAAGTAAACAACAAAGTTCTGATGATGAGTTTTGGAGCTCCAATGTAGACATGGCAATGCGAGTCCAAGACAAAGCTCATGAGCTATATGCATTAGAACAGTTACAAAAAATAAGCCCTTTAAGCGTAGGCGACATGCTGCACTACCAACAATTACGCTTTGAAGGTCGGCCTCAGGAGCTTCTTGATTATTTATGGAAAAGCGAGTCGCAAACTGACCGTCAATTGATTCAAATTGCATTATTAAGTACACAAGTAAATGATGCTAAATCAGTTGCACGTATTCATGCTGAACTTGATAAGCAGCGCTACAATAAAGCCCTCTACCCTGCTTGGTTAATTCTATCAAATTGGTATCAAAACCAAAGTGATTTAAATTCAGCTTATACAACTTTAAACCGCGCCGCTAAATTAAGTGAATATGACTCTGATGTTGTGCTTGCACAAGGTTGGTTAGCGCTGCAAATGCACGACACCGTGATGATTAGCCGCATTTTAGCTCGCTATTCTCAAAGCGATCCTTCCTATGCGTGGACCCAGCTATTAGCAAGCTTATCTATTCACGAGAAGTCATATAACAGTGCTTACTTTTATTTGCGTAAATTGGCCATTGCAGATCCAAGTGACTTAACAACACTGGTTAACTTAGCCGATGTAATGAAACAACTTGGCTACTATGCAAATGCTGCTGAACTTAATCACTATTTACTGCAACACTTACCTAAAGATAAATATGCATACAGAGGCCTAATGTTCCGCTGGGCGGGCGCGATGGCTGTTCCTCATTTAATGCAATTAAACACAATGGAAGAACTTGCCCCCGACACTATTGGTGAACCTCAAACAAACTGGTGGTTAGCGCGCAGGGCTGCACAAAAATTAGAGCCATGGCAAAAGCTACAACTTTATATGACCAACGGCGAATTTAATAAAGCGAAACAGCTTATAGCTGAAGGTTCACTAAGCAAATTAGATGAGCTAAACGCCCTACTCTATTTAAAACAACCCTATGCCACCATGCAACGTTGGTACGAAGAACTCACTAGCGAACCAAATGAATCGCAATTGAGTTTACTCAGAAATGCACGCGCATCCTATTTTAGAGCGCTTGAAATAAACCTATCGCCAGAGGCTGGTTTAAACAGTAGCCAGTACGATGTAAACGTTTATTTTCCTTATGCTAATGGGCAATGGAAATTAAGTTTAAGTAATCAGCAAAATCTTGATAACAACGGATTACTGTTTGCGATAGAAGATAAGATGACATTTGGTCGTTGGTATTTTGATGCAAAAATAGATTCTCACCAAGGCAGCTTAGTTAGCCGTCAAGGTTTTAGCTTGGACTCTCGTTATCAATGGGATTCGCGTACACAGGTAGGTTTAAAGCTTGAATATAATGTTGAAAACCGCCAATCAGAAGCGCTACTTAGCTATGCTCAGCTAGATAAAGCCACGGCCTATGTTAACTACAATATTGATGGTAGACAAAACGTACAGCTATCAGCAGCAGCGATGTCTTTTTCTCGAAGAAGCGATGGCAGCTCACTAATAAATGGCCAAGAATATAATGCACGTTACCAATACAGCATTTTAAAAGACCGCCCAATTTGGAACGCTTATTTTAGTGCGCAATGGCAAGACTTTGAACGTGTAAATGCATTAATAAATACAGAATCAAGACCTCTAAGAGTTGACCTTCAACCATTTAGACGTTTTGCACTAGGGACCTCATTTGCTTCAACTGGTTCTTTAGAACCTCCTTATTTAGGCGCAAGCCCTTCATGGTTATTTGATATAAGTACTGGCTATCAAACACTTAACGATACAGTAGATGTATCAGTTTCAAGTGGCGCTGGTTGGTCTGTACTGGGCGATGATTTATTTAAATTACAGCTGGGTTACCAAAGTAGTAATAAAGTGGGTAACTCAGATACACAATTACAATTAGGTTATTACGTACATTTTTAATGTTAGGAGAGAGTATGTTTCGTTTAATTATACCGTGTTTGGTATTACTATTATCAGCATGTACCACCAGCAGAGTTGCTGATGATGTAGAGCTTAGCCCTTCAAAAATTGTGGCATTAATGCCACTTGTTAATCATGCTCAAACACCGCTTGCAGGTGAGCGTGCTGAAGATATTTTAGCCAGTATTTGGCAACAAAATAAATTACCAACTCTTATACGCGCACCTCGCGTAAACACCAAAGAGCTTCCACCACTGGACGATCAATACCGTTTAGACAATGCTATGCAGTGGTTAAGCACTCAACAAGCTGACTATGTACTAACAGGCAGCATTGAAGAGTGGCGCTACAAAGCTGGGCTTGACGGCGAACCCGTTGTTGCACTTACATTATCACTCACTGAAAATGGACAAACAACGCCGATTTGGACGGGTACTATTGCTAAAAGTGGTTGGGGCCGCGATAGCATTGCAGCAACAGCACAAGATGTGATTGCCGATTTAATTTCTTATATAGAGGTTAGTGAGTGAAAACACATTTCCTTAGACCAAGAGACGTTCCTGAGCTACAAATATGGGCTGAGGTATTTATATTTACCGCGCTTGCTTTAGGGCTGCCTGTATTATTTAACGCAGAGGACCCATTTTGGACTGAGGGAGGGTTTTCGTGGCCTGTACTTGGCCCACTTTTAGTTTCTCTACGTTATGGCTTTTCAAAAGGCTTTATTAGTATTTTATGTTTGCTTGTTGGTCAACTTTTTTTACTTCAAGCAAATATTTTATCACCACAAAGCGACTTCAATATTAACGCCATGATTGGCTACATTATTGTAATTATGATCACTGGCGAATTTAGGGATGTGTGGGAACGTACTAATCAACAACAAAGTATTCAGCTTGAGTACGTAACCGATCGCCTTGAAACATTTACTCGTCAGTATCACTTAATTAATTCATCTCACGATAGAATAGAGCAAATGCTTGCTGGCCATACGTTAAGTTTGCGTGAATCGCTACAAGCAGTAAGAACCTCTATCGGGCTATTAAAAGAAAGAAGGCTTGATAGCGCAGCGCAAAAAATAATCGACCTATTCGTTGAATATGGTTTATTAGAAAGAGCGGGCTTATATAAAGTTGAAAACGACACTGTTTTAGAGCCTCCACTTGCCTCTATTGGCCAAATGGGTCAAATAGCTGAAAATGATCCTCTTATATTAGCGATGATTGAAGAAAAAGAATTAGTATCAGTAAAAGACGCAAAAACTGCGTTAGGGATAAGTAAATACCATATGGCAATCCCACTTATCGACGTAAATAATACAATTTACGGCGCTATTTTAGTTGAAAGAGTACAATTTTTTGCACTTAAAAATACAACTCTTACACTACTTGCTGTTATGGCTGGGCATATTGGCGACCTACTGCGCCATGAAATAACAAACCCAGTAATGACATATGAAGAGTCTCCGTACTTTATTCGCCAAGTTAAACGCGCGAATAAAGAAGCAAAACGATACAACATTCCATCGCAGCTGCTAAAAATAAAAGCCAATAATATTACTGATAAATCGACTCAACTTATGAGTTATTTAAGTGAAGCACGCCGTGGTTTAGACATTTATTTGTATGATAATCAAAATCAGGTATTACTGCTATTAATGCCATTAGCTGATGAACTTGAAAAAGCAGGATTTATCGCCCGAATGAACACCTGGTGTAAAGAGCGTACGGGTAACACTTTAGCTGAGCTTGATATTGTTATTGAGCAACAACTTGCACTACCAATAAGCTCAGATGATATAAAGAGATTGGTTTCACTTTCATGATTATAATTATTGTAGCGGCTATTTTAGGGTGTATTTGCCAGTACTTTGCACTAATAGAAGTACTGGAAACACCTAATTGGTTTTTAGCTATACTATTGCATGCTATTGCTAGCATCCTTTTTGCTATTGTTAGTTATGTTTTTATACCTAAAAAATACAAAACGACTCCTTATAGCTCTTTTTTGCTCATGTTTTTATTATTGTTTACATTACCAGTACTTGGAATTATAGGTGTTGTAGTAGCGCTTACGTTTGCTCTTTGTAAACCTCTCAAAAACGACGAGATAGAAATAGAAGAGCATAAAATACCTGAGCTTCCTTTTGAAGCCAGAGCAATATCAGCAAACCCGACCTATTCTATTGGCGGACTTAAAGCAATTTTGAAGCACGCGAGTGAACCAAATAAACGTTTAAGTGCTGTAATGGCAGCTCGTCACATGAGTGACTCACAAGCTATTCCTATTTTAAAGCTAGCACTTAAAGATTTAGAAGATGATATTCGACTACTCGCCTACTCAACCCTTGATGGTAAAGAAACCAAACTCAACGAAAAAATCAGTTTGTATCAGCAAGAAATAGCCGTTACGACTAAGCAGCCTAAATTGAGCCATTTACAAAAACAGCTAGCCGAACTGTATTGGGAACTTAGCTATTTGGGTTTAGCCCAAGGTGCACTGCGTAAATATGTTTTAGAAAAAGCAGAAGCACTTGCAGAGCAAAGTATTGAGCACGTAAAAACACCTGCAACCTTTATATTTTTAGGCCGAATATCTTTAGCCTTAGACAAATACGAAATAGCCCATGAGTACTTACTTAAAGCAACTGAGTTTGGTATGGCAAGGCGTCATGTTCTCCCTTATAAAGCCGAAGTTGCCTTTTGTATGAACAAGTTTGACGACTGTAAACGCTATTTAAAAGAACTCCCAGAACAACCTAAAGGCAGTGAATTACGTCATTTGCAGGAGTATTGGCATGAGTAATAAAAATGCAGACATTTTACTGCTTTTGGAAGGTACCTACCCTTACGTACGTGGTGGTGTATCTAGTTGGGTTCATCAAATAATTGAAGGGTTACCTCATTATAACTTTGAGCTTGTTTTTATAGGTGGAGCACCAGAGCATTATGGCGAGATTCAATATACTTTACCTGAAAACGTTACCAAGCTGCATGTTCATTATTTAGTGGAAAATGATACTTCTGAAATAAAAGCCAAGCATGGGGTTAAATATAAAAAAGAGCTCTTTGATTTCTGGCAACAACTACAAAATTATTTTAGAGATTGTAACGAGCCTATCCCGACTGAATTGTTAAAATTTGCATTTGAAACTTTGGCTAAAAAAGACGGTATTAACGAAGCCGACTTTTTATATAGTGAATCATCGTGGCAAGTGCTCACTAATTACTATTCAACTTTTTGTGATGAATCCTCTTTTATTGACTTTTTTTGGTCATATCGCAATTTATATAAACCGCTATTTAAAATAGCCGAAATTGCACGTGGACTTCCAAAAGTTAAACTTATTCACTCAATATCTACCGGGTATGCTGGTATTTTAGGATCTGGTGCCAGTGTAATAAGCGATACTCCCTTTTTGTTGACCGAACATGGTATTTACACCAAAGAGAGAAAAATAGATCTTATTCAAGCCAGTTGGATCAAAGAGTCTGAACAAAGCCTAGGTAAAAACTTAAATACCGAGATGGGCTTTATTCGCCGAATGTGGATCAGCTTTTTTGAGCAAATAGGCCGAACAACATACCAAGAAGCAGATAAGATCATTTCGCTATACGACGGTAACAGACAGCGCCAAATAAAAGATGGTGCAGCGCCAGAAAAAGCATTTGTTGTACCTAATGGTATTAAAACAGTGCGCTTTATTGAAGCGTTTGTTCAGCGTCCAAAACAGATACCACCGGTTGTTGGGTTAATTGGACGTGTAGTGCCTATAAAAGATATTAAAACCTTTATACGTGCGATTAAAGAAGCGCAATCGATATTACCAGAGGTCGAAGGCTGGATCATCGGCCCTTTCGAAGAAGACCCACAATACTACAAAGAGTGTGAGCTACTGGTAGGCAGCCTTGATTTACAAAACAGTGTTAAGTTTTTAGGTATGCAAGATATTACCAAAATTTTGCCTAAGCTCGGAGTTGTTGCTTTAACCTCAATTTCCGAAGCGCAGCCTTTAGTACTTTTAGAAGCAATGGCGGCCGGTGTGCCTGTACTTGCTAGTGATGTTGGCTCGTGCCGCGAAATAATCGAAGGCGGAACCGATGAAGATAAAGCATTAGGTAAAGCCGGTGAAGTTGTCTCAATTGCTTCACCTAGCGAAACAGCACAACAAATATCAAACATGCTAACAAATGAGCAAGCTTGGCTTGAGTATCAAAAAAGTGGTTTAGACCGCGTACAAAAATTTTATGACGAGAACCACATGTTTGCCCGCTACGATAAACTTTATAAGGATACAATAGCATGGCCGGAATAGGTTTTGAGATACGAAAAATTCTCAAAAAAAATACCCTGCTCTCAGTTTTTGAAGCATACGGCTACGCAGGTTTAATAGGCTCGGGCCCTTGGCTGCTCTCTATTGTAGCGTTAATGCTTATTGGTATTTTAAGTTTAGGAATTGTATTACCTAAAGTACTTATTATTCAATTTTTAACGCTTGTTACCTACATGATGGCCGCCTCACTTATTTTAACGGGTGGTTTGCAGTTATTACTAACTCGATTTATTGCCGATTTATTTTTTCAAAAAGAAGAGGCAAAGGTACTGCCTAATCTACTCGGTGCACAGCTTATAACAACAATAGCCGCGCTATTGGTGGGCTTAGCTGTATGGCCTATGCTCCCTATACCCGTTGTTACTAAGATTATAATTTTAGGTGCCTTTGTAAGCTTATGTAATCAGTGGCTTGGCGCTATTTTTCTATCAGGTATGAAAGAATACCGGTTAATTTTAATTACCATGCTAAGTGGTTACGCCTTTATGGTATTGCTTGCATATTTATTAAGAGACTGGCAGTTAGACGGCTTATTTTTTGCGTTTTTTGCTGGCGAAGCACTGCTCTTTTTTAGCTTTTTATTTATGATTATTCGCCGCTACCCGGGTGAAAAACTTATAAGTTTTGACTTTTTAAGCAATAAAAAAGTGTATTACAGCCTATTCTTTTGTGGTCTGTTTTATAACATTGGTGTATGGGCTGATAAAATCATTTTTTGGTATTCTCCAAGCACATCAATACAAATTATTGGCACGTTGAGAGCCAGCCCAATTTATGACTTACCTATATTTTTGGCTTATTTGTCTATTATCCCCGGTATGGCGGTATTTTTAGTAAAAATGGAAACCGACTTTGTAGAAGAGTACGACCGTTTTTACACCGCTATTCGTGGTGGCTCATCTCTTGAAGAGATCTACATATTAAAAGACAGTATGATCCAAACTGCGCGTGCCGGTTTATACGATATATTTAAAATTCAGGGTATTACCGTTGCCTGCTTGTTATTATGGGGTGAGCAAATACTTACCTTTATTGGCATTGATCCAAACTATAAAACGCTTTTATTTATTGATGTAGTAGGTGTAGGCGTACAAGTTATATTTTTATCTATTTTAAATATTTTGTTTTATTTAGATAAACGCTCAACAGTGCTATTTTTAGCGGGGTTATTTTTGGTAATAAACGTTGTTTTAACTTTGTTATCAATTGCTTTTGGACCGCAGTTTTATGGCTATGGCTTTGCATTAGCAACCATTATTACCTCGGTAGTAGGATTATTTTGGCTTTCAAAACAATTTGAAGATTTAGAATACGAAACGTTTATGCTGCAATAGCATAATATAAAAACTTAGCATAAAGGCTGTAAGCTACAGCCTTTATCGTTACGTTAAAAACTCTAATAAACCGCGCTCAAACCGACTAAGATACTTTGTTTTACGGGGTAATTTAAAATTGTCGCGCCAATGAGTTTGTTCTGATTCATTTTTCTTACAAAGCTCAATAACATCAGGGTGAATATAAGAATTACGCGCTATTGTTGGCGTATTCCCAAGCTTTGAAGACACTTCATCAAGCATTGTTTTTAATGTAATAGCGCCTTTTGCTTCATACACTTCTTTAAAAGCAATCACACTTGCTCGCCATGTTCTAAAGTGTTTTGCGCTAAATTCTTCACCCATTATATTTTGAATATACTGATTGATTTCAGTCGAAGTAACGTTAGAGCGCTCCCCCTCTTCTATATATTGAAACAAGTGTTGCCCGGGTAAGTCCTGAAGCTCCTTAATAACACTACTCAATGCTTTATCCGTTATATTTACTTCCCTTTCTTTACCTGACTTTGCACGGTATTTTAATCTAATATTTTTACCTGTTAATTTTGCATGCCTTGATCTTAGGGTTGTCGCACCAAAACTTTTATTTTGTTTTACATTACGTTCATTCCCCACCCGTAAAGCACCTAAATCCATTAATCTAACAATGGCTGCTAAAGTACGTTCATAATCGAGCTCATCACCTTGCAATGCTTCCTTTAATTGAGCCCTAAGTAACGGTAGCTTATGTCCAAACACACTACAAGCTTGATACTTTTTAGCATCTTGTTGTTGTGTAAATAATGGATGATACCGGTACTGCTTTCGTCCTTTACTGTCGTAACCTGTTGCTAAAATATGCCCATTTTCTTCAGGGCAAAACCATACACTTTTATAAGCAGGCGGGAACGCGAGTGAATTTAAGCGCTCAATAACGGCCTTCTCTTTAATTATTTTTCCTATTGGGTCAAAATACTGCCAATGTTTGTTTTTTTGCTTTCGGGTAATTCCGGGCAAACTATCATCAACGTAAATCAATTCCATCATTCCTCCTCAAGCATTTAAAAGAGATATTGTTAACTCGCTTAAGCTTATATTTCAAAGCATAGAATGTACCACTTTAAAATAACCTTAAACTGAACGACTTTATTGATATATAATCAAAAATTGAGCAAAAACAAAAATACGATATATATAATGGTTATTATAACTACGCTTATATTCTCCCTTAATTGGGCATGCTGTTTAAAAGGAGCATTCAATGGCTTTTGATTATGGATCGATTGATCTTGGACTAAAAAACCCCTTCAAACTTGAAGGTAAAGTAACAGCTGTAAGAGGACTCATCGAGTCTATAGCGGGTATTAGTTTACTTGTTATTGCTGCGGGCTCAGTAAAAGAAGATACAACCGCTGGATGGATTTTAATGGTGTTTGGCATGCTTATTTTAGCATTCGGCATTCGCTCACTTTCAAGTGGTATTTATGCAACTCTTAAGTATTTTGTAGGCAGAAACCACCCTACTTCACTTGCTTATAACTACAGTAAATCACAAGCATCAACCGCCAAAGAAGAAGAAAAAGAAGTAGCCTACACCGCGCAATCACTCGAAGAAATGCTGGTTGGTCGTAAAAACAGTACGTTTAAAGAGCCTAATGGTTTTTTATCACGTTTACTTCACAGCTTAATCCCTAAGTTATTATTCCTACCTTATCCTATTCGTAATGTTGCTCAGCGCTTATTTGGCTCATGGGTAAGTACCCTTGTTGCACTTATTGCTTATGGCCTTGTGGCATTTGTATCTTTATCGGGTTTTACCGGTGAAGCAGGCGAATTAGCATTTCCTGTTTATAGTGCCATATTAATGTTCTACGTGCTTTTTTCGTGGCGCTCTACGGGTAAACCTATTTCTAGAAACGCTGAAAAAAATATTGAAGCACTTGGTACCGGTGCACTCGCTAAAATTATTTCTTTATCTTTTATTCTACCAATCGCTATTGGCCTTTCTATGTCATGGCTGATGAAAGAACAACACATTAGCAAACAAGAAATAGATGGCTGGATTGAGCAACTACCTAGTCTTCATGCTGGCATGTACTTAATTGCGATTATTGTATTAGCCACTCTGAGCTGCGCAATTGCTTTTATTATGATTAAAGCGCGTTTAAATGCAGTTACCCCTTCTGCTGAAGTATCAGAACTACGTGAAAACTGGCAAGAGTCTGTTCATCCAGACGAAATTTTTATAAACCTAGACAATCTAGTAATGGCTAACCGTCGTTATAAAGAAGTACCTAACAGAGTTTATCGCGAATTAGATCCTAAGCTTCAAGAACAAATTGAAGGTAAAGGCGGCTTTAAAGGTGAAATGATCCAAGAAATTCAGCCTAAATTGCACTCAATGGATTTAGGTAAAAACTTCTCGTTAGCAAGGCTAATTTCTTTAGTGAGCGGTAACTTACTTTATATTGTAGCGTTGGCGTTTACTGTATTTTTAGCGTATTCGTTTATTAATATTTATCATTACGTTGACGCGGCAAATATTAGCAGCTTTAAACAAGCATTTAATAACCAACATGTTATTCAATTTAGTGAACTATTAATGACAAGCTTTCACTTATTGCTAATAGGTATACTTATTAAAGCATTTGCGCAATTGCTTACAAACACAGCCCATCTATTTTTTGCTGAAATGCAATTTGAATCACTACTAGTGTATTTTAAATGTGAAGGCACTTTTACTGAGTCAAAAATATCAACTGGTACGGGTATTCACGATAGTACTCGCTCAGAAAATACGTTAGTACGCAGTAGTATAACGCCTTGGATCATTGTTTCTCGTGTTGTTTCTACTACGTTTGCAGCAACAGGTATGAAAAATCTTGAACATCCTCGCCATATTATGGAAATGCATAAAGACGAAGGCCAATTACAAGCAATCAAAAAAGACGTTATCGCGTTCTTGAAAGACCGTGAATCTATCGCCTCAATCACCAGTGAGCGTGATTTAGGTAATGCGTCACAAATACATCAATTAAACCAACAAACGCGCGCGATACCTACTCAGCAAGCAATAGCTAAAGATGACGAAGAAGCTGCTGGGTATTTAAGACAAGAAGAAAACTTATCTCCCGAGCCAAAGGGTTAATTAACTTAAACTCTGGATTATTAGTATTAATGCCACCTTGTAAATTAGGTGGCATTTTTTTATCCTTTATTAACCTCTATTCAATACCTTTTAACTTTACTACCTCTTTTATACTCAACAACATGATTAATATTGGATTAGTCCACAAAGCCCTTGCTTTATGTGCCAAAACACAAATAATGAAGTATTAATCACAGGGTAAGAATGAGGACAATGAGCTATATACTAACCACCCAATGTGCTGACGACGTAGGCTTAATAGCTAAAATCACAGGGCTTTGTCATAAAAATAATTTAAATATTACGCGTAACAACGAGTTTGTAGATAAAGACGCACAGCGATTTTTTATGCGCACAGAGCTTACAGGCGAGCCACAAAGCGACTTTTTAGATCAACTACGCGCACTGTTGCCACAAGGCGCTAAACTTGCCCTACATTGCGGTGCAAAAACTAAAGTAGTTTTACTTGCAACTAAAGAAGCCCATTGTTTAGGTGGTATGTTGCTAAAGCAATTTGAACAAACTCTTAATATTGAAGTATTAGCAGTTATTGCTAACTACGCTGATTTAGAGCCTTTAGCAAAAGGGTTTGATGTGCCCTTTCATGCTGTATCGCACGAAGGACTAACTCGTAGCGAGCACGATCAAAAAGTAGGTGATTTAATTGCCCGCTACAACCCTGATATTATTGGTCTTGCCAAATACATGCGTATTTTAAGCCCTGAATTTGTGGGTCGCTTCGAAGGCAAAATAATTAATATTCATCATTCATTTTTACCCGCATTTATTGGTGCTAAACCTTATCATCAAGCATTTGAGCGCGGCGTAAAAATTATTGGTGCTACCGCTCACTTTGTGAATAATGAGCTTGATGAAGGCCCTATTATTTTGCAGGATGTAACAAGCGTTACACATGCTAATACCGCCGAAATGATGGCTAAAATGGGTAAAGATGTAGAGAAAACAGTGTTTTGTAAAGCACTCCAACTTGCATCAGAGCATAAGTTATTTATTAATGGTAATAAAACTGTAGTGTTTTCTTAGCATTGTACCAATTCGCTTAATTAAGTAGTTTATTTTGAGGTAATAAAACAGTGTTGATAACAAGGTATGCATTTTGTTATTAACCTGAATTCTAATTGATTATTCTACACATAAAAATATGCCAGCATTGTTGCTGGCATTTTTTTGCTCATAAATAAGCAAGTGACTTTTTAAATGTAAATTATGCCTGCTCTATTGGCTCGAGTTTTAATTTAGCGGCAATTAAAACGGCTTGGGTACGATTGTACACGCCGAGTTTTCTAAATATGGCTGTAATGTGTGCTTTTACTGTTGCTTCTGATATGTGCAGTTCATAAGCAATTTGCTTATTAAGTAAACCTTCGTGCAGATATTGCAGCACTCGGTATTGTTGAGGTGTTAATGAGGCAACTTGCGCTGCTATTTCTCGGTCTTCACCTTCAATTTCAGCTACTTTGTTTTTTAGCTCTTTTGGTAGCCATGTATCGCCTTCAAGTATTTGGTTAATTGCACTGGCAATATCATCAGACGATGACGATTTAGGAATAAAACCCATAGCGCCGTAACCCATTACTTTAGAAACTATATTAGCGTCTTCACTACCCGAAACAACGGCAATAGGTAAGCTTGGGTATTCTTCTCTAATACGAATAAGACCATATAAATCATCATTACCTGGCATGTGAAGGTCTAGCAGTAATATATCAAGATCCTCTTGCTCGCTTAACACTTGCAGTGTGCTGTCAAAATCGGATGATTCAAAAACCTCTAAACCTTCAAATTTTGCGCTCAATGCGCCCTTTAGTGCTTCACGAAATAACGGATGGTCGTCCGCTATTAAAAACTGACTCATGGTTCACTCCTAATAAATTCGGCTGCCAGTTAGGTATAAAACCATTACTGACAGCCGATATACTACGTTTAGAATCAACTTGTAATCAAGTTTTTAACGCACATTTAACGATTTAATCTGTTCTCGATTAGTTCATCAACTACAGATGGATCTGCAAGCGTTGACGTATCACCGAGTTGTTGGTGCTCATTTGCAGCGATTTTACGTAAAATACGACGCATAATCTTGCCTGAGCGCGTTTTAGGTAAACCCGGTGACCATTGAATCATATCTGGTGATGCTATTGGGCTAAGCTCTTTACGAACCCAGTTACGTACCTCTTTGGTTAACTCATCGCTTACTGTTACACCTTCGTTAGGCGTAATATAAACATAAATACCTTGGCCTTTAATATCATGCGGGTAACCCACTACTGCAGCTTCGGCTACTGCTTCGTGCGCAACTAAAGCACTTTCAATTTCGGCAGTACCAAGGCGATGGCCTGATACGTTAAGTACATCGTCCACACGTCCTGTGATCCAGTAATACCCGTCTTCATCACGACGACAACCATCACCTGTAAAGTAAACACCTGGGTAGGCGCTAAAATAAGTTTGTTCAAAACGTTCATGGTCGTTGTAAACCGTTCGCGCCTGCGATGGCCAGCTATCTAAAATTACTAAATTACCGTCTACAGCACCCTCAAGGTTATTGCCTTCAGCATCAAATAATGCAGGGGCAATACCAAAAAATGGATGTGTCGCAGAACCAGGTTTTGTATCAGTTGCACCCGGTAAAGGCGTAATCATTATGCCACCG
Organism: Pseudoalteromonas sp. NSLLW24; assembly: GCF_015864725.1. Taxonomy (NCBI): domain Bacteria; kingdom Pseudomonadati; phylum Pseudomonadota; class Gammaproteobacteria; order Alteromonadales; family Pseudoalteromonadaceae; genus Pseudoalteromonas; species Pseudoalteromonas sp. NSLLW24. The sequence continues at coordinate 75,511 of NZ_JADYWQ010000003.1, read as the reverse complement.
GTTTCTGTTTGCCACCACGTATCAACAATCGGACAATTAGATTTACCAATACTCTCGTAATACCACGTCCATGCTTCTGGATTTATTGGCTCACCAACCGAGCCTAAAATACGTAAACTATCGCGATTTGACGAAGCTGTTGGCTCATCACCTTTCGCCATTAGCGCACGAATTGCTGTAGGCGCAGTATATAAAATAGTTACACCGTGTTTATCAACAATTTCGCCCATACGTCCTGCAGTTGGATAAGTTGGTACACCTTCAAATAATACTTGTGTACAACCGTTTACTAATGGCCCGTATGCAATGTAACTGTGGCCTGTGATCCAACCTACATCGGCACTACACCAATACACATCGTCTTCTTTTAAATCAAATACGTATTCATGTGTCATTGATGAGTAAACTAAGTAGCCACCAGTCGTATGCACAACCCCCTTCGGCTGACCTGTTGAACCTGACGTATATAGAATAAACAATGGATCTTCAGCGTTCATTGGCTCTGGTTCACACTTTGCTGGTAAATCAGCAACTAGGTCATGCCACCATATATCGTGCTCATTCCAATCAACTTCACCGCCGGTTAATTGGTGCACAATAACATGCTCAATTGAGGTTACAGTTTCTTGCGCTACCGCTTCATCTACATTTGCTTTCAATGGAACACAATTACCCGCTCTGCGCCCTTCATCTGAAGTAATAACGACCTTGGCACCCGAATCTCGAATACGATCTGCAATCGCAGAAGGTGAAAAGCCACCAAATACAACCGAATGAATAGCACCAATACGTGCACAAGCCTGCATTGCATAAACAGCTTGAGGCGTCATAGGCATATAAATCGCTACACGGTCACCTTTTTGAACACCTAGCTTTTTTAAACCATTGGCAAACTTGGCTACTTCATCATGCAATTGTTGATAAGTAATATTCTCACTTTGAGATGGGCTGTCACCTTCCCAAATAAGCGCCGTTTTATCTGCTTTGGTTTTTAAGTGACGATCGATACAATTGTACGAAGCATTAAGGTAGCCATCCTCATACCATTTAATATTTATATGGCCTTTGTCGAATGATGTGTTTTTAACTTTTGTATAAGGGGTAGACCAATCAAGACGTTTGCCATGCTCACGCCAAAAACTTTCTGGGTCATCAATAGATTGCTTGTAAAGCGTATTATATTTATTTTTATCTACAAGAGTCGCATCTTTAATATGCGCAGGAACTGGATAGATACTTTGTGACATCTTAGTCTCCATTTAAATTACTTGCCTTAAGCTTTTATCAAGGATTACTCAGCAGTGCTACATTAAGTATTAGACCTTAGTTGTACACCTCTTCAATTTCCTCATTTGTAGTTTATAATCCTTCTGCTTTCAATTTTTTTACATAAATAATACAACGCGTTAAATGTAAGTAAATACAAACTAATCTGCTCTCAAACCTTAGTCTTATAGACCAATAGGTAATTGAGTAAATATTGCACATATTCAACAGTGTTGTCGTACTCTAATAAAGATATTTTGTTGTACTTACTAAAATGCTTTATTTAACGAATGAAAATAGAAAGTGAATTGAAAGCCAAATTAACAACCCTTTTTATTCGTAAGTAATACTCGTAGCAAGTAATACAAATATCTATGAAAAAAAAGTAACAAATAACAAGTAGCCTATAAAGGACACCACAATGAAATTTACCCCATTAAAAACATTGGCAGCAAGCGCTGTACTATGTGCACTATCAAGTACTGCATACGCGGCAACTGCTGCAAAAATTGGTGATACCGAATTTACTTACGGTGGATACATTAAACTCGACTCTATGTGGAGTGATTATTCAGCGGGTGCGCCTGCAGGTTCAAACGTAGGTCGTGACTTTTACGTACCAAGTACGCTAACAGTTGGCGACGATAACAGCTCAGATGCTGTGTTTGATATGCATGCTCGCGAGTCACGCTTTAACTTTGGCACAGCCACTGTTATGGATAACGGTAAGACCGTTAACACTAAAATTGAGATTGATTTTTTAGCCTCAGCTGCTGGCGGCAATGAACGTGTATCAAACTCTTATGCTCCACGTATTCGCCATGCGTTTGTGACATACGACGGTTGGTTATTTGGTCAAACATGGTCTAACTTTCAAAACGTGGGTGCCCTTGCTGAAACGCTTGATTTTGTAGGCCCAGCTGAAGGCACTATATTTGTTCGTCAATCGCAAATTAAATATACCACTGGCGCATGGTCTTTCTCATTAGAAAACCCAGAAAGTACAATTTCTACTACTAGCGGTATGGTAGTAACTGATGATGCATCATTGCCTGACTTTACAGCTCGTTACACACACAAAGCTGATTGGGGTAACATTGTTGTTGCAGCGCTTGCTCGCCAACTTACCTATAAGGTAGGCAGTGTTGATGCAGATGAAACATCTTTTGGTATTAGTGCGTCGGGTAAAATAAACCTTGGTGAAGACAACCTTAAATTTATGCTTACTCAAGGTAAAGGCTTAGGCCGTTACGTAGGCTTAAACGTTGCTCACGGCGCAGTACTTAATGGCGATGAACTAGATGCCATTGATTCGACTTCTGGTTTTGTTGCTTACCAGCACAAGTGGACAAGCCAATGGCGTTCAACATTCTTATACTCTTTCTTCTCTGCTGATAACAACACTGATTTATTAGCTATTTCTGGTGATCCGACTGAATCAAGCCAAAGCTATAGCGCTAACATTTTATATTCCCCTGTTAAACGCCTAACATTTGGAGCTGAGCTAAAACATGCTGAGCGTGAAACTGAAAGTGGCGTAGATGGCGATTTAGATCGTTTACAATTCTCTGTTAAATACTCTTTTTAATAACTAAAAAGCTAACTACTTTAAAAAAGCGGCCTAGGCCGCTTTTTTATAAGGGATATTAAGTTCTATATAATTCATCAATTCGTACCCATAATCTCTTTATGTGACGCTAAAATCCAACAAAATAGAATAATAATAGGTAAAAACACACAACCTAATTGCAAATCGATATCATTTAGATTAAGTTACGCACTTCTTTTTGAACTAACTGGAAAAACTTATGTCGTGCCCTCAAGTTTTGCGTTTATCTAAATTAAGCTTTGCTACTTCTTTAATTCTATCTGGTTATGCACTTGCTGATGAAGCAACTGTAAAAGATGAACCTCTCGAAAAAATTGCGGTATATGGTCAACATCACAAAAACTACATAACAGAAGAAGCGCAATCAGCTACCAAACTAGGTTTAACAATTAAAGAAACACCACAGTCAATCTCGGTAGTATCACGCGCATTAATGGACGACTTTTCACTAGACGATATAAACTCAGTACTTGAAAGCACCCCCGGCGTAACAGTAGAGCAAATAGAAACAGATCGTACTTACTTTAAAGCTCGTGGCTTTGAAATTACTAACTTTCAAGTTGATGGCTTAGGTATTCCACAAAGCTCTGGATCTATTCAAGGCAGCCTTGATACTTCAATTTATGACCGTGTAGAAATAGTTCGTGGCGCTAATGGCTTAATGACCGGTGCCGGTAATCCTTCTGCAACTGTAAATATGGTTTTAAAGAAACCAACTTACACAACACAAGCAAATGCATCAGCCTCGTATGGCTCATGGAATAAAAAACGTTTAGATTTAGATGTATCTACGCCAATAAATGAAGAACACGCCGTACGTGCTGTATTTACAAAGCAAAAAGCTGATTCATACCTAGATCGCTACGAAACAGATAAAACAATTATTTATTTAGCCTACGAAGGCAAATTAACAGACAGCACATTATTAAGCGTTAACTACGTTAACCAACAAAAAGATGCTGATAGCCCACTTTGGGGGGCACTACCTCTTTATTACACCGACGGCTCACCAACTAACTATGACGAATCAACCAGTACTGCTGCTGATTGGTCTTACTGGGATAACAGTGCAGAGCAAGTATATGTAACGCTTGAACAAAACTTATCAGCAACATGGGTGGCTAGAGCACGCTATGCTCACATCGAAAACAAGCAAAACTCAGAGCTGTTCTACGTATACAGTACCCCTGATAAAGATACTGAACTTGGTTTAACAGGTTATGCTAGCCGTTATGATTACGAAGATAAGCATGACTTATTTGATTTATACGCCAGTGGTAAGTTTGATTTATTTAATCAAGAGCACGACCTATCATTTGGTGTTAGCCAAGCTAAAATGGATTACAACGAGCAGTCTCTTTACGATTACACTACAGGCAATGGTTTTCCAGATATGCCATCACTTAAAACGTGGGATGGTGTAGTACCAAAGGCAACACTTGCTGATGGCGTAAATGGTAGTGATATTACTAACGAGCAAAAATCAGCTTACATATCTACTCGCATTAAATTAAGTGAGCCTTTAAGTGTGCTCGCTGGCGTGCGTTATACCGATTGGGAAACAAAAGGCACAGCCTATGGCGTTGCTCAAACTCGAAGTGACTCTGAGCTAATACCGTACATTGGTACAGTGTACGACTTTAACGAATCTCTATCGGCTTATGCAAGCTATACAGAAACATTTGTACCGCAAAAAGAACTAGACATAAATGCCAATCAACTACCTGCTGTTACTGGCAAAAGTAGCGAAATAGGTGTCAAAGCACAGCTTCTAGACGACCAGTTATTTGTAACGTTTGCTTATTTTGATGCAAAACAAGATGGCCTTGCTGTTGCTATAGCTAACTCATTACCAAGTGATACGCGTTATTATGCAGCTGATGGCATTAGTAGTAATGGTTTTGAAGTAGAGTTAAGTGGTAAATTTACAGATGATTTAAGTGCAAGTATTAGCTTTAGTAATTTAAATATTGATGGTGATGATTTAGTAAAAGATTACACACCAGAAAACCAACTTAAAGTGGCCGCAACCTACCAAGTTCCTTTAGTTGATGGCTTATCATTTGGTGCAAACTATCGCTGGCAGGATTCAACTAGCCGAGTTCAAGTTAAAGATGCTAATGGTATTGCAAGTGTTACTACCAACCAAGATGCATACGGGTTACTTGATTTAATGGCCACTTACAAAATTACAGATAACGTAGGAGTCACTTTCAACGTTAATAACACCACAGGTGAAAAATATTTGCACAGCCTATACTGGGAACAAGGTTACTACGGTGCACCGCGTAACTACGCTCTATCTGTAAATTGGCAGTTATAAATATATTTGATTAATTAAAGGCTGTAGATTTTTGCGGTTAAATTAAAAAACGACACATTTTTAATGTGTCGTTTTTATTTTTATCTAACCTAAACTCTGGTTAAGAGATTTACTAACGTATTGAATCATAGTGGTATTTAAATTTATTTTCTCTAGCCAGAGATTTTCAGTGGAAACAAGGCGAATTTACGCGTCAATAGCTGGCCTATTGTAAGTAAATTCAACGCAGTTAGCGCTGAAAATAGCTGCTCGAGATAGATTTATTATCCAGAGCTCAGGTTATCTACTTTAAGTTTTTAATAACAAAAAAACGCTAATCATTACTGATTAACGCTTTTTAAAGCTCGGGTCAAATCAAGCTTAAAAACTCATTTTGAGGCTGTTAAAGATCAGCGTCATCGCCCAACTTATCTTCACCATCATCTGGTTCAATAGTTGCTTTTAATAAAAGCATTTCGCGTAACTTGCCTTCAATCTCATCTGCAATTTCTGGGTTTTCTTTCAAAAACTTAATTGAGTTAGATTTACCTTGGCCAACCTTGTTGCCACAGTAGCTATACCAAGCACCTGCTTTTTCAACAATTTTATGCTTAACGCCTAGGTCAATTAGCTCGCCTTGCTTAGAAATACCTTCACCATACATGATGATAAATTCAGCTTGTTTAAACGGCGGCGCTACTTTGTTTTTAACAATTTTAACGCGAGTTTCGTTACCAACAACTTCATCGCCTTCTTTAACAGAACCAATACGACGAATATCAATACGTACCGATGCGTAAAACTTAAGTGCATTACCACCCGTTGTTGTTTCTGGGTTACCAAACATAACACCAATTTTCATACGGATTTGGTTAATGAAAATACATAACGTGTTAGAGCGTTTAATGTTACCAGTAAGCTTGCGTAATGCTTGCGACATTAAACGTGCTTGTAAGCCCATGTGCGAGTCGCCCATGTCGCCTTCAATTTCAGCTTTTGGTGTAAGTGCAGCAACCGAGTCAATTACAACAACGTCTACCGCGCTTGAGCGCACTAACATGTCACAAATTTCTAATGCTTGCTCACCGGTATCTGGTTGCGATACAAAAAGCTCATCAATGTTAACACCAAGCTTTTGTGCATAAACTGGATCTAGAGCATGCTCAGCATCAATAAAGGCACATGTTTTGCCTTCTTTTTGTGCTTCTGCGATAACTTGTAAAGTAAGCGTTGTTTTACCAGATGACTCAGGTCCGTATACTTCAACAATACGTCCCATAGGTAAACCACCTATGCCTAAAGCAATATCAATACCTAATGAGCCTGTAGATACAGATTCAATGTTTAACGCTTTGTTATCACCCAATTTCATAATTGAGCCTTTACCAAATTGACGTTCAATTTGTGATAGTGCAGCGTCCAACGCTTTTTGTTTGTTATCGTTCATTTTATTCTCCAAATCCAGCTAATGGAATCAAGTATACTGTATGAAATCACAGTATCAAGCTAATTTTTTTATTTTATCTCATCTATTACACTTTTCAATGCAAATACAATAGCTTGCAGTCTAACTTGAGCCCTATCGCCAGAGAATACTTGTTTAAAGGTCAGTACTTTGTCATTAATTTGTATGCCAAACCACACAAGTCCCACAGGTTTGCCATCAGTTGCCCCGCCAGGTCCTGCAATACCCGATACAGCTATAGATATATTTGCGTTTGTTGCCTTAATTGCACCTAGTGCCATTTCACGTACTGTCTGCTCGCTCACAGCACCAAATTGAGCTAATGTACTGGCACTTACATTTAGTAAGTCTTGCTTTGCTTGGTTGCTGTAAGTCACAAATGCGCGGTCAATATAAGCCGAGCTTCCGGGCGTATCTGTAAGGGCATAACTCACTCCGCCACCAGTACATGACTCAGCACTAGTGATCCATAAGCATTTATCCGTTAAAATAGCGCCTAATTGCGCAGCAAGTGTTTTAATCTCTTGATGTAATTCCATATTCAGCCTTTGGGTAAATACATGTCGTTTGATCTTTATGCACCACACACTATAAAACAACAAACCCCTATGATGCAGCAGTATCTAAAAATAAAATCAGAGCATCGCGATATTTTATTGTTTTATCGTATGGGCGATTTTTACGAACTCTTTTTTGATGACGCTAAACGCGCCGCTCAATTACTCGATATTTCGCAAACACATCGCGGTAAAGCCGGTGGCGATCCTATCCCTATGGCGGGCGTACCTTATCATGCAGTAGAAAACTACCTAGCACGCCTAGTCCAAATGGGTGAATCAGTCGCTATTTGTGAACAAGTGGGTGACCCTGCAACTAGTAAAGGCCCTGTCGATCGTAAAGTTGTTCGTATAGTTACACCTGGTACAATTTCTGATGAAGCGCTTTTACAAGAACGACAAGACAACCTCCTTACCAGCGTTTGGCAAAGTAAAAAAGGTCTGTACGGTATCGCGTACCTTGATATTAACTCTGGTCGCTTTAACGTTGTAGAGGTTAACACCGGCGAAGCCTTTAGCTCAACTATTCAGCGCTTAGCTCCGGCAGAACTTCTGTATAGCGAAAGCTTTGAAAACTTTCATTTAATTGAGCATATAAAAGGTGCCCGCCGCCGCCCAGAGTGGGAGTTCGACTTAGATACGGCTCAGCACTTATTATGCGATCAGTTTGGTACTAAAGATTTAGTTGGTTTTGGTGTTGATAAAGCCCACAGCGCGCTTGTTGCTGCCGGTTGTTTAATGCAATACGTAAAAGATACACAACGTATTGCACTGCCACATATTCGTGCAATTACGCTTGAGCACAACGAACACGCTGTTATTTTAGATGCCGCAACCCGTAAAAATTTAGAACTTACCGTTAATTTATCAGGTGGGTTTGAAAATACACTTGCCCAGGTACTTGATAAAACAGCAACACCTATGGGCTCTCGTTTACTTAAGCGCCGTATTCATACACCTGTACGTAATAAAGACGAGCTAAATTCACGCTTAAATGCAATTAGCGCTATTTTAGATGTACAACTGTGCGGTGAATTACACGAATCATTAAAAGAGATTGGTGATGTAGAGCGAGTTATTGCACGCCTAGCTTTATGCACAGCTCGCCCGCGCGATTTAACTCGCCTTCGCAGCGCATTACAAGCACTTGCGCCACTACACACTTTGCTAGGTGATGCTAACGATCCTCGTATTACAGGTATTATCAAGCACTCGCCTGAGCTCCCTGATTTACAAGAGTTATTAGAACGTGCAGTGATAGAAAACCCACCGGTACTTATTCGTGATGGTGGCGTTATCGCCCCTGGTTACAACAGCGAACTAGATGAGTGGCGTAACTTAAGTAAAGGTGCAACCGATGTACTTGATCAACTAGAGTTACGTGAACGCGAACGCACGGGTATTAGTACGCTTAAAATTGGTTATAACCGCGTACATGGCTTTTTTATTGAAGTAAGCCGCGCCAATGCCCACTTAGTGCCAGCCGACTACATTCGTCGCCAAACGCTCAAAAATAACGAACGCTATATTATTCCTGAGCTTAAAGAGCACGAAGATAAAGTACTTGGTAGCCAATCAAAAGCCTTAGCGCTTGAAAAGCAACTATACGAAGAGCTGTTCAGATTTATCGCTCCACATATTGAACAGCTGCAAATGATGGCAGCAGCACTGGCCGATTTAGACGTATTAAATAACTTGGCCGAACGTGCATTTGCACTCAATTATGCAAAACCAGAACTATGCGATAACGACAATATAAGCATTAAACAAGGTCGTCACCCTGTTGTTGAACAAGTAATGAAAGAACCGTTTATTGCTAACCCTGTTGAATTAAACAGCCAACGTAAAATGTTGATTATTACGGGTCCAAACATGGGCGGTAAATCAACCTATATGCGCCAAACAGCACTTATTGTACTAATGGCTCACATTGGCAGTTACGTACCTGCAGACAGCGCTAAAATAGGTAATATTGATCGCATATTTACACGTATTGGTGCTAGCGATGATTTAGCATCAGGTCGCTCAACCTTCATGGTAGAAATGACCGAAACAGCGACTATTTTAAATAATGCCACGGCGCAGTCTTTAGTGTTAATGGATGAAATTGGTCGCGGTACAAGTACCTATGATGGGCTCTCGCTTGCGTATGCAACAGCCGATCATTTAGCGTCAAAAATATCAGCTAAAACATTATTTGCTACGCACTACTTTGAGTTAACAGAACTTGCTGAACAAACCACTGGTCTTGTAAATGTACATCTTGATGCAATAGAGCATAACGATACAATCGCCTTTATGCATACAGTACTTGATGGCGCAGCAAGCAAGAGCTTTGGCTTACAGGTAGCTGCTCTTGCGGGTGTGCCAAAAGCTGTTATTGCACAAGCAAAGCAAAAACTTAAGTTACTCGAAAACCATCAAAGCGTTACTGCACCAAATACTGAGCAACAAGCCTTTACTTTTAATAACGAAGCTGCACAAAATGCCCCTTCTGAAGTAGAAGAACAATTAAGCGCTATCGACCCTGATAATTTATCGCCACGCCAAGCGCACGATTTATTATATAAACTAAAAGCATTGTTGTAATTTATATCATCTAATTTACAAGCATAAAAAAAGCCGAAGAATAAATTCTTCGGCTTTTTAACACACATAGTCTCTTAAACTATTTAACCAGTTACGAAAACTGATTAAACAAGCTATCTGTACTTAAACCTTCTTGTTGCAAAATGTCTTTCAAACGACGTAATGCTTCTACCTGAATTTGTCTTACACGCTCACGTGTTAAGCCTATTTCACGACCTACATCTTCAAGTGTAGATGGCTCGTAGCCAAGTAATCCAAATCGACGTGCTAACACTTCGCGTTGTTTAGGGTTTAATTCACCTAACCAATCTACAATATGTTTATTAATATCATTATTTTGTACTTCGCCTTCAGGGCCTGCACTTTTTTCATCTGGGATGATATCAAGTAATACACTGTCGTTTTCACCACCAATCGGCATATCAACCGATGCTATTCTCTCGTTTAAACGTAGCATTTTAGTTACGTCTTCAACGGGTCTGTCTAGGCAAGCTGCAATTTCGTCAGCTGTTGGCTCATGGTCAAGCTTTTGAGTTAATTCACGCGCTGTACGTAAGTAAACATTAAGCTCTTTAACAACATGTATTGGTAGGCGGATGGTGCGAGTTTGATTCATAATGGCACGTTCAATTGTTTGACGTATCCACCATGTAGCGTAAGTAGAAAATCTAAAGCCACGTTCAGGGTCAAATTTTTCAACAGCGCGAATTAAGCCTAAGTTACCTTCTTCAATTAAATCGAGTAGAGCAAGGCCACGGTTATTGTAACGGCGTGCTATTTTAACAACTAAACGTAAGTTACTTTCAATCATACGTTTGCGTGAGGCTTCACAACCTCGAAGTGATTTGCGAGAAAAAAACACTTCTTCTTCTGCGCTAAGCAAAGGAGAAAAACCAATTTCGCCTAAATAAAGTTGGGTTGCATCAAGGTTTTTAGTTACTTCTTCTTTTGCAAAGATTTCATCGTCTTCTACTTTATCTAGTAAAGTTGTGCTTTCATCAGCAGCGATGTCATCGAATTTTTCGTCAGTCGTAGTGTGTTTGTCAAGTTTTGCTGCGCTAGCCATAAGCCTTCTCCCGAGCAATTATCAATACCTGAAAATTAGGGTAGGTATTTAGCAGGATTGACAGCTTGCCCTCGGTAGCGAATTTCAAAACGAAGCGCGGTGACCGGAGATTCTGAATTACCAATTTCTGCTATTTTTTGTCCTGCCTTAACCTTCTGCTTTTCTTTAACAAGTAATTTCGAGTTATGTGCATAAGCACTTAGGTAATCATCATTATGTTTCAATATGATTAAACTACCATAACCTCGTAGAGCGTTACCCGCGTATACCACTGTTCCTTGTGCCGCAGCTAAGACTGAAGCCCCTTTGCGATTAGTAATCTGTAAACCTTTATAACCGTTTTCCTTATTAGAAAAGCGTTTGGTAATTTTGCCCTTTGCAGGCCAAAACCACTTTACTTTACTGCTCGACAAACGTTTAGTATTACTAACTTTGTTACTGGCTTGTTTCTGAACATACTCTCGTTGTTTTGGAGGATCAAGCTCTTTCTTTAATATTATGTTATTTTTTTGTGTGTTTTTTATAGACTTTTTACTCAAATTCGTATAATTTTCATCCCTTTTTGTTTTTTCGGGCTTGGGGGTTAAGGAGATGTTTTGCCCAGGGAAAATTGTGTAAGGTGATGGAATTGAATTGTTTTTTGCAAGTAATCTAAAATCTTTACCGGCGCTAAAGGCTATCGAATAGAGCGTATCACCTTTTTGCACCTTATAAATATCGCCATTTATGTTAATGGTATGACCTAAATCATTAACATTATTATTTAGGCTGCTAACAGGCGCTGGAATATGGCGAGAAGAGCAACCAGAAAGAAAAACACCAACAAATATAGTCACATACAGTAAAAACTGTTTATTCATTGTATTTTTCTCCCAAATTAGACAATTGATATTTTTAACGCTTAACGCAATAAAAAGTACGCTAGCGCAATTAATACCACTAATCCCCAACCAAGTATTTCAATATATTGACGTAATTTTGCTTCCATTTTAGCCCCGCCCCACTTCATTAAGGCTGAAACTAAAAAGAATCGCGCACCACGTCCAATCGCCGATGCGAGTAAAAATGGCAAAAATGCCATTTGTAAAACACCTGCGCCAATGGTAAATACTTTATATGGTATAGGCGAAAAACCAGCTAAAAACACAACCCAAACACCGTAATCTTTAAACCAATTTAATGCGATATCAAACTTTTCTTGCCAGTGCATTTGTGCAATCAATGGCTCAACAACGGGTTCAAATAGCCAAAACCCAAGCAAGTAACCAACTACTCCACCAACAACCGATGCTATTGTGGCAAAGCTTGCAAAACGCCATGCTTTTTTGGGTTGCGCAAGCGACATAGGTGCAAGCATTACATCAGGCGGTATCGGAAAAAAAACTGACTCTGCAAAGCTCATTGCAGCTAAATAACGTTCCGCATGGCGGTGCTTTGCCCACACTAGGGCCATATCGTATAACTTGGTAAACAACTTCAAAATGAATTCCTATTCAATATCGCCAGGTACTAACGGCACAAATCTAACGGGAGCAATAACATGCTCTTTATAATTATCGCCTTCGCGGATAACCATTACTAATTTTTGATCGCTCTCACCAATGGGCGCTAATAACACGCCTCCATCGGCTAACTGAGCAAGTAAGTCTTGTGGAACTTTAGAGGCCGCAGCAGTCACTATAATACCATCAAAAGGTGCTTGTGATTGCCAGCCTTGCCAACCATCACCATGCTTCATGGTTACATTATATAAATCGAGTTGCTGCAATCGACGCTTTGCCTGCCACTGAAGCGTTTTAATACGCTCTACCGAATAAACTTTTGTAAACGTTTTGGCTAATATTGCAGTTTGATATCCAGAGCCAGTACCAATTTCCAGCACTTTATTGCGCACACCAGCTAAGCGAAGTAGCTCTGTCATGCGCGCTACTATATAAGGCTGGGAAATAGTTTGCCCTTGCCCAATAGGTAGCGCCGTATTTTCATAAGCTTTGTGTTTTAGCACATCGTCTACGAATATATGTCGCGGAATATCAGCTATAGCACTCAGTACTTGTGTATCTTCAACGCCTTCGCGCTTTAGTAAGTCAGATAGCGCTTTTGCACTGCGGGTATAATTAGCGAGCACGATTAATCTCCAAATCGGCTAACCAGTCTCCTACTGCTTTTAGGCTGTCTTTGGCTGTCATATCAACACTCAATGGCGTAACAGAGGCATAACCGTTATTGATTGCGTAAAAGTCGGTACCCTCACCTGCATCGCTTTCTATGCCCAGCGATCCATACCAATAAATATCTCGACCCCAAGGATCGGTTTGTTTGGTCATGGTTTCTGCTTTATGACGAGCACCTAAACGTGTTACTTGCACCCCTTTTAATTCACTTAATGGAATGTCTGGCACATTTATATTTATTATTTGATCTTTTGGAAGCGGATGCGAAGCCAAACCTTTAATAATATTTACGGTAACAGCAGCGGCTGTTTCAAAATGCTCACCTTTATGTGAGCAAAGCGATACCGCAATTGCAGGTAAGCCTAAATGGCGACCTTCAGTTGCAGCTGCAACAGTGCCAGAGTAAAGCGTATCATCGCCTAAATTGGCACCATGGTTAATACCAGCAACAACAAGGTCTGGTTTTTCATCAGCTAACTGATTTACACCTAAATGTACACAATCAGTAGGTGTGCCATTAACCGACATAAAACCATTTTCGAGTGTAGTTGCTCGTAGCGGGTTCATTAATGTTAAAGAATTACTTGCGCCACTACAGTTGCGATCAGGTGCAACAAGGGTTACATCTGCAATTTGTATAAGCGCCTGATATAAAACCGCAATGCCTTTAGCATTTACGCCATCATCGTTACTTAACAGTATCTTCATTTATGTCATTATCCTTTTCTTTGCGCTCTCGAGGGCTAGCATCTTTATAATCCACCAGCTCACGTAATAATGCAGTTGCAAAACACCCTTTTGGCAAACCAAAACTCAGTTTTAAACAGGTTTCATCTATGGTCTCAACCGTTAAGTTTTGCGGAATTAAACGCAGCATCCTGCGCTCATTTTTAAGGCCTAGCTCACCCAAGCCATCGCACCATGTTTGGAAAGGTTCAAGCCATATTTTTTCTTGTTCGGTTAAACCTTTTTCGCTTTTACCCACCATAGGTGCCGACATCATAATATCGCCAGTGGCTAATCGCTCTATGTTTTCGTCGTTAATTGCATCTTCAAAAAATGCATTACTGCCGCTGAGCATAAATACTTCACGGTGCATTGTTTTAGCTAAACCATGCTCTTTAACACGTAAATTTACTATTTGATTAAACACATGAGAGCGCGCTGCTGAAATAATAATGCCGCGCAGTTTTTTATCGCGAATGCGCTCCCCTGCAAACATTTTTTCAGCCATTACTAAGTTATGACCGCCATGCCCAAAGCGCTGTTCACCAAAGTAATTAGGCACACCTGCGCGTACTGCATTAATACGGCATAAAATATCAAGGGGCTTGGTTACATTACGAAGCGTAATAGTAAATCTATTACCTTTGTGGCAACCCGTACGTAATTTACGATCGTGGCGCTGTTGCGACACAATAAAAATACTCTCGCTATTTAAATCGCTAAAATCGATAGGCTTTTTAATCGGTACTTTTACACTAAACCACTGTGAGCACACTCCGTGACGATCTTTCATGCCGGCGTAACTTACGTCTCGCGGTGAAACACCCGCACGCTGTGCAATTAGCTTTGCAACGTATTGCGTATTTTCGCCTTTTTTAACCACCTGCAAACACACGTGTTCGCCACTGCCGGTAAATTCTATACCTAGGTCTTCATCAACCATAAAGTCTTCAGCAGTGGTTTTAAAATCAGCTTTAGAAAGCGGTGCACCGTATAAATAATTTAAATCGCTCATGCGTTTTTTGTACTCGCAAGCTCTTTACTCATAATAACCACCGCATGGCTAGAAATGCCTTCCCTGCGCCCTTCAAAGCCTAGCTTTTCGGTAGTAGTGGCTTTAACGTTAATTTGGCTAAGGTCACAATTTAAATCGCTGGCTAAATTAGCACGCATAGCTTGAATGTGTGGCAGCATTTTTGGCGCCTGTGCAACAATAGTCACATCGCCATTGCCAATTACATAACCTTGCTCTTTAGCTAAGCTCACCACATGGCGAAGTAAAATACGGCTGTCGATATTTTCATACTCGCTAGCCGTATCGGGAAAGTGCTTACCAATATCACCCATTGCAAGCGAGCCTAAAATAGCATCACATAATGCATGAATAGCGACATCGCCATCTGAGTGCGCTAAAAAGCCTTGTGGATAATCAATTTTTTCACCACAAATAGTTAACGGGCCTTCGCCGCCAAATTTATGTACGTCAAAACCATGGCCAATTCGTATCATAATGCACTCTCGTTTTGTTGTTTATGTAATAAAAACCCAGCCAAGTCTAAATCCTCTGGCGTGGTTATTTTAATATTATCGCTGCGACCTGCTACAAGCTTAACCGGTTTACCCGCCCACTCAATTGCACTGGCTTCATCGGTAATAGTAGCCCCGTTTGCTAATGCGTTTTGCAATGCATTTTTAAGCTCGTCATATTTAAAAAACTGCGGGGTAAGTGCTTGCCATAAATCGTCTCGTGGCACAGTTTGTAGGGCATGAGTGTGGCCGCGTTTTATGGTGTCTTTTACTTTGCTAGCTAAAATACCGCCTTCATCAGCGCGTATACATTCATCAATTAAACGTTCTATATCACTAATATTAACTAGCGGACGCGCAGCATCGTGCACCAACACCCATGTAGGCGGGTTAGGTGCTAAAAAAAGTAAGCTATTAAGTACTGAATCTGCACGCTCTTTACCGCCACTGGCGCGAACAATGCGCTTATCAAGTGTTGGGAGTTCGTCAAAATAGGGGTCGCTGTCGCTAAGGGCAACAACAATAGTGCGTAATTGAGGTAATTGAGAAAGTTTAGCTAAGGTGTGTTCTAGAATGGTTTTACCGGCTAATTGTATATATTGCTTAGGCGCATTGTGTTGCATTCTACTGCCAACGCCCGCAGCAGGAACAATTGCTGCAATAGTCTGTTTATTTGTCATATTGTTTGCCCGGTAAAACACGAATAAATGTTTCGTCCGGTTTAATCATTCCCAATTCGTTGCGTGCACGCTCTTCGATGCCTTCTTGGCCAAGCTTTAAGTCTTCAATATCTGCTTTAAGTACTTTATTACGTTTAATGAGCTTTTCGTTGGTTTCTTGATGCGACGCTACAGCACCTTTTAGCCGTGTGTAGTCTTGTAAACCATTATGACCAAACCATAATCTGTATTGTACAAACAGTGCTAAGCACAGTAAGCCAACTTGAAAAATACGCATTTAACACTCCTTATTTTAAATTCCAAATACCTTAACTTTAATACGCTAAGGGGCGCTTTAAATTGCGCCAATTAATACTACCCGCTAAAAGCATTTCGCGTAGTGATAAAACCCGTGGCATACAACGCTTCGAAAATTGCCACTGATGCCCGCAACATGCAGCGGTTAAACTCACTTTACTTGGCTTTATTAACTGAGCATTTTGCTGCTCTAGCCCATTTCCTAAAAAATCAAACCAACCAAGCTCGTTACAATGCAGCTTATTTTCGCCTAACTGATCGATACTGTCTATTCTAAGACGCACCTGATCGTAGCCATGTAATATAACGGGCACTATAAGCCCCACTTTGGCATACGTTTGATAAAAAAGTTCATTAGCTTGAACATTCACATCGGGTGGGGTCGGTTTTTGCTTTTCAAGCCACGTACCATTGTGCGCGTCCAGCGTAAAAGGCGTGTCACCATTGACAACTAACGTTGCAGCTCGCTCAATATAATATGGTAGGCTTTTTAACTGGCGGCGCAGTTTATCGGCATTAGGCTCTGCAACTAATCGCTGAACCTCACGCTGATAAAACGCATTGCACAATTGTGCATACAACACTTTTTGTGCATCAGTTTGCCAAATTTCAACTTGCTGCTGAGCACCAAGTGACTGATTTTTAGCGACCAAAAGCTGTACTCAAAAATATTCAGGTAAATGTTTTATAACACAGTATTGAATATTTTTTAAGCGCAGCGCACTAATTAAGCGCTTGGCTTTTCACCTAATTTTGCTTTACCTGATTCTAAAAATTGCACAACCGTATTACGCTTTTTACCAATCAGCAAACTGCCATCAGCTAAAAACATAAAGTTTTGCCAATTGCGTTTAAATACATCAAATGTTGTTTCGATAATATTATCGCGTGCCATACAAAAATAAACAGTGGTGTTAGCTTCCCAATCTAAAAAAGTTAAGATTGCTTCTGGTGGTTGCGCATCACCATTTTCCCACGCATCTTGCCAATCTACTTCTTGGCTAAAGCTTTTTTCTTGGCCACACCAATCGGTGTCTTCAAAAAAATCTGGGTGATCAAACTCACGGCTTACCATGGTTGTCCAAAGTACGGCTGCGCGCTCATCTCCCATAGGCTTTATTTTTACTGCGTCTTCATCTGATACAGGTAAGTCTTTATGACGAAAAACCCATGCTTTTTTGTAATCATCTAGCGAAATATAGTTCATAGTATTGGCAAATTAGTTAACATTAAAAGTGCAAAGCCAAATTATACAAGAGATCAAAACATGACTACAGCAATAAAACCACTTTCACTCAAACCAGGCATATACCAACACTACAAAGGGCCGCAATACAAAGTTGTTCATGTTGCCACCCACAGCGAAACCGAGGAGCAGCTTGTGATTTATCAAGCACTCTATGGTGAATTTGGTATGTGGGCGCGCCCACTTAGTATGTTTTTAGAAACTGTTGAAAAAGAAGGTGAGGTCATACAGCGTTTTGCCTACCTTGGACCTGCCGTTTAACTATGGCATTATAACAAAATAACTTACTCCTCAGACCAGACAAGGGTACACCGTGCAATTTAATTCAACTGACAATTACATAGCGAGTAGCGCACTTAAACAAGCTGTAAATGCTGCCATTATGCTCGAAAAACCACTTTTAATTAAAGGCGAACCAGGCACAGGTAAAACCATGCTGGCTGAGGAGTTGGCTAAAAGCCTAGATACCACGCTTATTCAGTGGCATATAAAATCGACCACTAAAGCGCAGCAAGGTTTATACGAGTACGACGCGGTTTCGCGCCTGCGCGACAGCCAATTAGGTGACGAGCGTGTACACAATATTGGCAACTACATCGTTAAAGGTAAGCTTTGGCAGGCATTTACGTATGCAGAGCTTAACGGCAAACGCCCCGTATTATTAATTGATGAAATAGACAAAGCCGACATAGAGTTCCCAAACGACTTACTACTTGAGCTTGATAAAATGGAGTTTCATGTTTACGAAACTAACGAGCGCATTGTCGCAAAAGAGCGCCCTATTGTGATCATCACATCAAATAACGAAAAAGAATTACCGGACGCATTTTTACGCCGCTGCTTTTTTCATTACATTGATTTTCCTAGCAGCGACGAAATGCAGCAAATTATTGACGTGCACTACCCTAACGTTAAGCAAGATTTAGTACGCCAAGCACTCGAAGTGTTTTTTAACCTGCGCGAAGCTAACGGCCTTAAAAAGAAGCCATCCACCAGCGAATTACTCGACTGGCTAAAGCTTTTAATGGCTGAAGACATAGACGCTAAAACACTGCACGACAAAGCTAAAAAAGGTGGTTTAATGCCAATGTTTGGCGCACTGCTTAAAAATGAGCAAGACATCAGCCTAATCGAAAAATTAGCCTTTATGAGCCGCTAGGGCCTGTTGACCTTTCAGGATTAAATTTGTTCTAACTAGGGACGATTTAATCGTGGCGCGAGGTTTGTAACCTAGTGGGCTAAGTAAAAGCCGAGCAACAAAGAGTTAATCGTCCCTAGGACGAACCTTCAGGCAGCGCGTGTTTGGTATTTATGCTGTGTTATCGCCTATTTATGGGGAATAACCACACTACATAGGCTCTGCCTTGCCTAAATACCAAACACACTGCTGCAAATTTAACCTCGAAAGATAAACAGGCCCTAATATGTTAGTACAGTTTTTTTTCACGCTACGTAAATACCGTTTACCGGTGAGCCTGCGCGAGTTACTCGATTTAATTAACGCCTTAAAAAAAGGCGTTATATTTGCCGACGTAGACGCCTTTTACCATTTAGCACGCACCATAATGGTAAAAGACGAAACGCACTTTGACCGATTTGACAAAGCCTTTAGCGACTATTTTAGTGGTATTGCTGACCTCGATTTGCTCGAGAGCTTAAAGCAACAGCACAACTTACCTGAAGACTGGCTACGTAAAGAATTCGAAAAAAACCTAAGCGATGAAGAAAAAGCCCAACTTAAAGCTATAGGCGGGCTCGATGAGCTTATGAAAACCCTAAAAGAGCGTTTAGAAGAGCAACAAAAACGCCACGCAGGCGGCAATAAATGGGTGGGCACTGGCGGCACATCACCTTTTGGTGCATACGGCTATAACCCAGAAGGCGTACGCATAGGGCAAGACGGCAATCGTAACCGCCAAGCGGTAAAAGTGTGGGATAAACGAGAATACAAAAACCTCGACACCGACAGAGAAATTGGCTCGCGCACAATTAAACTCGCCCTTAAAAAGTTACGAAAGTTTGCCCGCACTGGCGCAAGCGACACGCTTGATTTAAATGAGACTATTCGCGCTACTGCAAAACAAGGCGGCATGCTTGATGTAAAAATGGCACCCGAACGCCACAATGCAGTAAAAGTGTTGATGCTGTTTGATATTGGCGGCTCAATGGATGACTACATTCATACCTGCGAAGAGCTATTTAGCGCCGCTCACAGCGAATTTAAACACTTAGAGTTTTACTACTTCCATAATTGTTTATACGAGCACGTTTGGCAAGACAATGCGCGCCGCCATTCAAACGTGATTGACACTATGACGCTGATTAATAAATTCACCAGCGACTATAAAGTAATATTTGTCGGTGACGCCACTATGGGCCCATACGAAATAGCCTACCCCGGCGGCTCAGTAGAGCACTACAATGAAGAGCCCGGCAGTGCATGGCTTGCACGCATTACCAACCACTTTGATAAAGTCGCCTGGCTCAACCCACAACCCGTTGAACACTGGCCGTACTATCAATCAATTGATTTTATAAAGCAGCTGATGGATAACAGAATGTACCCGCTGAGTTTGGATGGAATAAGTAGAGCGATAAAAGAGCTGAGTTAGAATATTAATTTACGACTGCTCAGTGCCAGCGGCAGACCTTCAAGTCGTTTATCTGAAACCCTGTTGGGTGGCGCCTTCAGCTTAACCAACCTACCTTTTGACGTAGGTCGGATAAGTGGCGCAGCCACGCCATCCGACAAAAATGATGAATTTATTAGAAACAACCCGACTTACCGCGTTAATCGTATGCAAGCAAAACACCTCTCATTTTTGTGGTTATTTAGAAATAGAAGCTTCTTTTATGGTCGTAAATTTAAGTTATCTTTAACTTTTCTAACTCTTTATATATTTTAAAAACTTCTCCTATTATTGAATTACTTTTAGCTCCAAGGAGCTTTGGCATCCTATGAAATAGTGATCCTCTTCGTTTGTAATCCAAGCCAGGATAGTGCGATATAAACTCGTTTTTATTATTAACTACGCAATCACACTTTATTTCTGAGCTTCTCATTTTTGAGACTGTATTGGTATAATAATCAGCTCTCAACTCGTAATTATGAATTGCGTCTTCTAACTCTTCTAAAATACAAAGCAAACGTTTAGTTTTCGTGCCTATTAATATTTCTAAGTATGTACTCATAGAAAAAATATTAGCAGCCTGTGCACTTAGCTGATGGTGTCGGGCAGAAACTTTTTCTTCAAACAGCTTTAATTTATTCTCAAGCTCTTGGATTTCATGGATTACTTCGGGTCTTTTTAAGTCTTCTTTAGCTTTACGATCCAACTTAGCAAATAGTAAATAAGCCTCATCGGCCATCTCAAGAATAAAGTTAGGCAAAGGTTGTACCTGTTTAATAAAAAACTCTCTAAACTCTTTAACACCTTGATTATGCCTAAATAATATAAATTCTCTTACAGCAACAAGAGCAGCTACAACTGTAGCCATTCCACCAGAAAAGCTTCCAAAGTTTGCTAAAATATTACTAGACTCTCCCTTTACTGATAGAATTATAAATGAGCCGTATAAAAGAGTTGCTATTGAAAGCCAAAGAGCGAGCCAAAAGAAGTAATTTATATAAAGTCGACCTACTTTTACTTTTAGATGCTTAAGCATTTAACATTTCCTTTATATAGACATCTAGTAACATAACACAATCTCGGCTTCCCCTCATGAAAGCAAAGTGTCAAATCTTGACTTCATACATCATAATTTTTGACTGTTAGCTTCACACTCTGAGCCGCCATACAGATAATATATACGTCGTCTGACTATAAAACCTTACTTTCTCGTTCATTTTGGTTTAAACCGATTTACTCATGAACAAACTGTACGGATCTAGCTCATAATCACCAAACGGTTCGCATTCTTTAAAACCAAACTGAGTATAAAGCTTTTGTGCGGGTAAAAATGCTTCAGCAGTGCCGGTTTCTAAACTTAACTTTTTATAGCCTCGCAAGGTCGCTTGCTCAATAATATGCGTAAGTAACTTAGCGGCTATGCCTTGGCGTAAATAGTTGCTTGATGTGCGCATTGATTTAATTTCGCCTTCGGTCACATTTAGTGCTTTTAAAGCGCCAACACCCGCTAAATTATTATCAATCCATAAGCTATAAAAAGTTATATCGGGCTGAGTGAGTTTACTCACATCAAGTGCATGTACGCTCTCAACGGGTGAGTGCTTTAACATATCGTTATGGTGCACTTGTAGTAACTTTATAACGTGTGGGTTTGAAAGCTCACCTATTCTAATATCCATTTATACCTCGTTTAAATTTTAAGCTTTAGGGCTTAAATTAAAACCCTAAAGTAAATAGCTATATTTAGGCTGCTAGTTTCCACACTACAAACGCTACTGCAAAGCCTACTAAATACACTAGTCCTAACCACGTTAAGCTACGTAATGGCACGCTGTGCTTTATAGCAGGCTCTGATCGCACAAGGCTAAAATTGAGCCATGCAAATACAGGCGTTGTGACAAATGAAAGCGTCATTGCAAACGTAAGCATGGGGCCAAGGGCTGATTTAAAAAACAAAATAACGGCCATACCGGCAAGTGCCTGTAGTATTAACCAAATATTTAGGCCGTGTTTGGATTGCTTAAAGCCAAGTAGTTTATGAGACTCGTTAAGCGTGCGGGCGTAGCCATCTAGCACGGTGAGTGTAGTGCCAAACATACATAAAAAGGCGATTGCTGATACAAGCGGCCTTGCCCACTCGCCTATTGTTAATGCGTACATATCAATAAGCTGCTTGGCAAACGCGACACCGCCGAGTTCTATACTACTGGTTTGCCCGTACTGCACTAATACACCTAAGCTAAAAAATACTAAGGCTAAGCCTGCTGTAAGCCAGTAACCTACGTTAAAATCGAACAAGCCTTGGCTTTTAGACACTGTTTGTTGCGCTTGTTTTTCTTTTAGCCATAAAGAACTTAATGCAGATATTTCGATAGGGGCAGGCATCCAGCCCATTAAAGCCACCATAAAGCTAAGCATGGCAAGTTCATACGGTGAAGGCCCTATGTAATCAGCAGGTGCCATTGGGCCGTTACTAAATGCAATGGCAAGGGCAATCAAAGTAGCGAGCGTAAGCAGCCCCATAATGCCTTTGGCAACGTTATCTAGCGCTTTAAAGTGCCCAAGTAGCAATATAACTAAACATACCCCCAACAGCATCCAACAAAGCAAGGTTACTTCAATCACAATAGGCAGCGCGTAATGCAGTAAGCTTGCGGTAAGCAGTAATACACCGGCAGTATTAACTACAGCAGCTACAATGTTTAAACCAATAAAGCTGTAAAAGTAAAACGGGCCTTTGCTTTTATAGCCCTCCACTAGGCTATTTTTAGTAGCGAGTGTGTATTCCATCCCAAAGCGAAAAAACGGGTACTTTAAAACATTAACAACGAGGATAAGCCAAAATAATTGCCAGCCAAATATTGCCCCAGCTTGCGTAGAGGCAACTAAGTGAGATCCGCCAATAGCGGCTGTTGCCATTAGGATCCCAGGGCCAAGCGCACCTAGTCGAGACTTCCATACTGCTTTTGTTGTGTGCATTAATTTCTCAAAATATGTGTGTTGTGTGTTCTTTTTATTAATTTTTATAATTAATAAACTGCAAGAACGCATAACTTACCTAAATTACAGGCAATAAAAAAGAGCCACACGGCTCTTTTTTACAATACTTTGTGACTAAATTTTATTTAAGATCCATCTCTTGGATGATCTCGTGTGCGATTTCAGGTGTAGTGCTAACAGGCTTTTCGTGTAAGTTTGCTTTTATCTGCCCTTTTCGATGTTTTAGTGCCGCATCGAGTTTTTTAGCTGCGCTTGCAATGGCTGGGTACATAACTTCGTTTTCCCCTTTTACCGATATGCGCGTGCCTTCGTAATTAGTGCTAATTTCAGCTTGGATTTTATGATGCTCTTTAGACAAAATAATATCGAGTGCAATAAGCGATGGAAAATGGCTCTCGATTTTTGAAAATTTTTCGTTGATGTGCTCTCTAATAGAGTCAGTAACTTCAACATGGTGACCAGAAAGATTAATTTTCATAGGGTATCCTTTTATTTGTTACCTCATAAATAGTATTGGGGGCTATTTAGATTAACACAAGGAAAAAAGAGAGATATTTGAGGTTTATTTGCGGTTTTTGGTGATTTAAATCATGCGTTGCGCAAAGTTTATGCAAAGCCCATGTTGCATGGGCTTTCAGACGTCTAGCTGTATTGATTAATCTGTGTACGAACAACAGTAGTCAGCAAAATCAGATACTTTTACTTTAAAGCTTACATTTGCATCAACATTAAACGATTCACCTGCGTTAAATGTTTTCCACTCACTCGCCTCTGGTAATAAAATATCCCATTGGCCAGCTAAAAGCTCCATGCATTCTTTTTGGTTTGTATCAAAAACAAACTCACCTGGTTGCATAAAGCCTAACGTTTTCGCTTCGCCATCACCTAAAATAACGGTACGGCTTGACACTTTTCCGTCAAAATATACATTGGCTTTTTTTACTACACTTACGTTATCGAACTTTGGCATTTTTAGCTCCTGCTATTAATTTAAGATTATTATTTATAAATTTTATCGCACTACCTTGCCTGATAGCTTACTTTCTTGCAAGGAAAGCAGCATTGATCAAGGTGAAGTTGCTTCATGTAAGGGCATAAAAAAACCCGCAACATGTGCGGGTTTTTCAATTACTTACTTTATTTAATCAAAGCGATTAAAAAAGCTCGTTTGCTTTGCTTACAATGTTTGCCACTGTAAAACCAAAGTGCTCAAACAGCTCGCCTGCAGGCGCCGACTCACCAAAGGTAGTCATACCTACTACTGCGCCGTTTAGGCCTACGTACTTGTACCAGTAGTCAGCAATACCTGCTTCTACTGCTACGCGGCGTGAAACAGATGCCGGTAATACGCTTTCTTTGTATGCTGCGCTTTGATCTTCAAAGGCATCAGTACATGGCATAGATACAACACGTACCTTTTTACCTTGGCTGCGTAGTTCGCTTGCTGAATCTTGTGCTAGTTGCACTTCAGAACCTGTTGCAATAAAGATAATCTCTGGGTTGCCGTCACAGCTAAGGATGTAACCACCCTTCTTAACATCTGCTAATTGCTGTGCGTCACGGGCTTGTTGCTCAAGACCTTGGCGAGTAAAGATTAACGATGTAGGACCGTCTTTACGCTCAATAGCTTGTTGCCATGCAATTGCCGATTCAACTTGGTCACATGGACGCCAGTTGTATAAGTTAGGCGTTAAACGCATGCTTGCAATTTGCTCTACTGGTTGGTGAGTTGGACCATCTTCACCTAGGCCGATTGAATCGTGCGTGTATACAAAAATGCTTGGTTGCTTCATTAATGCAGCCATACGTACGGCATTTTTTGCATATTCAACAAACATTAAGAACGTAGCACCGTAAGGAATAAAACCTTTATGAAGGGCAATACCATTCATAATTGCCGACATACCAAACTCACGTACACCGTAGTAAATGTAGTTACCGCTTGCGTCGTCGTGCGTTAAACCTTTAGAGCCATCCCAAATTGTTAAGTTTGAGCCTGCTAAATCGGCTGAGCCACCCATGAATTCTGGTAATAACGGACCAAATGCGTTTAATGCATTTTGCGATGCTTTACGAGACGCTGGGTTTGCAGGGTTTGCTTGAAGTTGCTCAATGTACGCTTGAGATTTTTCAGCCCAATCGCCAGGAAGTTCATTGTTAATACGACGCTTGTATTCTGACGCTAGCTCTGGGTATGCTTTTGCGTATGCTGCAAATTTTTCGTCCCAGCTTGATTCAAGCTGTTGACCTTTTTCTTTGCTATCCCATTGTGCGTAAATATCATCAGGAATTTCGAACGCATCGCCAGTCCAACCTAAGAATTCGCGAGACGCTTTAATTTCGTCATCACCTAGTGGTGCACCGTGACAATCGTGGCTACCAGATTTATTAGGTGAGCCGTAACCAATAATTGTCTTACAACAAATTAGTGATGGCTTATCGGTAATGCTTTTAGCTTCTGCAATTGCAGCACTAATAGCATCGCTATCGTGGCCATCAACACCACTAATTACATGCCAACCGTATGCTTTAAAGCGAGCCGGTGTATCATCTGTAAACCAACCTTCTACTTCGCCATCGATTGAGATGCCGTTGTCATCCCAAAATGCAACAAGTTTACCCAGACCTAATGTGCCTGCAAGTGAACCTGCTTCATGAGAAATACCTTCCATAAGGCAGCCATCGCCCATAAATGCATAGGTAAAGTGATCAACAATATCGTGACCTTCACGGTTAAACTGTGCAGCTAGCGCTTTTTCAGCAATTGCCATACCTACGGCATTTGTGATCCCTTGACCTAGTGGGCCCGTAGTAGTTTCGATTCCTGGTGCATAACCATATTCAGGGTGACCTGGTGTTTTAGAATGCATTTGACGGAAGTTTTTAATTTCGTCCAGTGGTAAGTCGTAACCACTTAGGTGCAATAGAGAATAGATAAGCATTGAACCGTGGCCGTTTGAAAGAATAAATCTGTCACGGTCAGCCCACTCTGGATTCGTTGGGTTATGTTTTAGATAATCGCGCCATAATACTTCTGCGATATCAGCCATGCCCATAGGGGCTCCAGGGTGGCCAGATTTGGCCTTTTGTACTGCGTCCATTGACAAGACGCGAATAGCATTTGCAAGTTCTTTGCGAGATGGCATGAATTCTCCTACCTTATATGTGTATTTGCGCGGGTATTTATGTGTTTGTTTATGTAACCAAATAACTTGGATACTGTTATATATCCATTCTTACTTATTGTGGGGGCGGTGTGCAATTAAAAACCCCAGAAAAGGCAGCATTATGAATTTTTTTTGAGACTAGAACGACATTCGTAATTTTATTTAGACGTCTAGGCGTAAAAACACTATGCAATGCGTTTTGTTTTCGATAAAATACGCCCCTTAATTTTTTAGCGCTAATACCGACATTTGTGAAGCGCAATATTTGTGAGCAGAAATACAATGGCAAAACATTTATTTACTTCTGAATCTGTTTCTGAAGGTCATCCGGATAAAATCGCCGATCAAATCTCTGATGCGGTACTTGATGCAATCCTAGAGCAAGACTCTCAGGCTCGCGTAGCGTGTGAAACTTACGTTAAAACCGGTATGGTTATGGTTGGTGGTGAAATCACTACTAGCGCATGGGTTGATATCGAAGAAATTACACGTAAAACAATTCGTGACATTGGCTACACAAATTCAGACATGGGCTTTGATGCCGATTCATGTGCAATTTTGAACACTATTGGTAAACAGTCTCCTGACATTAACCAAGGTGTTGACCGTACTAGCCCAGAAGAGCAAGGCGCTGGCGACCAAGGCTTAATGTTTGGTTACGCATGTAACGAAACAGAAGTACTAATGCCTGCTCCAATTACTTACTCACACCGTTTAGTACAGCGCCAAGCGCAAGTACGCAAAAGCGGCGAGCTTAATTGGTTACGTCCAGATGCAAAATCTCAAGTTACTTTTGCATACGAAAATGGCAAACCTGTAGGTATTGATGCTGTTGTACTTTCTACTCAGCACAGCGAAGACATTTCGCAAAAAGATTTAGTAGAAGCTGTGATGGAAACAATCATCAAGACGGTACTCCCTGCAGAGCTTATTACAAGTGCAACTAAGTTTTTCATTAACCCAACAGGTCGCTTTGTAATTGGCGGACCAATGGGTGACTGTGGTTTAACTGGTCGTAAAATCATTGTAGATACATACGGTGGTATGGCTCGTCACGGTGGTGGTGCATTCTCTGGTAAAGATCCATCAAAAGTTGACCGTTCAGCAGCATACGCTGCACGTTACGTTGCTAAAAACATTGTTGCTGCTGGTCTTGCTGACAAGTGTGAGCTACAAGTTTCTTACGCAATTGGTGTTGCAGAGCCTACTTCTATTAGCGTTGAAACGTTTGGTACAAGCAAGCTAGAAGAAAGCCGTTTAATCGAGCTTATTCGTGAACACTTTGACTTACGTCCTTACGGCTTAATTCAAATGCTTGATTTAGAGCGCCCTATCTACCTTCCTACAGCGGCTTACGGCCACTTTGGTCGTGACGAATTCCCTTGGGAACGTACAGATAAAGCAGACGCACTTCGCGCAGCTGCTGGCCTTTAAGCCAAAATTGTTGTAGTAAATTAAAAACGGCCCTTTTAAGGGCCGTTTTTGCATCTAAAACTTATTCGCTATATTGTTTGTAGCGCGTCTACAAAATAACTATTAAATCGACCTCGAATTCTTTTGTACTTTAGGTATATACTCATTTCATTATAAAAGCTTTAGGGACAGTTAAATGGCCGATAACTTTCGCGTTATATTTGCAGGACTTGCCGATAACGTTGACATAAAAACAGCATGTACAAATTTAGCTGCAAAATTAAAAACGTCAGATGAAAAAGTAGCTCTTTTTTTTAAAGGTAAGCCACTGTTTGCACCAAGCGATAAAGACAAAGCGTTAAAACAGGCTAAGTTACTAGCAAGCTTAGGTATTAAAAGTAAGCTGCAAGCTGTTTCAAATGCAATTCAAAATAGCTCCCCCGCAGCTGCAAATAACAACCAACGTGACGAACGTATTTTTGATGCACTCGATTACATCACTAGCAGCTTAATTCGCCTTGAAGAAAAGCTAGACGAGTTAGAGCAACGCCTTCCTGAAGCTCAATTAAAAGCACCAGACGAAAGTATTGACGAATGGCAAGGTGACGATCTAATGCTAGATGATGATTTAGCGCCTCCTAAAAAACGCAGTAACTTACTTTTATATTCATTGATTGCAACTGCCACCATTTTGCTAGTCGTACTGGCTGTTTTTTTAATTTTTCCCGATTTATTCTCTTTTTAAGAATGGTTAATTAATTTAATGAGCAATAAACGCGCAAAAATAAGAGCGAAAATTCGTAACACCCGTAAAAACTTGTCAAATAATCAGCAAATAATTGCTGCGCAATCGCTAAAAATGAATTTTATTCAACATTTAAAAAGCGAAAAAACAACGAATTCAAAGCATATTGCCATTTACTTGAGTAACGATGGGGAACTAGACACTTCATTGTTAATTAAAGAATTATGGAGTTTAAACCATACCGTTTACCTACCTATAATACACCCATTCAATGGCGCTAATTTACTATTTCAGCGCTATGAGAAAAACTCACCCATGAGAGCAAATCGCTATGGTATCTTGGAGCCTAAGCTGAACTGCTCTCAAATATGCCCATTACCAGTGCTTGATTACCTCCTTATGCCATTAGTTGCATTTGATAAACAAGGTAATCGCCTAGGAATGGGAGGTGGGTTTTACGACCGGACATTGGCACGTTTACACGAACAAAATTGGCAAAAACCACAACTAATTGGCCTTGCACATGAATGCCAAAAAGTTGAGGCTCTACCAATCGAGTCGTGGGATGTACCACTTAAAACCATTATCACCCCAGATAAAACATACTGTTGGTAACAATTAAATTTGATTACTAACCGCATATTTCTGACATACATGAGCACAAAGCAATGACACAAGATGAATTAAAAAAAGCAGCTGCTTGGGCAGCACTCGAGTTTGTAAAAGAAAACACTATTGTAGGTGTGGGTACAGGCTCTACTGTTAATCACTTTATTGATGCCCTTGGTTCAGTAAAGGACACTATTGTAGGCGCTGTATCAAGCTCAGAAGCCTCAACCGAGCGCCTACAAGCGTTAGGTATTGAAGTATTTGAGCTTAATAACGTTGCTGCTTTAGATGTATACGTTGACGGCGCTGACGAAATAAACGATCAAAACGAAATGATTAAAGGTGGCGGTGCAGCCCTCACTCGCGAAAAAATAGTAGCCGCTGTAGCTAAACAATTTGTGTGCATTGTAGATGACACCAAATTAGTAAAAGCATTAGGCGACTTCCCGCTTCCGGTAGAAGTTATTCCAATGGCTCGCAGCTACGTTGCACGAGAATTATTAAAGCTTGGTGGTGACCCTGTTTATCGCCAAGGCGTAGTTACCGATAACGGTAACGTTATATTAGATGTATTTAACTTAAAAATTACCAATGCTAAACAACTTGAAGCACAAATAAATTCAATTGTTGGCGTAGTTACCAACGGCCTATTTGCAATGCGTGGTGCTGATAAAGTGATTATCGGTACTAAAAATGGGCCACAAATTAAATAGGATGAGGTTATGAGTAAGGTATCGTTAGCAAAAGACAAAATTAAAATTCTCTTGCTTGAAGGTGTTCACCAAAGCGCTGTTGAAACGCTAAAACGTAACGGTTACAGCAATATCGACTACGTTAAAACATCCTTACCTGAGGACGAATTAAAAGAGCGCATTAAAGATGTTCACTTTGTAGGACTTCGTTCTCGTACTCATATTAGCCAAGCCGTATTAGACTCAGCTGACAAGCTAGTTGCTGTTGGGTGTTTTTGTATTGGTACAAACCAAGTTGATTTAGATGCAGCACGCGAACGCGGTATTGCTGTATTTAACGCACCATTTTCTAATACTCGTTCAGTTGCTGAACTTGTACTTGGTGAAATCCTACTTTTATTACGCGGTATTCCAGAGCGTAATGCAGCGGCTCATCGTGGTGGCTGGTTAAAAACAGCAAATGGTTCGTTTGAAGCACGTGGTAAAACATTAGGTATTATTGGCTACGGTCACATTGGTACTCAGCTAGGTATTATGGCTGAAAATATCGGTATGAACGTTGAATATTACGATATCGAAGATAAGTTATCACTGGGTAATGCAAAGCAAGTTCACAACCTAACTCAGCTATTACAACGCTCTGATATTATTAGTTTACACGTACCAGAAACACCGCAAACTAAAAATCTTATTGGTAGCGCAGAACTTGCTGTTATGAAGCAGGGATCTATTTTGATCAATGCTTCACGCGGAACTGTTGTTGATATTGATGCACTTGCAGAAGCACTAACAGAGA
The DNA here is from genome assembly GCF_015864725.1 of Pseudoalteromonas sp. NSLLW24. NCBI lineage: Bacteria > Pseudomonadati > Pseudomonadota > Gammaproteobacteria > Alteromonadales > Pseudoalteromonadaceae > Pseudoalteromonas > Pseudoalteromonas sp. NSLLW24. The sequence goes on along the minus strand of NZ_JADYWQ010000003.1, from coordinate 44,955 downwards.
AAAAACTAAGTGGTGCAGCAATCGATGTGTTCCCTACTGAGCCAAAATCTAACGATGAAGAATTTGTATCGCCACTGCGCCAATTCGACAATGTTATTTTAACGCCGCACATTGGTGGTTCTACACAAGAAGCGCAAGAAAACATTGGTATTGAAGTAGCGGGTAAACTGGCTAAATACTCAGATAATGGCTCAACTATTACAGCCGTTAACTTCCCTGAAGTATCGCTGCCTGAGCTTGCTAATCGCAGCCGTTTATTACACGTGCACCACAACCGCCCTGGTGTACTAACGCAAATTAACCAAGCGTTTGCACAGCACGGTATTAACATTGCTGCGCAATACCTACAAACAGACGCATCTATTGGTTATGTAGTTATTGATGTAGATACAGATCAATCTGAAGTAGCACTTAAAGAACTAAGCGCTGTTGAGGGTACAATTAGAGCACGTATTTTACATTAATAAGTACTTTTGACATTAAGAAGGGTCCTTATGGACCCTTTTTTGTATTTAGATTACATATACTTTCTTAAGTATTTTTTGAATACCGGATCTGTTGCTGCCAACTCTTTTTGCTCAGCTAATATCTCTTTTAAAATAGCACCTGAAGTAAGCGGGTTTGCAAGTACCACTCTAAATACAACTGTAGGTTGATTGTCGTATTTAGAAGGCGTTAAACGAGTACGTGATACAAATGAGCGACCAGACTCTCGCTGACGTTTTTGCATACTGGCAGTAAAACGATTCAGAGAGGCAAAAATATCTAACCGAGTTGCAGCATCTGCATCGGCTATTGCTTGTTTAATTTGCTTAGGTACATAACGATACGTTAATAAGCACAATTCAGGTTCTGAAATAAGCTCAAAGTCTTCATCAGCTTTAATTAAATCAGCAAAGTAATGTGCTTTTTTGATGCTTCGATCAATCAGCATTTCATAACCTTTACGACCAATAACACGTAAGCAAGCATGTACTAACATTGCCATACCAGGTCGGCTGCCTTCAAGCGTGTGGCTACCTAAGTCTTTTGAACCTTTACGTAATATGTACTCAGCGTGATGCTCTATTGCATCGGTTGCAGCGGGATCTTTAAATAAAACTAAGCCCGCTCCCATTGGTACATACATTTGTTTATGTGCATCGATGGTAATTGAATCTGCTCGCTCAATCCCTTTTAGTAAAGGGCGATGCGTGTTCGATAAAAGGGTTGCTCCTCCCCATGCAGCATCTACATGAAAATGGCAGTTAATGTCTTGTGCTAAGTCGGCCATTTCATCAAGTGGGTCAATATTACCGGTTTCGGTTGTACCCGCTACCCCAATAATCGCCATTACTTTAATGCCTTGCGATTCAAGCTCACGTGCTTTTTCGCGCATAGCTCCTACATCAACTTTATTATTTTTGCAGGTTTTAATGCCAATTAAGTTATCGCGGCCAATACCGAGTAAATCAACCGATTTACCTAACGAGTAATGTCCGCGTTCTGATATTAATACTGCTAAACCTTTATAGCCGTAATGCAGCATACCGGCAATTAGGCCTTGTGCGCCGATACCTCTAAAATCGCCATCGGGTTTTAATAAGCGGTTTCGAGCAATCCAAAGCGCAGTAATATTAGCGACCGTTCCACCAGAGCAAAATGCACCTAATGAGGTTTTAGCACTGTGCATCCATTTAGAATAAAATGAATCGTCTTGCCCATAAGCTAAATGGTGCATCATTCCAAGCACTTGACGTTCAAGAGGCGTAAACGCTTTAGACGTTTCTATTTTTACTAGATTTTGATTTAGCCCTACCATCAATTTTGACAGCGGTAATAAGAAATGCGGCAAGGCAGAGGTCATGTGACCAATAAAGCTAGGCGCAGCTGTATGCACAGAATGCGCAACAAGTTGCTCCATTATGTCTTGGGCATAAGCAGATACAAACGTTGGATCCTCTGGGATCACTGCCGACTGAAAATCTTTTTCGATTTCATGTAATGGTTTTTCAATTGCCGCTATATTTTCGTTTAGAAAACCTGCTAAATTACTCGAAATTTCAAGCTCGATTTTGCTTAAAGTTGAGTCTGGCGCTTCAGGTACAGTAAATATACGCTTAAGGCTTTCTTTAGAGGCGACGGCACAACGCTTTTGATCCATCTCAATACCTAGTGTGTGTAGCTAAAACACGCGCTTACCCATCAAAAACGCCTAATTATTAGGACATTTAGAGCAATCGTGTTTCTTTAAAAATTGCGCTAACTTTACTGCAATATAACTAAAATGTCTCGTTTAAACCTATAAAAGCAATCAAAGCGATGACAAAAAAATGATAATTTAATTAAAACTCTACCAAACCTAATTATTTATTGGGCATTTACTTATTTTGGGTATAATAAATTTGATAACAAAAAAGGGACACATATGCCAGAAGGAAGAGTCAAAGTTAGTTGGATAGTGGCAGGCTTTAGCTTATTTTTAATAAGCTTGCTTACCTATGTTTACTACACTTACCAAACCACGCGTGCTGAAATAATGCAGTCGGTTGATAATCGCTTACTTAATGCCGCCACCAGCGTTAAACATATTCTAGGTGAAAATTACTTAAGTGCGGTTAATCAAGGCGACAACATAAGTTTTTCTTACTATCAAAATAAGAGTAAACAGCTCTCTGAGTTTGCTCAAGCACTTGATATTGCTTATGTGTATTCAATGATTTTAAAAGACGGAAAGGTTCTTTTTAGCTCATCAAGCTACACGCAAGACGATCAGAATAATGGCAAAGTAACTCAATTTTTAGATCTCTACCCTGAAGCTACCGATGCAAATATAAGTGCTTTTTACTCAACCGAGCCTGTATTTGAAATATCGAGCGATCAGTGGGGCCACTTTAAAACTATTTTTATTCCTTACGTTGACCCTATTAACGGCAATACCTATTTAACGGGTGCCGATATAACTATTTACAATTTAAACGAGAAACTTAAAGAAAGCGTATCAAAAGCAGCTGCCATGGCGAGCTTCTTCTTTTTTATCGCGATACTAGTTGCCGCCATATATATTTATTTACTAAAGCGCTCTTTAGCAACTGACTCAAGTACTGGTTTTTCAAATCATATTGCTCTTGAGTACTTTATTAAAAAAAGTAATGCTCATCACATGCAGTTAGCCGTTATTTGGGTTAATGAAATAGAAGATATAAACAGTTTCTACGGCACTGAAGTGGGTGACAAAGTAATGAAAAACTTACTTATTCACTTTAAACTCAGAAGCTCTGCGCATTGCCATATATACAGACTAGCAACCAACAAAATAGTATTACTCGCTCCTAAAGAAATGAGTAATGACGAATTTACCGATCTCGTAAAAACATATAACTTTAATACCCCAGTGTTAACTGACCCTTTTATTTACATAACCCTATGTGCAGGTATTGCCAGTGGCAATAAATCACTACTACTTGAAAACGCTCATATAGCGGCGCTGCAAGCTAAACAAGGCAGGCATAGCGTAGTTAACTACTCAAAAGCGCTACACGATGTAAAAACGCAATATCAATACAATGTTGAAATGGCTAAAGAGGTGCGTGAAGCGTTTGATAACAACCGTATAGTGCCTTACTTTCAACCCATTATTGATACAAATACCAACAAGGTCGTTCAATACGAATGTTTAGCTCGAATGGTAACGGCGCAAGGGGAAGTGTTGAAACCTGATGCATTTTTAAATGTTGTTACTCGCTCAAGAATGGACGGAATACTTACCCGTACTATATTTTCACAATGTGTTAGTCGCTTTAGAAAAACCGATATTTGCTGGAGTTTAAATATAACAGCACAAGATATGCTCGACCCTAATTTAAGTGAGTTTATTGCGGACGAACTTAAGCGCTACCCGCATCCTGGTAATATCACACTAGAGCTTTTAGAAACCCAAGCTATTGCCAACTTTTCTGAGGTGAAAGCATTTATTGGAATGGTTAAAACGAAAGGCGTTAAGGTTATTATTGATGACTTTGGTAGTGGTTATTCAAATATATCAAACGTACTTAAGCTGGAAGTAGATGGTATTAAGCTAGATGGCGCACTAATAAAGCAAATAGTGAATGACAAAGATATCTATTTATTTATTGAACATATAGCCAGTTTTGCTAATCAACTTGGTTTGCAATTAATGGCAGAGTCGGTAGAAAATGCAACCATAGTAACCGCACTTAAAAAGGCGAATGTGACACTAATGCAAGGCAACTACTTTGCCCACCCAGTGTCACATGTTAGTACGGTTATAGAAGAAGAATTAGCACTTTAACTTACTCTAGCGAGGTAAGTTAATAACGAGCCGGTGGCTTTGTTGGCCACTGGCCCAGTATTTACGCTCAAAAGGCGTAATTGCATCGTCTGACTCATAAAGCGTTACATCGCAAGGGTTGCCTGTTAATTCAAGCGCCCGAGCGAACTCCTTAACGTAAATATCCCAATTGCTGCGCACTTCTAATTTTCCACCTAACTTAACGATAAATGGAAAAATAGCCGCGCCATGCCAGCGTCTACGAATATGCTTAGATTTAGGCCACGGGTTTGGATACAACAAATAATGGTGTATAGGTTGCCAATTAGCAGCAACCGCTAAACGCCAAAAGTCGTTTAAGTCTGCTTGCACTAAGATGTACTGACCACTGTCGGTTTGCTTATATTCAACATCGTGCTTATCTAATCGGTGCGACGATTTATCAATACCAATTATAAGTGCATCTGGGTGGCGCTTAGCTAAGTTAGCTGAGCTTTCACCTACGCCACAACACGAGTCTAAAATAAGCGGGCCACTAAAGGCTTGTACTTTAGCATTAACCTCGTCAAATGCGGCTTGGGTATGCGCTGCAATTGGCTTTTTAAATTCAGCATCTAAGTGCTTATTTACTATTTCATCAAGCTTTTCGTGAATACCCGCTTGATTAGATACAATACTACGTGAATTTGCATCACTCATTAGTGTCTTAGCCCCACACCTTTTTTGATCAATGTAAGCGCTAATGTAAATAACGCTGTTATAAATACTAAAATAACCCCAAGAGCCACGCTCAAATCAACATCCGACACACCTAAAAAGCCATAACGAAATGCGTTAACCATATAAATTATAGGGTTGATTTGTGATACATTCTGCCAAAATTCAGGCAGCAACGTAATTGAATAAAATACACCGCCTAAGTAAGTTAGTGGCGTTAGTATGAAGGTGGGGATAATGCTTATATCGTCAAAGCTGTTTGCGTAAATCGCATTAATTAAGCCACCTAAAGCAAACACGGCTGAGGTTAAAATAACCGTCGCTATAATTACAAAAATATTATGAATTTGAATATCAACAAATAATAACGACACACAGGTAACTATAAAGCCCACCATAATACCGCGCGTCATACCGCCCCCCATATAACCTAGAACAATGATGTAGTTAGGTACAGGTGCAACTAAAAGCTCTTCAATGCTTTTTTGAAACTTTGTTGAGTAAAAACTAGAGGCTACGTTGGAATAGGAATTGGTAATGACCGACATCATTATAAGGCCAGGTACAATAAACTCCATATAACTAAAGCCGCCCATGTCGCCAATGCGTGAACCAATTAAGTTACCAAAAATAACAAAATATAAGCTCATCGTAATTGCTGGCGGTACTAAAGTTTGCACCCAAATACGTAAAAAACGAATGCACTCTTTGATCCACAAACTCTTTAAGGCTACGCCATATTTAAACATTTATTCGCCCCGCCCTTGCTCTAGTAATCCAACAAATAACTCTTCTAATCGGTTTGCTTTATTTCGCATACTCAATACAGTATTACCTTGAGTTGTTAATGCACTAAAAACCGCATTTAAGCCTTGAGACTTAGCGACTTCCACTTCAACAGTGTGATCGTCCGTCATGGTAAATTTATAACCTTCAAGCGTTACAGGGTTTGCTGGCATTTTTAAATCTAAAATAAAGGTTTCTTTATCAAGCTTTGCAAGCAGTGCTTTAATGGTCGTGTTTTCAACAATTCGGCCATTATCGATTATGGCGATGTTTTTACACAATAACTCTGCTTCTTCAAGGTAATGTGTAGTTAAAATAATAGTTACGCCTTGCTCATTTATTTGGCGTAAAAAATCCCACATTGAACGACGAAGTTCTATGTCTACACCCGCTGTTGGCTCATCAAGTATAAGCAACTTAGGTTCGTGCATAAGGGCACGCGCAATCATTAATCGGCGTTTCATACCGCCTGAAAGCGTACGTGCTTGTTTGTCTTTTTTCTCAAGTAAGCCAAGTTGCGCTAAGTATTTATCAGCACGTTTATGGGCTTCGCCACGTGGCACACCATAATAACCGGCTTGGTTAACAAGTATTTGGCTAAGTGTTTCAAACTGACTAAAGTTAAACTCTTGAGGCACTAAGCCTAAATGCGCTTTTGCAGCTTCTAAATCAGTATCAATATTACAACCGAATACTTCTACTTTGCCTTTTGTTTTATTAACAAGTGACGAAATAACACCAATAGTGGTTGATTTACCTGCTCCGTTTGGACCAAGTAAAGCGAAAAAGTCGCCCTCTTTAACTTGTAAATCAACGCCTTTAATAGCCTCAACACCATTTTTATAAACCTTGGTAAGGCCTTCTATATTTAAAGCAATATTTTGCTTATTCATTACTTACCCTCACCATAACCCCAACGTTTTGTTAGGTTATGTTCAATATTTAAATGATCTAAAATTCTCGCCACCATAAAATCAACTAAGTCTTCAATACTTTGTGGCTTATGATAAAAGCCAGGCGCTGCTGGCATTATGGTCACACCTAAACGAGATAACTTAAGCATGTTTTCTAAATGAATTTCGTTAAACGGTGTTTCGCGCGGCACTAAAATTAACTGTCCGCGTTCTTTAATTACCACATCAGCGGCGCGCTCTAATAAGTTATCTGACGCCCCTACTGCAATTGCAGAAACCGATCCAGCACTGCATGGACATACCACCATTTTTTTAGGTGCAGCAGAGCCCGAAGCCACAGGGCTAAACCAGTTATCTTTACCGTATACTTTTAACTGCCCAGATTTAGCATTAAACAGCGTACTTAACTGCTCAGTGGCTTTATCTTCATTACCAGAGAGCTTAATATTTGATTCTGTATCAAGCACCACTCGCGCTGCACTTGAGATAAGTACGTAAACTTGAAATTGCTGCTCAAGCAATACTTCAAGTAACCTTAAACCATAAGGCGCACCTGATGCACCGCTAAAAGCGAGCGTAATTCTATCTTTAAATTGCACACTATTCTCCGCTGTATTTATCAGCTAAACCATCAACAAGGTGTTGATGAAGGCCATTAAAACCGCCATTGCTCATAATTAAAATATGCTGATTAGGCTCAATATTTTCAAGCACCGTATCAATAATTGTTTGCGTGCTGCTAAAGCACTGCATGCCTGCTTTATCTGCTTGCTCTTTTAGCGACCAATTTAGATTCTCTGGTTCAAAAAGTAGTACGTCGTCAGCATCACGCAGTGAATCTAATAATGTATATTGGTGCACGCCCATTTTCATAGTGTTTGAGCGCGGCTCTAAAATAGCGATAATTTTTTCATCACCTACTTTTGCGCGCAGTCCTGCAAGCGTAGTTTTAATTGCTGTTGGGTGATGCGCAAAATCGTCATACACCTTAATATTATTAATATCAGCCTTTAGCTCCATACGCCTTTTAGGGCTAATAAATTCTCCTAAGGCATCAATACTATGATCAACAGCTATACCCACATGACGCGCTGCTGCGATAGTCATAATTGCATTTTTAACGTTATGCTCGCCTATTGCTTGCCAGCAAACAGTGCCCTGCTTTTCGTTATTTAAAAGTACATTAAACTCACTACCATCGGCTTTTATTAATTCATAGCTCCAATCATCGCCTAGCGTTTCGCTTTCGCTCCAAAGCCCTTGTGCTATTACGTCATTAAGCGCTACGTCTTGCTTAGGCCAAATTACCTTGCCGCTTTGAGGTAATGTACGCATTAAGTGATGAAATTGTTTTTTTATTGCGTTCAAATCTTCGAAAATATCAGCGTGATCGAATTCAAGATTATTTAAAATAAGTGTACGTGGAAGGTAATGGACAAACTTACTGCGCTTATCAAAAAAAGCAGTGTCGTATTCATCGGCTTCAATAACAAAAAATGGCGTTTCACCCACTTTTGCCGATACACCAAAATTTTGGACTATGCCGCCAATTAAAAACCCTGGTTTTAAACCTGCATATTCTAAAACCCACGCAAGCATACTTGCTGTGGTTGTTTTTCCATGCGTACCCGCTACAGCAAGTACCCACGATTTTTGTAATAGGTTATGTTTAAGCCATTCAGGGCCAGATGTATAAGGCAGACCTTTATCAAGCACATATTCAACACACGGGTTACCACGGCTCATTGCATTACCGACAACTACCATATCTGGTTTTGGCTCTAATTGAGATACGTCGTAGCCTTGAGTCAGTTCAATGCCAAGCTCTTCAAGTTGCGTACTCATTGGTGGGTAAACGTTTTGATCAGAACCCGTTACTTTATGACCTAATGATTTAGCAATGGCTGCAATACCACCCATAAACGTGCCACAAATGCCCAAAATATGTATATGCATATACTTTCCTTAAATCGTATGCTCACTTTACAGCTATGCAAAGTTTAATGGCGCTATAATGCCAAAATTCGTGCTTAGTTACCATTGCGAGTAAGCATTTCACTCGTGCCAAAATGTCCACTTGATAACAAAAAAGCCTTCTTAGTCAGAAGGCTTTTTTGTTAGGCGATTATTTTCTACATCATTAAAAATACAATCAAACCTACACCGAGTAATAAACGATATATTACAAATGGCAACATACCCATTCGCTCTATTACTTTTAAAAACATAAATATACATGCATAAGCCGATAAGAACGATAGCACCACACCAAGCAATAATGTATTCCAATCAACTACATGGTCACCCAGTGCAAGCTCTGCAATATAATAAAGCCCCATCATAGAAATAATCGGAATCGCTAGTAAAAACGAAAAACGCGCTGCGCTTTGCTTATTCATACCCAACATTAAACCAGCGGTCATCGTGATACCTGATCGAGAAGTACCCGGGATCATTGCAACAGCTTGTGCAAAACCAATGATAAGTGCCGTTTTCCAATTGAGCTGATAAATAGTTTTAATTTGTTTCCCTTTTGCATCCGCGTACCAAAGCAACAAACCAAATACAATGGTGGTAGTAGCAATTACCCAAGCGCTTCGCAAATATAACTCAATAAAGTCTTTTAAAAGTAAACCTAAAATAGCGGCAGGCACTGTACCTAGTATAATCCACCAGCCTAATTTACTGTCATCGGTAGTGCCTTGCTTACCAAAAGATTTAAACCATGCGCTTAGTATATCTACTACTTCTTTACGAAAATAAATAACAACGGCTATTAAAGTACCAACATGTACTGCTACGTCAAACGCAAGCCCTTGATCTTCCCAGCCTAAAATTTGCGATGGGAGAATTAAATGCGCAGAACTCGATATTGGTAAAAACTCAGTAAATCCCTGTATGAGGGCTAAAATAATTATTTCGATAATACTCATAGGTTAGAAAACTCCACCTTCCATAGCTTTTGTTGAGGGTTATTATATTCATTCCATAACTGCGCAATCGTTTGCTTAGCTACAGGATGATAAAAATCTGGGGCAACCTCACTCAGAGGTTGTAATACAAATGCATTTTTAGTTATTTCATCACGTGGTAATTGCGCTGGGGAATCGCAAGTTACATCATCATAAAACAGTAAATCTAAATCGAGCGTTCGTGGACTAAATTTTTTATCGTTCGCTGTACGCCCATTATCACGCTCTATTTGTTTTAATAAAGCGCATACATCAGCAAGCGACATATCAGTTGTAGCGCCAACTACTGAATTATAAAAATTATTGCCAGCAAACCCAACTGCTTCACTTTCAAAAACAGACGAGTGCACAATGTGCTCAAAGTGCTGCTTAAGTGCAATTAATGCACATTGTATATAATGCGCTTTATTTATATTTGACCCTAGGCTGATATAAATTTGAGCCATTTAGTCAGTTGCCTTAACACGTGTAATTTCAACACCCACAGTTTGTGCTTGTGCTATTGCTGCAGGTTTACTTACTCTTATAGTAACTTGTGGCGTATTAAACTCGCTTAAAATAATCTCAGCCAACTGCTCAACCAAAGTCTCTAGCAACTCAACAGGTTTTGCAGTGCAGTGCTTAATAACGCGTTCGCTTACTTTTGAGTAATCCAGTGCTAAATTAATATCGTCATTTTCGGCTGCAGGCTTAATATCACTAAGCATTTCAATATCAAAATAAAGGCTCTGTTTACTTTCTTTTTCAAAGTCGTACACTCCAATAATAGTGTCGACGTGTAATTGAGATATAAAAACCTTATCCATTGATACTCCAAATAACAACAAACGACTAAGCAACTATACAAAGCATCAATAAAATTAATACTGTATATGGTTTAGCCAGTGTTTAAATATGTGAAAATAACTTCTACAATAGCAAAATAACCAAACTAGCTATTAAATAGCCTGTTAATAATTTTCACGATAAATTTTGCTGCCAATAATAGCTTAAAAGTACTATCAATTGGTATAGCAATTAAAAAATAAGGAAGCGTGTGTTAGCCACTTTAATGTTTGTTTTAGCTTATTTACTTGGGTCGATTTCGTCGGCTATTTTAGTGTCGCGGTTGTTCAAACTCCCTGACCCTCGTAATAGTGGTTCTAACAACCCAGGAGCTACAAATGTTTATAGATTAGGCGGAGCATTTCCGGCTTGCTTGGTTTTAGTGTTTGATATTTTAAAAGGCACTATTCCGGTATGGGGGGCTTATTTTTTAGAAGTTGAACCTTTAGAGCTTGGTTTAGTCGCAGTAGCTGCTTGCTTAGGCCATATGTACCCACTGTTTTTTAGCTTCAAAGGCGGTAAAGCAGTAGCAACGGCATTTGGCTCATTATTACCTATTGGCTTATCATTGGCTGGTTTACTTGTTTGTACATGGCTGGTTATAGTGGCAATAACACGCTATTCATCACTGGCAGCGCTTGTAGCTGTATCTTTAGCGCCCTTATATACATGGCTAATAAAACCACTTTATACTCTTCCCGTTACTTTTATCACGCTGTTAATTATATTTCGTCACCGTACTAATATTATTCGATTATTTAGCGGGGAAGAACCAAAAGTGGGTGCTAAAAAAGCACCCACCGATGAAAACAAAAATATCTAAAATATGAGTCATTAAATCGGCTCAAGGCTATCTATAGGCCAACGAGGTTTTGTTTTCATATCAAGTGTGGCAAATTGCCCTGCTTTTAAACGTTGCATTCCTGCATAAGCAATCATTGCACCGTTGTCGGTACAAAATTCAGTACGTGGATAAAAAACTTCGCCTTTCATACCTTTCATTACGCGTTCAAGCTGCAGTCGAAGCTGTGTATTTGCACTTACGCCACCGGCGATTACTAAACGCTTAATACCTGTTTGTTTAAGCGCTCGCTTGCACTTAATAACCAGCGTATCAATAACCGCTGTTTGAAATGCATGCGCTATATCAGCTTTAGTTTGATCGTCGTCGTCATTTTCACGAATAGTGATTGATGCTGCAGTTTTTAAACCACTAAAACTAAAATCAAGACCTGGTTTGTCGGTCATCGGGCGAGGAAAAATAAAGCGCTTCGCAACGCCTTGTTCAGCCATTTTAGCTAAGCGCGGACCTCCAGGGTAGTCAAGACCAAGTAACTTAGCCGTTTTATCAAAGGCTTCGCCTGCGGCATCATCAACTGACTCACCTAGTACTTCGTATTGTCCAATACCCGCTACTTTAACCATCATGGTATGACCGCCTGATACAAGCAATGCAATAAACGGAAACTCAGGAATATTTTCTTCAAGCATCGGAGCAAGTAAATGCCCTTCCATATGATGAACAGCAACAGCTGGAATATCCCAACCGTATGCTAATGAACGACCAATAGAAGTACCTACCAACAATGCTCCAACTAAACCTGGGCCTGCAGTATAAGCAATACCGTCTAAATCTTCTGGGCCGCAACCCGCTTGTGCAAAAGCTGCGTCTATAAGTGGTAGCGTTTTACGAACATGATCGCGCGATGCAAGTTCCGGTACTACACCGCCATAATCAGCGTGTACTTTTACCTGGCTGTATAATTGATGAGCTAACAAGCCTTTTTCGTCATCGTATATTGCAATACCTGTTTCATCGCATGACGATTCAATGCCTAAAATTCGCACTGTACTTCTCCTGCCTTTAAAATTTCACTTCGCTGTTTTTATAACGTAAGGCCAATATTTGTTTGGCCATCTTCTAGGGCAAACTTTTTAAGTGCCTTCACGCTATCAGAGGTAATACGCCCCATATTTTCTACAAAATCAATTAGCTCACCTAATACTTCAATTTCGTATTGCATTAATGGATGCTCTCTAACGGCCGTGTTATCTGCAACCTCACCTTCAACCGTCATTTGATATTCAATAAAGCGGGCCACTGTTGCTTGAGATATTTTACTGACACTAATGAACTCTTGCTCATCTTGCGCCATTAAACCATGCATTAAGCTAAGTAAAGACGTTGCAGCATCAATAGCAGGGTAAGTACCAAACATATCAAAATCAGCAAGTTCAGGAACATTCGGTTCTATTTTTTCAACTTGTTTTTCGAGATCTATTTTACTTTTAGGCAGTAATATTTTTTCCCAACAAACATTAAGCGAATTACGAAGTAAGGTTTCATCACCAAACCCCGTTGCTTCGCTAAATAAACCGTAATTTGGCAGCATTCGCTCTATTAAAGCACTTGCTAAAACAGCTTTTTGTAAATAGTTAAGCTCTCTAATACGCTGAAAATTATTTGCTTTAGTCATTCTTTAACGTCTCACACGACCAACAAAAATCAAATGTTGATCCATTATGCTCATTACAGTTAGGGCATACCCAATCTGGAGCGGATTGTTTTACTTGTTGATAGTTTAACAATATTTGGCGCGCATGGCGCTCTTTTATCGCATAAACCTGCACACTAACTTGTGCTTGATCAAATGGAATTTCTCCCAATGCGCCTTGGAGCATCTCACCTTTTATTTTGCATTCGATGCCACTGGTTTGTATTAAACCTTTAATAATATTAGCCTCAAGGGTATTTTCGGCTTTATAAATTGTAACCCATTGAAAAGAGCTATCAGTTGAATTTTTATTATTAATATTTTGCAATATTCACCTCATTTATTTTGTGTTATCAATATCCTGCGCTAAATTATTAGCATGCTGCACTTTTAAGGAATAAACATGACACTTACAACCCCGGGCTTACTTTTTCCGGCCATATCGCTGCTATTATTAGCCTATACAAACCGATTTTTAGTTTTAGCGCAATTAATTAGAGAGTTAAATGCGCGTGAAGGCGAATCTATCCGACCTGTTGTAGTCGCTCAAATCACTAACTTACGTAAACGAATAAACTTAATAAGAACAATGCAGGTATACGGCGTAGCCTCTTTTTTACTGTGTACATTTTCGATGTTTGCTTTATTTATTGAATTTAATACCACAGGAATTATTTTATTTGGCATTAGCTTAGCTTGCTTAAGTTTATCGTTATTAACGTCTTTATTCGAAATACATATTTCCTGTGATGCGATTGAAATAGAATTACAAAGCATTGAAAATAAACCATTAAGCAGCCGAATAAATAGAAATTTTGTAAAATAAACTCTTATAGATAAAACACCCTATTATTTGTCATAATCATGTTATATGTGCGCCCTATTTTGGGGCGTACTTTTTTATTAATTAGAACAATTAAATTCCAATCTCCTAACTAACCCACTGAGTTAAAATAACTTTGCCTAGATAGTTAATTGCAAAAATATAGACAAAACACAATAAACAACTAGTTATCAATTAAAAAAGTAATACTATTTGGTCGCTTTCCTCTTTAATTAATACTAAAAGGGGGGTATCCTGCTGGAAACACGTATGAACTTGCAACCGTATTTCAATATAGAATTTTACTAAACTTTAGAATAAAAATTAATATATTTGATATCCGTGGTATCTGCGACTTACTTATAAAAAGGGACTATAAAGTGAGATTTGAACAATTAGAGCAATTTGTAGCACTTGGTGTATTACGTCACTTTAGACAAGCAGCTGAACAAACCCAAATTAGTACTTCAGCGCTAACGCGCAGTATTCAAACACTTGAAAATGAAATGGGATATGAGTTAGTAAAACGCTCAACTCGTTCGGTTAAATTAACGCCTGAAGGCGAACTTTTCCTTGAATATGCTAAAACGACTCTATCGGAACTTGAGCTAACGAAAAAACGGATTTTTCAATCAGTAAACGGTAATGCTAATGAAAAACTTGTTATTGGCTATACCAATAAGGCAAGCAGCATAGTACCGATTTCTTGTGGACAGTTTTTAGCCCAATATCCTCATATAAAAATTGAAATGCAGTTACAAGATCAACAAGAGCTAACACGCAGACTCCAACAAGGTGAAATAGACATAAGTGTATACTCTCAAGCTATTAATAGTATTGGCAGTGACATTCACTTACCTGATCAGCTTGTATTATTTGTTTCAAAAAATCACCCTCTTGCACATAAAAACGATATAAGTAAGCAAAATCTTGATAGCTACCCTATGTTTGGCTGCTTCTCTCAATCTAAACAAGTGCAAACTATGCTTAATGAAGCAATTGATTCTTTAAATAAATCATCAAGTATTAAAGTGGGCAGCATTGAGCAAGTAATGGCTGGTGTAGTTAAATCAGATCACTTTGCTATAGCAAGCATTGAGCATGCAAACACAATCGCAGAGAACTCTGAACTCGTACAACTAAAAACAAATAAAGATTTAAATCACGAACAACTCGTTGTACAAACAAGCCAACAAACATCTATTACCGAACATGTAGAGCACTTGCTGTCGCTTATAAAAAAAGCGGGAGCTGCATTTAACTAATCCTTCTTTTTGAAAAAGTGCGGCACAATAAACAGTAGCTTTAAATCGCTTTTCGGCTACACTGTCGCACCTTTTTTAAACAGCTGATGTGAATGAACACACTTTTTGGTCCTGATGTCTATTTAGATGATATAGAACGCCAAGGATACACCGTAATTCATAACGCGCTTATTGCCGATTTAGTTAACGATTTAGTTGCAGATTGTCACCGTATAAACCCCCACTTTAGCCTTGCCGGTATTGGTCGATTAAATAACTTACAAATAGATAAAACTATTCGTACTGACAAAACCTATTGGTTTGACGGCAGCTCTCAAGCACAGCTTACTTACCAAGCAATAATGCAAAGTATAAAAACCACATTAAATCGTAGCTTTTTTATGGGGCTATTTGATTACGAATGCCATTATGCAAAATATACACAGGGTGATTTTTACAAAAAACACTTAGATGCATTTAAAGGTCGATCTAATCGTGTATTTACAACGGTGCTTTATTTAAATACGCCAGAGCAAGGTGGCGAACTTGTTATTTATAAACCTAAAAGTAAAGAAGTAGAAATAACGATTAAACCAACTGCTGGCACATTGGTTATGTTTGAAAGTGAACGTTTTGCCCATGAAGTGCTTCCTGCAGTTGACGAACGCTATTCTATTGCTGGATGGTTTAGAAAAAACGCCTCTATTAGCGGTATTATTGATCCGCCCCGATAGCTCTAAATAACTCATTTTAACAGCCTTTACTAAGGCTTTAAAATGCTATTGGGTATGAAAGTAATAACCCTATAAAGATAGCCAAGCCCACATAATGATTATTTAAAAACGCTTTAAAGCAGGCATCTCTTTCACGCTTATGAATAAGCGTTTGTTGGTATGCCAATAAACCAGCTGCTACACTCAAACCAACGCCAAACGCGACACTTAAATGATTACTTATACCAATAAACGCAACCAGCGCTATAAATACAGCATTAAGTAAAAAGATTATGTGGCGGTCGAATTTACCAAATAAAATAGCGGTTGATTTTACCCCTATTTTTAAATCGTCATCTCTATCAACCATCGCATACATAGTGTCATAAGCGACTGTCCAGCAAATGTTGGCTATAAATAATAACCATGCCTGCTGCGGTAATGCATTTATTGAAGCCATATAGGCCATTGGAATAGCCCAACCAAATGCAGCTCCTAAAACAACTTGTGGTAATTGTGTATAGCGTTTCATAAAAGGGTAGCAAAAGGCTAAAGCCAAAGCCCCAAAAGAAAGCAAAATAGTATTAACGCTAAGCATTAATACTAAAATAAACGCAATAACTATGAGCAGTAAAAATAGGCTAAGTGCTTCACCACTACTAACCCGCCCTGAAGCTAGCGGCCGCTGAGCTGTGCGCTTTACAGAGCCGTCTATTTTCCTATCTGCAAAATCATTAATTACACACCCTGCACTTCGCATAACAACAACGCCCAGCGTAAATATAATAAAGTTGAGTAAGCTCGGCATCCCACTATTAGCAAGCCATAAAGCCCAGTATGTTGGCCAAAGTAATAACAAGGTACCAATGGGCTTATCTATACGCATTAGCTGTATATAGTAAGAAATATGTTTTGGCTTTAAAGCGGCTAATTTCATGAGTATAAATATGCTCCTGGTAAAAACACTTCACACACTAAAAATTTATATTCTTTGAGTGAAAATACACTTCGACGCCCTAGTAAGTTTTTTTCGGGTAGATTTAATTTTGCAACTAATTGCTGAACGGGGTGCTTGGCATCAAAATAAGCAATTTCTATATCCGTTCGTTTTAGTGCTGGGTCTTGAAAAATCACATCACCAAGAGGTCGTTCACCCATATTGTGCAAAGGATTGCTCGAATCATTTTTAGGAAGCCAGCTCTGTGCGTATACCACAGGTTTGTTATCGCACAATAAGAGTACTTCTCTATTAATAGCTGTTTTAGCGCTACAGTTTAGTAATAACTTTTGCTCTAGACTTAAAGTAAATAACTGCTCGCTTAATACTCTTACACTAAAAATTTGTGATTTACTTTTTAATTTAGCAGTTAAAGAATTAGGTTCAAAAAGCCATTCTTGCTCTAGAGGAGATAAGTCACTTACATATGAAGTGGACTGCCAATTAGCAGATATAGACAGAGGATAAGTAATCACAATAGCTCAACAAAATAAAAAACAACGAGATGATACCATTGCCAAAGCTTTTGAAAAAGTGATGTTTTATAACCATAAATAATAGCTTGGCGCTGTTTATTACCCACTATTAAGTATAAACTATTTGTAACAAGTTTTAAGAAACGCTTTAAATATGAAAAAAATAGTATACGCAGGTCTTTTTACGTTCTTTGTAAGCGTCATAAGCTTTACAGCTCGTGCTGAATCTACAGTTGGTTATTTTGGTTTTGAGCCCGATATAATCACCAACTACATTGGCGCATCAAGTAAAAAAATGGGCTATGTGCGTGTAACTATTGATTTAATGCTTAATGACACTTCAGATATTGCAGTAGTAGAGCACCACACGCCATTACTACGTGATGCCCTAGTAGAGATTTTATCTAAAGAGCCTGAAGAAAAAATAAAATCCCTTACTGGCCGTGAAGAAATACGCGCAAAGTGCGCCGAAAAACTAAAAAGCCTCTTAAAAGAAGAAACAGGACAAGAGATCATCCGTGAAGTCTTGTTCACTAAATATTTATATCATTAGTATTTAACGTTTTGCGTTAAATACTTTGGCGGTGTAGGCAAAAGCCATACCGCTAACTAACCCACCTAAGTGCGCCCAATTAGCCATACCTACAAACAATACATCTGCAAACCCAAGCACTAACCAAATCAACATAAAACCAACAATAGCCGTACTAACCAGCGCAGGTTTGTTCGGATTTAAAAAACTATGAATCCAACAAAAACCAAGTAACCCATATACTACGCCACTCAAACCGCCAAAGTTGGGACCAACCATTAGGTATTGCGCCCAATTACTAATAAGTGCAGTCACTAAAAACAAACCTATTAAGCTGAGTTTTCCGCATTGCTTTTCGATATTGTCGCCAAGCGACATCCACCAAATTAAATTAAACACAATATGCATCGCGCTAAAATGCACAAGCGCAGGTGTTAACCAACTAAGCGGTTGTGATGGATTAAATTGCAGAGCTGTATAAATTTCATCAAATCCACCCAATAAAAAAGCGACATAAATAACAATACTTAATATGCTAACAGTTTGGTTAAGCCAGCTAAGCGCTTTAAACCGCGCCATAAGATTAAGTGATTGCCCTTGATATTTAAGCGGCGACTGTGTGCTGCCTACATCCCAAGATGCTTGCTGGTATTTTTCATGATTAGGGTTTTGTGTAAACTCAACCCATAAAGGCTGAACTTGATGAAAGTCCTCCTCAGTCACGCTAATAATGACATTACTGCCATCTGCCGAGTGTATCTTTGCATCTAGGCCCTGGCTTTTTAAATAATCTATAAAGCCCTGTGCGGCGCGTGGGTTATTTAAACTGCCAAGCTCTATCATCGCTCTACTTTCTCGCTATAAGACGCTTCCCACGCAGTAAAACCGCCATCCATGCTGTAAACATCTTCAAAGCCTTGCTCAACTAAATAACTAGCTGCGCCCTGAGAGCTCATACCGTGGTAACACACAATAATAATTGGCTGATCGAATTCTTTTTCCATCATAAATTGTGCAATATTACCGTTAGAAAGTGCTTCTGAGCCTGGAATACGACCAGCTTGATACGAATTTGGATCGCGAATATCTGCAATTACAACGTCTTCTTTATCTAGAAGTTCTAACGTTTGCGCTATAGAAATGTGTTTAAATGCCATTGAAGTCTCTTTAATTAATAGTATAAAAAAGGCGGCTAAAGCCGCCCTTCTTGTAATTTAGTTAGGAACTAATCCCAGTTTAAAATCACTTTACCTGACTGACCTGAAATCATCATATCAAAGCCAGCTTGGAAGTCATCCACAGAATACTGATGTGTAATGATTGGGTTCAAATCAAGACCAGATTGAATCAAGCTTGCCATTTTGTACCACGTTTCGAACATTTCGCGACCGTAAATACCTTTAATCACTAAACCTTTAAAAATAACTTGGTTCCAATCAACTGCCATATCAGATGGTGGAATACCTAGCATGGCAATTTTACCGCCGTGGTTCATGTTATTAAGCATTGAATTAAAAGCGCTTGGCACACCTGACATTTCAAGACCAATATCAAAGCCCTCTGTCATACCTAAGTCTTTTATTACATCTTCAAGCTTTTCGCTTGCCACGTTTACCGCGCGAGATGCACCCATTTTGCGGGCTAAATCTAGGCGGTATTTATTTACGTCGGTAATAACGACGTGGCGAGCACCAACGTGTTTTGCAACCGCTGCTGCCATAATACCAATTGGGCCTGCACCAGTAATAAGTACATCTTCGCCAACTAAGTCGAACGATAATGCGGTATGAACTGCATTGCCAAACGGGTCAAAAATTGAAGCCAGTTCGTCAGAAATATTATCTGGAATTTTAAATGCATTAAATGCAGGAATAACCAAATACTCTGCAAATGCACCTTCACGGTTTACGCCAACACCCGTTGTATTACGGCATAAATGTACACGCCCAGCACGACAGTTACGACAATGCCCACATGTAATATGACCTTCACCCGATACGCGATCGCCTACTTTAAAGCCACGAACTTCCTGGCCCATATCAACGACTTCACCAACATATTCGTGACCAACAACCATTGGAGTAGGAATAGTTTTGCTTGCCCATTCATCCCATTTGTAAATATGTACGTCGGTACCACAAATAGCTGTTTTACGAATTTTAATCAGTAAGTCGTTATGACCGACTTCTGGCTTTGGCGCATCTGTCATCCAAATGCCCGGTTCTGCTTTTAATTTAGATAATGCTTTCATAATTCACACTCAACTAAAAAACCGAAGCAAGGCTTCGGTTTAAAATAAAATTAAATAACGCCCATTTCTTTACCAATGCGGGTAAATGCATCAATAGCAATATCAAGTTGCTCAATGCTATGCGCCGCTGAAATTTGTGTACGAATACGCGCTTGCCCTTTTGGTACTACTGGGAATGAAAAACCGGTTACGTAAATACCTTCAACAAGTAACTTATCAGCCATTAACGAGGCTACTTTTGCATCTCCCAGCATTACTGGAATAATTGCATGATCTTTACCTGCACACGTAAAACCAGCAGCTTCCATTTGCTCACGGAAGTATTTAGCATTTGACCAAAGTTTAGCGCGAAGCTCACCGCCATTTTCTAGCATTTCAAGTACTTTAATTGATGCAGTAACAATTGAAGGCGCTAATGAGTTTGAGAACAAGTATGGGCGCGAACGTTGGCGTAACCATTCAACAATTTCTTTTTTACCTGAAGTATAACCACCTGAAGCACCGCCCAGCGCTTTACCTAATGTACCGGTGATAATATCTACACGGTCTAATACATTACAGTACTCAGGTGTACCCTTACCGTTTTCGCCAACAAAGCCAACTGCGTGAGAGTCATCAACCATTACAAGCGCATCATATTTATCGGCTAAGTCGCACACAGCTTCTAAATTACAAATAACGCCGTCCATAGAAAACACGCCATCAGTAGCTATTAGTTTCGTTTTAACGCCGGCTTCATCTGCTGCAATAAGTTGCTTTTCAAGATCAGCCATATCGTTATTTGCATAACGAAAACGCTTAGCTTTACACAAACGTACACCATCAATAATTGATGCATGGTTTAATGAATCAGAAATAATAGCGTCTTCTGCGCCTAAAATAGTTTCAAACAAACCGGTGTTTGCATCAAAACACGAAGAATATAGAATGGTGTCTTCAGTTTCCAAAAACTCACTGATTTTTTTCTCTAGTGTTTTATGAATATCTTGCGTACCACAAATAAAACGAACAGACGCCACACCAAAACCATGATTATTTAAACCGTTTTGCGCAGCTTCAATTAGCTCTGGGCTATTAGCTAAACCTAAGTAGTTATTAGCACAAAAGTTGATTACTTTACCTGACGCAACTTCGATTTGAGCTTGCTGCTGAGATTTAATAATACGTTCGCTTTTATACAAACCTTCGGTTTTTACGTCTTCAATTTGCTGTTGTAGCTGGCTAAAAAAAGCAGATGCTCTCATCTGTGTTCTCCATTTATTTGAACGGGTCAACAACCACATTTAAGCGACTGTTTATTATGGGGGGTATTGTAAAAGTTTAATGGGGAAAATGCACGGTTTGCAGTTCGTCGCAAACGCCCTAAACTGGAAGGAATTCCTGCCAGTTTACAGGCTAATCTGTTTAGTTTATTTATGTCTTTAAAAGTGCAGGTAAACTGTTTATAGAATCGATAATTAAATCAGCCTCTTGCTTGGCACTTTCATCAAAGCTTTGACCTGAACGCACTAAAACGCGGGTAGTGATCCCTGCTTTTTTCGCAGCCTGCATATCACTGAGTTTATCGCCCACCATTATACTGTAAGCAGGGTCGATGTTATGCTCTTGTATGCCTTGCAATAACATCCCTGGCGCAGGCTTTCTGCAACTGCACTCTTTCAAATATTCAGGGTGCGCTTTTTTAGGGTGATGAGGGCAAAAGTACACATCGGCAACTTCAATACTGTGATCGCTAAATTGGGTTTTCATCCAATCAGTTAGTGCTAAAAAATCAGTTTCGGTGTAATAACCTCGGCCAATTCCAGATTGATTAGTGACGATTATGATTTTATAGCCCGCATCATAAAATGCTTTACAAGTACTAAAAACACCTTCAATAAATTCAAATTTATCGCTTTGATACACATAACCATGGTCAACATTTACTACGCCATCTCGGTCTAAAAAAAGTGCTTTATTTTTTTTTTGTGCATTCATTACAAAGACTCTTTTTGTACAACATGATCAAACATCGCTTTTACGTCATCAACTGTAATTTGGCTCATTAAATCATCGCCTTTTACGCGCGTACCCCACGGCACTTGCTCAGCTGTTTTACCAGTTTGCTTAAGCAAATTTTGATGATAAACCTCTACCACGTAGTCTTGGTATAAGTAAGGACCTGTGCGTGCTGGGTTTGAATGTGCGTATAAACCAATAACCGGCGTACCAACCGTTACCGCCATATGTGCAGGACCCGTATCGGGCGCGAGCACTAAGCTGCCACGCTTTAACACGCACAACAATTCTTTGAGTTTCGTTTTGCCAACTAAATTTAAAATAGGTGTTTTGCTATGTTTAATAATGCTATTTGCTAGGTTAATTTCAAGTTCTGTTGGACCACCCGTCAATACAACTTTAAAGCCTTGCTCATTTGCATAATCAGCCAATGCGGCATAACGATCTGCGAGCCAATTGCGCTGTGCTTTACTTGCTGCTGGCGATATTACAAATAGTTTATTAGTTAGGTATTTTGGTGTTAGTAGCTCATCGGCAACCGCTTGGTCTTGCTCGGTATATGGCATGTTCCAACTCGGCTTATAATCAGCTACACCAATGGCTTTTGCAAAACCTTTAAAGCCTTCAAGCACATGCGCCTGAGCTTCTGGGGCTATTCGTTTATTAATAAATAAGCTGTGCAATTCTTTTGAACGCGCCCAATCGAACCCTATTTTTATTTTTGCAGGAATACAACGCGCTACAAACCCAGCCCTTAATGCAACTTGCATATTAAGTAGTACATCAAACTTTTGACCTTTAAAACGTTGCTTTAAGCTTTTAAGCGCTGCTTTGCCTTGCTTTTTATCAAATACCACCAGCTCAACGCCCGGTAAGTCGGCAAGTAGCATGGCTTCTATTTTGCCAATAACCCACGTGACTTTTGCATTAGGGTGTGCTTTTTGAATAGCTTGTACAGCACTCACACCATGACATACGTCACCAATGGCTGAGAGTCTTAATATACAAATAGATGAATAGTTAGGAGCTTGAGTCACACATTCCCTTAGGTAATAAATACAAAAGCCGATCTTAAATTATAATCACGCTATTGCAAGCACTTATCCTCAGCTTTAAAACACGCTAATATAGGCACATTATTTAGCAATTACACAGAGCTATGTTTAAACAACACGTACGAGGCAGTCACACTGTATTAAGCCACCCTAAATACACAAGCCAAATTACCCTCGATTGGTTTGATGCAAATTATTGGCAACAACAAAATAAAATTGTGGGCGCCAAAAAGGGCCGAGCAACTGCGTGGTTTTTTAAACAAGACGGATTAACAGCCGTACTTAGGCATTATTGGCGCGGTGGCTTAGTGGGTAAATTGCTAAGCGATCAGTATTTATATACTGGGCTTGAACAAACCCGTGTGTATAAAGAGTTTAGCTTAATGAGTAAGCTTATAGAGCTTGGTTTAAACGTACCAACCCCTATTGCAGCTAAAGTAACGCGTAGCGGATTAATTTATCGTGGTGATATTATTACAGAGGCTGTTAAAAGCGCTAAAAGTGTACTCGATATATTAATTGAACGCCCATTGACCGAAGATGAGTTGGAGCGCATAGCTAAAACAATCGCGCTATTTCATTCAAAAGGTGTTTATCACGCCGATTTAAACATTAATAATATTTTGTTTAGTGATACTGGTGATGTTTATATTATCGACTTTGATAGAGGTGAAATAAGAGCGCCTAACCCACAATGGCAACAAAGTAATATGGCACGTCTTGAGCGCTCGTTTTTAAAAGAACAGGGTCGAAACGAGACATTTAATTGGCAAGCGACTGACTGGCAAACTCTGCATAGCAACTATCTCAAAGCACTCGCTAATATAAGTTAACTTAGTTAGCCAATGCTAAATACTGCAGAGCAACCTGCTCTGCCTGTACTTGTTTTAGAATATCTGCGTTTTCTACATTTGGCTTATCTGCTAGCACCTGCTTAACGGCATTGGCTAATGCCTCACTTTGCTGAACGGGTACTAAATATTTACTTAGCTCGCCTGTTAATATCTCGCTTGGTCCAAATGTACAATTAGTGCTGACTACCGGAGTACCCACCGCTAAAGCCTCAATTAATACCGTTGGAAGTCCTTCAAAATCAGAACTCAACACTAAAGCTTTGGCATGCTTAATCCAGTTGTACGGGTTTTGTTGAAATCCAGGCACTACTAACTGTTTTTCTATGCCGTATTCCTGTGCAAGCTTTAACGCTTTAGCCGGTTTATTACATAAAAGTACTAACTTGTATTTTTTATCAAGCTTTGCAAATGCTGCAAATAATATATCGTGGCGTTTTTGTTTGGCGAGTCTTCCTACATGAATTAAGTAGGGCTCATTTGGGATATTGTTATTTTGTTCATTTGCTTGCTGTCTTATTTTTTCAAAATCGAACGGGTTGTAAATAGTCGCAATTGCACTTGGGTTAATTAAATCCCCTTGTATTATTTCTTTTTCAACACCCTTTGATACGCAAATAAGTGATTTACCATTTAAATTTTGCTTACTTTTTTTAAGATATAAGTATGAAAATGGACCTAACTTTTTTTGACGTGCAAGTTCTGCATTAACTGAGTTGTGAATAACAAAATGAACATTTTTGATATTACTACGCGCGAGCAAGTTATTACTTCTATCAAGATTAGAAAGCACTAAATCAATATTGCCCAGCTCGCTTTGTTTTTTTTCAAACCAAGTTTGTAGTGTTAAAATGCTATTTTTACGCTGCCAAAATCGATCTACTTTTGATGCCCTATGTGCGAATAAACTCTCCACGCTAAGTACTTCAGGTATATTATATTCAATAGAGTTAGCAAGAGACAAAATAGTAATTCGGTGCTTTAACTTGGCCATTTCCTCAGCAAGGGTAAGCATTACTTTTTCAGCACCACCACCCACTAGGGAATCAATTACAATCACTATATTCATTAGCGATCCCCTATAAGCATATTTTTTATGCCATTAGTGATCACATCGAAGCTATGTGTATTATCAAGTTGGCTATATTTAGCAACGAATTCATTATAGAAAGGCTCGCTAATAACCTGAGCTATTTTCGTAGTGATTTCATCAATATCAAGATTTGCTTTTATGACAACACCTGCATTAACACAATGATCCAAACGTGTATTTTGATCTTTTGAGATAGCACATGCCACAACGGGGGTTTGAACTGCAATTGCTTGCAGTAAAGTATCTCCACCGCTAAGTAATGCGATTTTAGCTTGGCTCATTAATGCCAAAAAATCAGTACTCTGCAAACTTGCTAAACAAGTAACCTCATCACTTTCAGGAATGGCTTTCTTATAATTGGGACCAAACACAACAACTGCTTTTAAACCAGTGTGCTTAGTAATTTTAAGCGCGGCTTTAAAGTAAACATCAGCGCAATTAAGGTTATTTAATACATGTCCGCCTGAGCCAGCATTTACAATAAAATAGCCTTCCGATACTAAGTTATAGCGATTTAAAACATCACGTTTTTGCGCGCAAGAGGCAAATGTAACAAAAGGACCTACATTTCGAGGATGTGCCAAGGGAAACATGTCTAACTTCGTACTTTCAGCCCATGTAAGTGGCTCAATACAATAATCAGGTTGAACTACCCAATGTGTATCAATTAAATTAATTCTGTTAAGTTTTAAGCCTTTAGCACGTTTTTTTGCATGCTGAGAAATGAATATAACTTTAGCGCCTACCTTTTTAGCCGCCTTCATATGCCCTGCACGTCCTGCACAATCAAAAACAACGACATCAGGTTTAAATTGCTCTATAAAGTCGCAAACAAAATCAAGCTCTTTAGTCGCTGAGTGTTCGAGTAGTGTGGCTTCAAAAGGACAATCTTTTGCGTAGCTTGTATGCTTATTTAATATAAAGTGAATATCGAGAGAATCTGCAAGTTCTGCCTTTAAACTTTGAGCCAACAACAACGAGCGCATATATTCACCAATGCCTTCTGGTGATGATACTGGAATAAATAAAAGTCGTTTGTTGCTCATTGCATTCTCAATGTCCTATTTGAGCTCCAGTATATCAATCAGATACTTATTACGATAGACAGGTTACATTTTAATATATTAAATTAACTCTATAAATTTGATTATTTACTGCAATAGCAGACTTAGATTGATAAACTTAGCCGCAATCTTAATCACAAGGATCTGAACTTTGCGAAACAGAATTTTTCTACTTTCTACTCTTTTTTGCGCTATGAGCGCATCAGTTAATGCTGAGCCATGGGTAAAACCCGATGATTATGGTCTAAGAGCTGATATTCAACAATTAGCTGATGCCGGTGTTATTTTAGCTCCTGTAACTACCTATCCGCTTATGTGGAAAAGTTTTATAAGCGATGTGGAAAGCATGCCGCTGGAGCAATTATCTCCAAGCTTACAAGATGCTTTACTTCGCGTTAAACATCGATATAAATCGGAAAATAGTAGCTCACATAGTCTTCAATTATCAGCTTTTGCAGCCACAGATCCAATCATAGCAACAAGCTTTGGTGCAACAAATACTCAAGAAACAGAGCTTTCTGCAGCTTACGCTTATTTAGGCGATAACTTTGCAGCTAAAGTAGCTATAAATTATAGAAAAGACGGTAAAAAATGTTTAGTTGATGGAAAAACGACTGACGATATAGTTACCAACGAGCAAGCTTTAACCGATTGTAACGATACCTCACTTGATAATAGTTACTTAGCTTACCGTTTAGGTAACTGGATTTTTAGAGCCGGTGCTGTTGAACAATTTTGGGGACCTGGTGTTGATAACAGCTTAATTATGTCAGGTAATGCGAAACCTTTACCTGCACTAAGTGTTACCAGAGAAAAAAGTACTGCTTTCGATACACCATGGCTGAGCTGGATTGGTCAATGGAGCTTTACTGCACAAATGGCTAAACTTGAGTCTACGCGTGTTATACCTGATGCTTTACTGTGGAGTACTCGTGTTAATTTTCGCCCTATTCAACAGTTAGAAATTGCACTTAGCTGGTCTGCACAATGGGCAGGTGACGGACAACCGGGCTCTGCGGGTGATTTTATTGATGTAGTTACAGGGAAGGCTTCATGTGTTGATGGTAGCGAAAACTGCGATAATCAATTCGAATCTAAAATTGGTAACCAATTAGCAGGAATTGATATTCGGTGGTCAGATACGTTATTCAATCATCCATACGCTATATACGCCAGTACTATAGGCGAAGATGCTAGTTCAAAATTTAAACCATCAAGTAGAGCATATTTATTTGGCTTACAAACTACACAAAGAATTTATGACCAAAACATATTAATAAATTTAGAGCATGTCGATACAGGTGTTTCATGCACAACAGGGTTAGTCGATGAAAATTGCTATTATGAACATACTGATTACAAATCTGGCTATCGCTACCATGGACGCACTATTGGTTCGACGTATGATAATGATGCGCAATCAGTTGTCCTAACACTACTTGGTCAGCTTTCTAATGGTGATGATTGGCAGTTGAAATTACGCAGTGTTGATTACAATAGTGACAATAGCGATTGGTACCCTAGCAATCCAAATTTAGGTAACAGCATAACTAAAACAGCGTACAACTCTAAGCAATTAGAACTTCGTTACAGAATGCTTTCTATGGGAGGACGCGTCACTTTAGGTGCTTTTGCGTCTAACAACGACGGTGCTGAAAACGATACTTCTGCGTTTGCTAAGTACGAATATAACTTTTAATACGTTACTTTTAATAAAGTAACGTATTAAAAGTAAGAAAGGGATGAAAACAGTGTTTTCATCCCTTTTTTGTATTTTTTAGCAAACTAAATCAGTAATTACTGTTTAATTTTACTAATTACTTTTGATGTTGAGCATCCATCTAAAAATTCAAGCACTTCAACTTTTCCGCCATGGCGAAGTACATGCTCAGCACCCGCTATTTGCTCTACGGTGTAGTCGCCACCCTTAACTAAAATATCAGGGCTTATCTGCTCGATTAATTTAGCGGGAGTATCGTTTTCATCTAAGCTACCAAACGGAATAACCCAATCAACTGATGAAAGTGCGCTAAGTACCATTGCACGCTCATCTAGTGGGTTAATAGGACGTTCTGCCCCTTTTAAACGCGTAATTGATTCATCATTATTTAATCCAACAACGAGTCTATCGCCTCGTGCTTTAGCTTGTGCTAAATAACGCACATGCCCAGCATGTAAAATATCAAAGCAGCCATTAGTAAATACAATGGTTTCGCCGTTTTGTTTTGCAAACTCAATATGTTGAAGGACATCATCAAATGGTGTTTGGTAATGCTCACCAGTAGTATGTAAATACTGACCAAGCTTACGACTTAACTCTTCTGGCGAAACTGTAGCTGCACCAAATTTACTAACCGCTATACCTGCCGCTAAGTTAGCAATTTCGACAGCATCTTTAGGTTCCATGCCCGCGCCAAGCATAACAGCTAATGTAGCTATAACCGTATCACCGGCCCCGGTTACATCGCTTACTTCAAGCTCTTGCGCTGCAAAATCAAATTTTTCATCTGCACTAATAAGCGACATACCTTGCTCAGAACGCGTAAGCAACATAGCTTTAATGCCATTTCTGCTAATTAAATCACGCGCACTTGCGGCTAAAGCTTCTTCTGAATCGGTTTGACCACCCGCTAACTTAAACTCATGTAAATTAGGCGTAATGTAATCAGCACCTTCGTACAAGTGTAAGTCTGGCGATTTAGGGTCGATTAAAACCGTTTTCCCTGCGCCCTTAGCAAGGCTTACCATTTCTTTAATTAAGCTTAAAGATCCTTTGCTGTAATCAGAGAACACAATAAAATCGTATTCATCAAGTACAAGCTCTAAACGGTTTAATAAAAGTTGGCTGTGTTGCTCGGTAAATGTTTCTTCTAAATCAAGACGAACCAGTTGTTGGTGGCGGCTAATAACACGCATTTTTGAAATAGTCGGTAAATCACATACACTGACTAATTGTGAACTTATTTTTTCACCTTTTAGAATAGTCTCTAAAATCTGCCCGCTTTCGTCTTCACCAATTAAACCCAGTAAGCCAACTTTTGCATCTAACCGCGCTATATTTTTTGCAACGTTAGCTGCGCCGCCCGCTTTGTCTTCAAATTTACTTACTTTAACAACAGGTACTGGCGCTTCAGGCGAAATTCGACCTGTATCGCCATACCAATAACGGTCTAGCATTACGTCGCCAACAACTAATATTCGTGCCGCTGATAAGTTTTTTAATAACGATAAATCCATTACTGTTGCTCCGCAACAACCATATCCATGGCTTCACATAACCAGTGACCTATAAACATGTGAGCTTCTTGAATACGTGCTGTTTCGTCATTTTTTATAATGATAGGTAACTTAGCAATGTCTTTTACTTTACCGCCATCACGCCCAGTTAATGCCACTGTAAAAGCGCCTAGTTTATTTGCAGCTTCTAATGCTAAGTTAATATTATTACTAGTACCTGATGTGGTTAAACCTATAACTAAATCTTCTGGTTTACATAGCGCTTGAACTTGGCGTTCAAACACCGTATCAAAGTGATAGTCGTTGCTGTGAGCTGTTAAAATTGATGTATCTGTAGTCAATGCCATAGAGGCAAGCGGACCACGTTCTAATTTGTAACGCACTACAAATTCTGCTGCTAAATGCTGCGCATCGGCTGCACTACCGCCGTTACCAAACCAAACAATCTTGCCACCAGCTTGTAATGCACTGTGGCATGCTTCTAACAGTTGCATAGATTCTTGATGATAAGCTTCCATCGTTTCAAATAATGCTTGATGACGGTTTAATGTTTCAACGTAGCTAGTTGCCACTGAATCGATAATTGACATGAAAAATTCCTCTAGGAACTGAAATAGCAGGGAAAAATTAAATCCATTATTCCATAATTTTATTTAATTGTGTGCATTTTATCGGGTTATAACTGAACCCAGACCATATTTTATTGCGAGTATGTTTAGAAAACGGCTATTTCACGGTAAACTAACGCCACTTCCCTTTAAGAAAGATCAGTATGGCACGCATTTTTTACTCTCTAGCATTGATTTTTATTAGCCCACTGATTGTATTTTATCTCTATATTTTACGAGGTAAAAAAAACCAAGGTTATCGTGCACACTTTAAAGAGCGCTTTGGGTTTGTCAGTAAGTCTTTATTTACGACTAAAACCAAACCTTTAGTTTTTCATTGTGCTTCTGTTGGTGAGGTACTAGCCGCAACGCCGCTTATTAAAGCTCTTCAAAAAGCGCATCCAAATTTAAATATACTTATAACCTGTAATACTCCAACAGGCAGAGAGCAAATACTTAGCCAGTTTAAAAATACTGTGGCGTGTAGCTACTTACCAATCGATTTTCCGTTTGCGACAGCCCGATTTTTAAAGCGTATAAAGCCACAAGCATTATGTATTTTAGAAACAGAGCTATGGCCAAATTTAATGGCGATAAGTCACAAAAAAAATATACCGGTACTTGTTATCAATGCAAGACTCTCTGAAAAGTCGCAGCAAGGCTATCAAAAGGTCGCTAAATTAACGCATATTATTATGCGCTCAATTACAGTACTTGCGAGTCATAACAAGGCAGATGCGGAGCGTTTTATAGAGCTTGGTCTCGAAACTTCAAAAAGCCATGTAACAGGCTCTATAAAATTTGATATAACACCAAGTGACGAGCAATTAGCTGAAGCACTCAACCTTAAACAGCTTTATAACAGTAATGAAGACAATAACGATGAACGCTTTGTATGGGTGGCAGGCTCAACACATCCTGTAGAACATGAATTAGTATTGGCAGCTCACCAACAGTTACTAAAAAAGCAACCTAATGCATTACTTATAATTGCCCCGCGCCATCCAGAGCAATTTGATAAAGTAGCTGAGCTTTTAACACAAAGCCCACTTAGTTTTAGCCGTCGTAGCCAAAATAACTACAACAATGAACAAGTACTCCTTGCTGATACGCTTGGTGAATTACAGTGTTTATATGGCTCTGCAAATGTGAGCTTTATTGGTGGCAGCTTAATACGCAGAGGTGGGCATAACCCACTGGAATCAGCCGCGTTTTCGGTAGGTTTAATAACAGGTCCACACACATACAATTTTGATCATGTTTATCCCGAGCTAATAAAACTTAAAGGCACTGTAGTGGTTGATAGCAATGACGAACTAGCAAAGCAGCTCATAACGTTTAGCCAAAACACAAAAGCGTGCCAAACCTTAGGTATTAAAGCTGCGCAATGCGTAACTAAAAACCAAGGTGCTATACAAAAAACACTTACCATTATTAATCAATATTTAGAGCCAAAACCGTGACCAACATAGCTATAAGCCAAACCCGTGAATGGGTGTCATCTGTTATTGTTAAATATAACTTTTGCCCATTTGCTCGAAAAGAAGTAGAAAACAACTGTATTCATTACATAGTAAGCCCTGCAGCAACTATGGATGATGCTGTAATGGATATGCTTGAGCAATGTGTTGAGCTTGACCGCGAACCAGAGCGCGAAACAACCCTTATCATGTTTGACAACGGCTTTAGTGATTTTGAAGACTTTTTAGACTTGGTCGATTTAGCTAATGCACTTTTAGTCGCGCAGGGGTTTGAAGGGAAGTATCAAATTGCTAACTTTCATCCTGATTACGTATTTGCCGACAGCGATGAAACTGATGCCGCAAATTACACAAATAGAGCGCCCTTTCCTACTTTGCATTTAATTCGCGAAGCAAGTATGAGCGAAGCACTTGATAGTTATAACGAGCCTGAATCTATTCCAGAGCATAATATAAACCTAGCAAGGCGTAAGGGTATTGATTTTTGGCAGCAGTTACTCGAAGGCTGTAAAAAACCGAGCGCTTAAATGCTCGGTTTTATTTTGGTTTGTAAAAACTTTGTACAAAACTTTGTGCAAAACTTTTTACAAAACAAGGCAATAACTAACGCTTATTTTTTAACCCAGTTACCATTTACTTCAACGTAATGACCACTTTGGGTTTTTTCAATTGTTTTAGCGGCAGCAAGTGCTTCTACTTGTGAAAGTGACAAGTTATTCTTTTTAGCCAGCTTTAAGTACTGCGCTTTACGCTTTGCATTTATGTCATCAACAACTGCTTTTGCTTCTGCGTTTTGTACAACGAGCCCTAAATAACCAGAGCTATCTTCACCTACAAAACCTTGGTTTTTAGCGTCATCAAGGCTAATAGCCCACGCAGAGAACGACATACATACTGCACTAACTAACGTAATAATATTTAATTTTTTCTTCGTATTCATGTTTTAGCTCCTTAAAATAACTCACTGTCGTCACTAAACAAACTGTCGAGTTCTTTATCTACTTTTACGCGAATTTCGTGATCGACCTTCACATTTAAATTAATAGTAATGGGCTCTTTAGCAGACACCTCAACTCGGTGCGTGCAGGCACTTAGTGCACTAATAGCACCTAGCGCGAGCAGTACTTTTATCAATAACGACTGTCTCATTATTAGTTTCCTTTTTGTGAGTATTGTTGCTCAACTTTTTGTGTAATTTCGTCACTTAAACGCAGTGCGCGTAAAAGTGTAAATACGTTTTCTTCGTGGTTATAATTAAAGTTAACTTGCTGCTGCTCTGCTTTATTATAGCCTTGTAAATTAACCCCAAGCTTTAACCAGCCATCGTTTTTTAATGCCACACTGCTATTAAGTTTTTGAATATCTAAATTAGTTAATAGCCCTAATACAGGTTGCAACTCTTGCTGTTGCTGCATTACTGAATCAAACGCGGCATTATTGGTGATTTTTAAATTACCTGTTCCTTGGCTAAATAAACTACCGTCAATTATTTCAATTTTTCCACTATCAAAATGGACAGGTAAAGACCCCGCCAAGCGTC
Source organism: Pseudoalteromonas sp. NSLLW24 (assembly GCF_015864725.1). NCBI lineage: Bacteria > Pseudomonadati > Pseudomonadota > Gammaproteobacteria > Alteromonadales > Pseudoalteromonadaceae > Pseudoalteromonas > Pseudoalteromonas sp. NSLLW24. The sequence continues at coordinate 12,013 of NZ_JADYWQ010000003.1, read as the reverse complement.
CCGTTAATACAATGCCCGACTTATCGTCGAGTGTAACGAGTTTACTTGCATCAATATTTTCAAACTTAACATTGGCAACTTGGTTTGGCTTCCCTATTGTGTAGGTATCTAACGAAAACTCGCCGCCAAACACACTTCCTTTTACATCATTTATAAGCGCGGTATTACTACTCACTTGCCATTGCCCTTTAATCGCTTTAACTACGGCACCCGCTCTAAACTCATTTAAATTAAAGGTAGTTGGTTTTACATTAAGCTTACCTGAATTATATTCCCCGCTAAATACACTGTTTAAATCACTCGCAAGGTAATCGTTATACAGTGCACTTGTATGACTAATCCCCATATTGAACAGTGCATTTTGTAAGTTTATATCGCCACTAATATAGCCATTAAATTCGCCCTCTGTTAGTTGTGCAAGTGGCTCAAATTGCCTAATAAGCTCATTTAACAGCAGCGTACTTTGTTCAGGAATAATGACTTCAAACGGATGAGCTTGCGACGACATATGATGATTTACAACTAACTCAACATCGTTTATAAATGCGTGATGCGTGGCTTTTAGTGCACGGCTTTGCAAGCCTGTAGACTCTACTTTTATATTATTAAGTTTTATGTCGGGGCTATTAGCAGCCTTTATATTCGTTTTTGCAGTTAGATCAGCAAATAACTCACCTACGCCTAAATTAGCATTTGCTGTTAATGTGTTACTTATATCTGTGACTTTAAATTCTTTATATTCTGCGCTTTTTAACTGCTGAGTTAACGCTACCTCTGCGTTTAACTGTTTATCCATTTTTGCTGTTAAATCACCTTGGTATTGCACTGCACTTATATCAAACGCATCTACACTATTAAGCGTTAATTTAGCATTTATAAGCCCAATTGGTTTTGAGTCTATAAACTCACTTATATTAAAGTGACCACTAAGGCTAAGCCCATTCGCTGTTGCAGGTGCAAACTCAGGCAAGCCTTCAAGCATAACGGCGTAATCGCCTTTAATTGCAGCGCTAGATATCTGAGCATTAACGCTAATATTATTTATATCGGGTGTATTTATTTGAGCTGATAAATTTGTCTGTAAGTACTCAAGTGGAGATGTAATATTTAGTGTTGTATCTGTTATTAAAAAATCAAATTGCTTATCGCCTTCACTCATCAAATTAATTACAGGTACACTGAGCTCACTAGCCTCTAAGCTAATTGATTGAGGGAGTTTAAGTTGCCAATTTAAAGGAACTTGTTTGCTAATAAAGCCTGCATATTCACTCGGTGGTATTAACTCAATACAGCTTGGTGTTAAATTAATTTTGTTATTAAGCAAATCGGTATTAAACATTAACGCTTGGCTATTTAAATTAAAATGAGTCGTCAATTTACCAGTGGTTAATACGTTAACTTTGCACTGCTCATAAGTGTGAGCAAGCTGGGAACTAATATCACCATTTAACTCAAGTTCTATACCATCAAAGCTAAACGCTTGCTGAGTATTAAAGTTAAAATCTGCGATTAATGTATTTTTAGTGTTTATAACCTGCTTTAAAAGTGTGTCATTAATTTCAAACTGACCACTTACTTTATCAGCAGTCAAAATTGCACTCGCGTTTATATCACCCGTAACATTAAATTTATTTAGCTCGGGTTCTAATATACTTATTTTAAGTGACTTATTGAGCTCGTCACTTTTTACTACAAGCTGTTTAATGCTGATTAATGGGCGATTTAAGGGAAGTGCTAAATCGAGATTTTTAGCAAGTTGATTAGCATTATCACTTTTAGGGAGTGAATTAACTGCTAGCACTGCATTTTTAATATCTATACGCTTTGTATTTGCAGTAATACCAGTGAGTTGTAACTGTTGATTTTGGTAATTTACACACACTTTATCAGCATGAATATTTAGTTCAGACGTAATTGAAAAATCGAGACAACTTAACGTAATGCCTGCTTTTTTAAGCTCAGGCGCTATAGCCCACTGTAATAACGGCAAGCGAAACACATAACTAAGCAGCAAGGTACTTAGCAATAAAACGCCAACAATTAAACCAACTCGCTTAAACATACTATCCTTAAATGCTTTGTGCTTTTAGCTAAAACTATACTAATCAAAAAAGGCTGCACAATGCAGCCTTTTTTATTTTACAGTAAGATTATGAATCTAACTTGTATAAACGCAAATGTAATTAACCTACATTTTTACGTGCGTTACGGAACATACGCATCCACGGGCTATCCTCGATCCACTCATCAGGATGCCAAGAGTTGGCAACGCTTCTGAATACACGTTCTGGATGCGGCATCATTACAGTGGCGCGACCATCAGTTGACGTAATACCTGTAATACCTTCTGGAGATCCATTAGGGTTAGCTGGGTACTGCGTTGTAGGGTTACCGTAGTTATCTACAAACTTAACCGCTACAGTGCCGCTATTAAGCGCCGCTTTAGTGGCTGCATCGTTTGCAAACTCAGCATGACCTTCACCATGAGAAACCGCTATAGGCATACGCGATCCAGCCATTCCGTTAAAGAACACAGACGGATTCTCTTGTATTTCTACTAAACTAAAGCGTGCTTCAAAACGCTCTGATTTATTAGTTACAAAGCGCGGCCAATGTTCTGTGCCAGGGATCAACTCTTTTAACGTTGATAACATTTGGCAACCGTTACATACACCTAAACTAAAGGTATCTTCACGGTGGAAGAAGTTCTGGAACTGATCGCGTGCCATGTCGTTAAACAAAATAGACTTAGCCCAACCTTCACCCGCACCAAGTACGTCACCGTATGAGAAACCACCACAGGCCACTAAACCTTTAAATTGTTCTAGTGTTAAACGACCTTCTAAAATGTCGCTCATGTGTACATCAACTGCTGCAAAACCTGCGCGATTAAACGCTGCCGCCATTTCTAAATGAGAGTTAACACCCTGCTCACGTAAAATAGCCATTTGCGGTTTAGCACCGGTTGCAATGTATGGCGCCGCTATATCTTCGTTTAAATCAAAGTTTAGTTTTACGTTTAAGCCTGGATCTTTTGCATCAAATTTAGCATCAAACTCTTGCTTAGCACATTCAGGGTTATCACGGCGTGCTTGCATTTGATACGTTGTTTCAGCCCAAATAGTACGAAGCTCAGTACGCGTATGATTAAGTACCGTATTTTCGCCACGGTTAAATATAATCGTATCGTCACTGTTAAGCGTGCCAATGTTGTGGCTAATTGCTGCTATACCATGTTGTTCAAACACCGCATTTACTGCATCTAAATCAGCATTTGCTACTTGGATTACGGCACCTAGCTCTTCGTTATAAAGCGCTTCAATGTCTGAACCTGTTAAACCAGCTAAATCAACCGTTACACCGGTATGACCCGTAAACGCCATTTCAGCAACCGTGGTAAATAAACCACCGTCTGAGCGGTCATGATAAGCAAGTAACTTACTATCAGCCACAAGCGCTTGCATTGCGTTATAAAAGCCTTTTAATAACTCAGGGCTATCAACATCAGGTGTTACATCACCCAATTGCTTATAAACTTGCGCAAGGCTTGATGCGCCCATGCGGTTTTTACCCGCACCTAAATCAACTAATATAAGCGATGTATCGCCTTTATCTGTGCGCAGTTGTGGAGTGACTGTTTTACGTACGTCGTCAACACGACCAAACGCAGTTATAACCAGTGAAAGCGGCGATGTTACTGACTTCTCTTGTGAGTCACCTTCATCTTTCCATGTCGTTTTCATTGACATAGAATCTTTCCCCACTGGAATCGTTAAACCAAGCGCAGGACAAAGCTCTTCCCCTACAGCTTTAACAGCTTCATATAAACCAGCATCTTCACCTGGGTGACCCGCTGCTGCCATCCAGTTTGCCGATAACTTAATGTTTTCAAGGCTACCGATGTTTGCACAGGCAATATTAGTTAACGACTCAGCTACCGCTAAACGAGCAGATGCACCGTAATTAAGTAATGCTGCAGGAGTACGCTCACCAAGTGACATAGCTTCACCGTGGTAAGTATCATACGTTGCCGCAGTTACTGCACAGTTAGCAACAGGTACTTGCCAAGGACCGACCATTTGATCGCGCGCTACTAAACCCGTAACTGAGCGATCGCCGATTGTTATTAGGAATGTTTTTTCTGCAATGGCTGGTAAACGCATTAAGCGCTGCGCTGCATCTGCTGCATTTATTAATGTAGTATCAAGCGCTTTACCAACAACTTGCTTTGACGTTACATCGCGGTGCATTTTAGGTGCTTTACCTAATAATACGTCCAGCGGTAAATCAACAGGGTTATTTTCAAAATGGCTGTCTGACACTGTTAAGTGAGGTTCAGCTGTTGCTTCACCAATAACAGCGTACTGGGCACGTTCACGCTTACAAATTGCTTCAAAGCGATCAAAGTCCTCTACGCCAACAGCGAGTACATAACGTTCTTGTGATTCATTACACCAAATTTCGTGTGGTGCCATGCCTGGCTCATCGTTAGGAATGCTACGTAATTGGAACTTACCACCACGTCCGCCATCATTAACAAGCTCAGGAAACGCATTTGATAAACCGCCAGCACCTACATCGTGGATGAATGCAATTGGGTTTTCATCACCTAGCTGCCAACATTTATCGATAACTTCTTGGCAACGACGTTCCATTTCTGGGTTTTCGCGTTGTACTGAAGCAAAATCTAAATCTTCGTTTGATTGACCTGAAGCCATGCTTGATGCAGCACCACCGCCTAAACCAATGTTCATTGCAGGTCCACCTAACGCAATTAATTTAGCGCCAACAGGAATATCGCCCTTTTGAACATGATCAGAGCGAATATTACCTAAACCACCGGCAAGCATAATTGGTTTATGGTAACCACGTACTTCTTCGCCATTATGGCTTGTTACTTTTTCTTCGTAAGTACGGAAGTAGCCTAATAAGTTAGGACGACCAAACTCATTATTAAATGCAGCGCCACCTAGTGGACCCTCTGTCATTATATCAAGCGCGTTAACAATACGACTCGGCTTACCAAAATCGCTTTCCCATGGTTGCTCGTAACCTGGAATACGTAAGTTTGATACAGTAAAGCCAACTAAACCTGCTTTTGGCTTAGAGCCACGACCAGTTGCGCCTTCATCGCGAATCTCACCACCAGAACCTGTAGCCGCACCAGAGAATGGCGCAATAGCTGTTGGGTGGTTATGAGTTTCAACTTTCATTAGTATTTCAATGTCTTCTTGATGATACGCATATTCACCTTGCGCATTTGGGAAGAAGCGACCCGCTTTTGAGCCTTTCATTACTGCCGCGTTATCTTTATACGCCGACAATACATTTTCAGGATTTAACTCAAACGTATTTTTAATCATTTTAAACAGCGATTTTGGCTGCTCTTTTCCATCAATTGTCCAGTCAGCATTAAATATTTTATGGCGACAATGCTCTGAGTTTGCTTGTGCAAACATAAACAATTCGATGTCGTTAGGGTTACGTCCTAACTTTATAAAGTTTTCTACCAAGTAATCTATTTCGTCATCAGCAAGGGCAAAACCTTGCTCAACATTAGCTATTGCTAATGCTTCGCGTCCGCCGCCTAAAATATCAACAGACGACATTTGGCGCGGTGCATCACTGCGAAACAGTTGTGCAGCATCTTCAAGCTCACTATGCGTGGCTTCGGTCATACGGTCGTGCAATAACGCAATTACTTGTGCAAGTTGTTCTGCGTTTAAGTCACCTTCAACATAATAAGCAATACCGCGTTCAACACGGTGAACCTGTTTTAAACCACAGTTATGGGCAATATCGGTTGCTTTAGATGCCCAAGGTGAAATGGTACCTGGGCGAGGTGTAACAAGTACAAGTTTGCCAGCTGGGGTATGCTCAGCAATAGTTGGACCGTAAGTTAATAGTTTTTCAAGCTTGGTTTGCTCGGAGCTACTCAACGGCGATGTTAAATCGGCAAAGTGAGCATACTCGGCGTATACGTTAGTGACTGGAAGTTGCGATTGTTGGCAACGCGCTAAAATTTTATTAACTCTGAACTCTGACAGTGCTGGTGCACCACGAAGGATCAACATAGGTAATTTCATCCGGGGTTAGGGATTGAACGATATTTTAGGCACGCATTATAGTCCAATTAGCATTCAGATTTAACTCAAAATTACGCTTTTCATAAAATTAACTTTTTAGCTTTATTTATAGCCTCTTTTGGTTAATAAAATAAAACGTAAAGTGACGCGATAGCTTAGTTTTGCTATAACAGTGGCTGGCGAGCTTAAGGGGCACTCAATGTTGAAAGAAAAACTAATAATAATCATTACTTTAGTTATGCTGTTATGTGCATGCGATATGCAAGAGCAGCCAACTCAACTCGCCCAAATAAAAGAACACAATAAAATACGTGTGGGTACCCTTGCCAGTGCTAGTAATTATTATCAAGCCGTTCAAGGTGAGCAAGGCTTTGAATATGAGTTATCTCAAGCCTTCGCTGAATATTTAGGTGTAGAGCTTGAAATAGTCCCTTTCTTTAACTTATCTGACATGTTTGAACGCCTTGAAAGCGGTGATTTAGACTTAATAGCGTCAGGACTTACCTATAATAAAACCCGTGCAGAGCAATACCGTTACGGACCAACTTACAGAACAATCAGCCAAAAGTTAGTTTATAAACAAGGGCGCGTTCGTCCTCGAGAGTTTGACGATTTAGATGGCAACTTTACGGTTATAGCTAAAAGTAGCCACTCGCTTACTCTACAAAAAATGAAGAAGAACAATCCAGATCTCACTTGGATAGAAAGCGAAGAGTTTGATGAAGAAGAACTACTTCAAGCAGTTATTGATGGCGAGATAGATTACACACTCGCTGATACGCATACGCTATCGCTGTTTCGCCGTTATCACCCAAATTTAAGCATTGGTTTTTCAGTTAGCCATAACGACCCGATTGCATGGATACTTAATAAATCTAAAGACGACTCTTTATATGCGTTGTTGGTGCCATTTTTTGGTGACGTTAAGCAAAGTAACCAGCTCTATGTACTTGAAGAAAAATACTTTGGTCACGTACGCCAATTTAACTATGTAAATACCCTTGCTTATATCGAAGCAATTAAAGAAACCTTACCAACATACCAGCCATGGTTTGAACAATATGCAGGTAGCCTTGACTGGCGGTTATTAGCGGCACTAAGCTATCAAGAATCTATGTGGAATCCTCGCGCTAAATCACCAACAGGTGTGCGCGGCATCATGATGCTAACTCGCAGTACAGCCAAACAAGTAGGTGTTACTAACCGGTTAGAACCAGAGCAAAACATTCGTGGTGGCGCTAAATACTTAAGCAAGCTTATTAAACGTATTCCTGACCGTATCCCGCAACCCGACCGCACATGGCTTGCTTTGGCCGGATACAATGTAGGTTGGGGGCACGTTAACGACGCACGTATAATTACCGAACAGCAAGGCGCAAGTCCTGACAAATGGGCTGATGTAAAAAAACGCCTACCGCTATTAATTAAAAAGCGCTATTACCGTAAAACTCGCTACGGTTATGCCCGAGGCGATGTAGCTGTTAAATATGTCGATAATATTCGTCGCTATTACGATGCACTTGTTTGGCTAGATGAAAATGATGCTATTGCTGCAGAGCCTGAGCCAGAACCAATTACAGAGTTGAGCACTGATACTGAGCTAAAACTAAACGAAAAAAGTGAAGTAAAAAGTAAGGCAGATGAAGCTCAAACAGAAAAACAACAACCTATAATCGAACCCGAACAGTCGAGTGAAAACAATGGCTAAGATTAATATAAGTACCCGTTTATTGAGTATGTCAGTAAGCAAAATTTAAGTAAATTAAATATCTGTTTACTTGTCACCAAATGATCACTAATGTGTGTTAATTGTATATCATTATTTTATAAGATATACCCGTGCCTTTCTCACTCTTGCATTAGGAGAAAACATGCTAAAACGTAGACGCACACAAAGATTAAAACGCAATGTCATTTATTCAACGGCCACACGTCGTCGTGTTATGTTGCGAAAACTACACAAAAAAATCATCTGGCGTCGCCGAATGTTTGCTATGCAGCAAATGGCTGAATCAGAAATAGAGCCAATCGCTAGTTAGCTTTAGTTAGGCTTATTTATTTGTTCATCACGAGCAGCTTTCTTAGCTGCTTTAATTTGCGCTCTTCTACGTTTAAAAAAATTCGAAATAGTATCACCGCACTGCTGTGCCAAAACACCACCACACACCTCAACTTGATGATTTAACTTAGGCTCTTGTAATAAATTCATAATTGAACCCGCAGACCCTGTTTTAGCATCGACTGCTCCAAATACTAAACGCTTTATTCTGCTATGCACTAACAATCCCGCACACATAGAACAAGGCTCTAACGTTACGTATAGGGTGCAATCAATTAAGCGGTAATTGTTAAGGACTTTTCCAGCTTCTCGCACTGCAATCATTTCGGCATGGGCAGATGGGTCATTATCCGTTATTGAGCGGTTATACCCGACTGAAACTAGCTGGTTATCTTTGACTACAATTGCTCCAACCGGAATTTCATCAAGCAGCTCTGCTTGCTTTGCATACAAAAGCGCTTGTTCCATCCAGTAGGAATCATCAAATGGTTCGTTCATTATTTCTACTTAAATAGCCTTTTATGCTGTAATTATACCTAGTTAGCACTCTAAAGTGCGCCATTCATTACTTTATTGCAAAAATAAAACAATATTTACCCGTTTGTAATGGCTCACTCGTGCTGATTTACGCTATAATCTCACGCTTTTTTTATTTAGCTCACAACACGGGTAGCAAATGAAATTTCCTGGACGCCGCAGGCATAAACATTATTTTCCAGTGGAAGCCAAAGATCCACTTACCAATCAACTTAACGCAACAGAGCGATTACAACGTAGTTATATTACGGGTATCGATCAGATCGTTGTTGATATAGAGGCAAAAGTTGATCAAGCTTTCCTTGACGAATTTCAACTACGTAGAGGGATGTCGCAAGTTATTGATAGCGATACAACAAACGCCTTATACGATCGTTTAAAATTAAACAATATGGTTGATTTTGAGTTTGCCGGTGGAACCATTGGTAACACTATGCACAATTACTCTGTACTTGCAGATGATCGCTCAGTTTTATTAGGCGTAATGAGCGAAAATATAAAAATAGGTAGCTACGCTTACCGTTTTTTATGTAATACCTCAAGCCGTGTAGACTTAAACTACCTTCAACCAGTTGATGGGCCTGTAGGCCGTTGTTTTACATTAATTGATGAAACCGGTGAGCGTACTTTTGCAATAAGTGCAGGCCTAATGAATCACTTACGTCCTGAATCTATCGATAAAGACCTTATTGAGAATTCATCAGCGTTAGTGATTAGTGCCTATCTTATGCGTACTCAAGGTAGCGAAACAATGACTGAAGCCACTATGCAAGCGGTAAAATACGCTAATGACGCAGGTGTGCCAGTTGTGCTTACACTCGGTACTAAGTTCTTAATTGAACAAGACCCTACTTGGTGGGCAAACTTTGTTGAAAAGCATGTTGATATTCTTGCTATGAACGAAGAAGAAGGTTTAGCTATTACAGGTTTTGAAGATCCTCTTCTAGCTGCTGATAAAGCACTTGATTGGGTAGACTTAGTTATTTGTACCGCTGGCGAAAAAGGCTTATTTATGGCCGGCTACGTAGACGAAAGCTTAAAGCGTGAAACCGAATACCCGTTACTACCAGGCGCCATACCTGATTTTAACCGTTACGAATTCTCACGAGCTATGCGTAAAGATGAGTGTGATGAACCTATCAGAGCATATAGTCATACGGCCCCATTTATGGGGGGACCTGATTCAATCAAAAACACCAATGGTGCAGGTGACTGCGCACTTGCGGCTGTACTACATGATTTATCAGCGAATGTTTACCATAAGCTTAATGTGGCAAACTCAGCTAAACATCAGCAACAAGCTATTACTTACTCGTCACTATCGCAAATTAGTAAATATGCTAACCGAGCGAGCTATGAAGTATTAGTTCAGCACTCTCCGCGTTTATCTCGAGGTTTACCTGAACGTGAAGATTGTTTAGAACAAGTTTATTGGGAACAATAAATAACGGTGGGAGCAATTATTGCTCCCTATCGATTTCCTAAAAAATAGAAATATCGAGCTTTTTAGATAGCAGTTCTAATGCTGCTATTCCTGCAACGGAGTTACCAAACGAATTAAGCCCCGGAGAATAAACAGCTACAGTAAACTTATTTGGTAACACAGCTAAAATAGTTCCTGACACTCCCGACTTACCTGGCATGCCCACTCTGTAACCAAAATCACCCGCAGCATCATATAAACCACTCGTGAATAAAAGCGAATTAAGCTGTTTATTCTGACGACTACTTAAAACACGATTGCCCGATCGATTATCAACACCTTTATTAGCTAAAAAATTATAAGCTTTTGCTAATTCAATACAGTTGAGCTCAATAGAACAAAAGTTAAAGTAAGCCCACAAAACATCATCAACTTCGTTTTCAAAATTACCAAACGACTTCATTAAATGTGCCATAGCAGCATTTCGGTGCCTGAACTCATACTCTGAATTAGCGACTTTTTTATCAATTACTATGCCTCTATTACCAGCTAATAACCTGAAAGTTTCGAGCATAGAATGCATTGGCGCAGATAAGCGGCTGTATAACGCATCACACGTTACAATTGCGCCTGCATTGATGAATGGGTTACGAGGAATCCCCTTTTCAAACTCAAGCTGTGTAAGCGAGTTAAAGGCTGTACCTGAGGGTTCCTTTCCGACTCTGTGCCAAAGTTCATCACCATAACGCTGTAGTGCCATAGTAAGTGTCATAACTTTAGAAACTGATTGAATAGTGAAGCGTTGAGAACAATCCCCCGCACATACAGTTTCACCATCAGTTGTATAAATAGCGATAGAAAATTGTTCCGGATCAACCTCGGCAAGCGCCGGTATATAATCAGCTACTTTCCCTTGTGGTAATAAAGGACGTACTTCATGTGCTATTTCATCAAGCACCTTTTGGTAATCAGCTGTAGGCAATCTAGACCTCTATATCGTCATTCATAAAAATTGGATTTTAACACGCGCGATTAAGTGCACCTAGTTTTGTTGTCGAATTTAACGGTGAGATTTTACTAAATTTAAATAGAAAAAAACGTCACATTACTGTATCTGGTTTCTCTTAATTAAATCCTGGTAATGTCATGATGCCCACTGCGATGGAGAGTCACAGTGCAAATGCTACGAACTCATTGTCGAGCGGAGATTTTTATGATTTTAGCGTCGGGAGTCGCTACGCTCGCCCGACCTACGTGATAGGTGTTGATGTGAGTGTGTGTTAATTGCGTGTTTTTCACTTTTCTGCAGACATAAAAAGCCCGAATCTTAAATTCGAGCGCTCTACAATGTGAAGTCGGTGCGCTACGCAGTAGGATGTCGTAGTGCCCACAGCGGTAGAGAGTCACATAGCAAATACTACACTATTATTAATCGTATCGTCTCTTAGTATGCAGAGTTTTACTAATTTCAAAAAGCAAAAAACCCGTTACATTACTGTAACGGGTTTCTCTTAATTAAATCCTGGTAATGTCCTACTTTCACATAGCAAATGCTACACTATCATCGGCGCTGTTTCGTTTCACTACTGAGTTCGGCATGGAATCAGGTGGGTCCAAAACGCTATTGTCACCAAGAAAATTCTTTTCAATTTTCTTATTTTAATTATTAAGGTTAAAGTCCTTCGACTGAATTTGAAGCCTGGTAATGTCCTACTTTCACATAGCAAATGCTACACTATCATCGGCGCTGTTTCGTTTCACTACTGAGTTCGGCATGGGATCAGGTGGGTCCAAAACGCTATTGTCACCAAGCAAATTTGGGCGTTAATTCGTATCGCTACGCACTAACTGAATTTGGAAAATATCTGATAATATTTTTTAAGTTTTTCTTCAGTAATATCTACTTTA
>NZ_JADYWQ010000029.1:0-24293 GCF_015864725.1 Pseudoalteromonas sp. NSLLW24 | reverse complement strand
GTGGTCGAATGCACCGGTCTTGAAAACCGGCATGGGTTTATAGCCCATCTAGGGTTCAAATCCCTATCTCTCCACCATATTTTAATTGGTGGCTTTTTTTACTTCCATCAATACAAACGGTTATGCGTTGGAGAGGTGTCCGAGTGGCCGAAGGAGCTCCCCTGCTAAGGGAGTATAGAGTTTGTAGCTCTATCGAGGGTTCGAATCCCTCCCTCTCCACCATACTTAATTTAAACCACTTGATTGTGGTTTTTTTGTGCCTAAAATTTAACACCGATACTAAATTGGGAGGGTGAGAACCCTCGACAGGGTTCGACAAAATGTCTGGAACATTTTAGGCCGCTGCAAGCGTCGCGTAGCGATTGATTATATGGATGTAAGCAAATCTATCCCTCCCTCTGGACCATACTTAATTTAAACCACTTAATTGTGGTTTTTTTGTACCTAAAAATTATAAAAACTAAACAAATTGTGCCTAGTAATAACTTAGGGCATTATTAACACAACTTTAGCCACTTTAGGTTTAGCTATGATCCGGTTCATATTGCTATCAGTTTGCGCGGCAGCACCATTTTTTACCTTGGCACAAAGTACAACAGTGTATAAGTGTGTAATTAAGGGCGTTCCTACCTTTAGCCAAACGCCTTGCGCTAAAGATGCACAAGTTATTACTCTTAAAGATATAAACGTAATTGAAGCATACAAAAGCTCTACGCCCGGTAAAGGTATTACCGACACCTCTGTGGATGACTACTTAGAAGTTCAACAAATAGAACGAGAAATAAAGCGCCTTGAGCTATCTATTGCACAAAGCCAAAAAGAATACGCAGCTAAAAAACAGCAGATAGATTACATGACTCAAGATAAAGCCAATCGTTTAGGCGCTTCGTCTATTGCTGATGCTATCGCAACTAAAACAAATTCGTTAAAGCAAGCTTACGACGCATCAATTAATCAAACGCAGCAAAAAATAGAGTCATTAAAACAAAGAAAGCAGCAGCTTAGCCAAAACCCTTAAGCGCTCGTTTTACTATCGAAATAAACTGCTCAACGTCTTCTTGAGTATTATAAATATGTGGCGATACTCGTATCCCAAATTTACGAGCATCTACACTGACTTTCGCTTTATTAAGCCCTGTAAGTACATGGTCTTGCTGCTTGTTAAAAAACAAAATAACAGTCCCGCTGCATTTATCACTACTCATAGGTGATGCAACATATTTGCCTAGTTGCTCATGAATAAGCGTAAGCATAGCTAAATTATGATCCCTTACCTTGTGAGCAGTTAGCTCTGCAAAGTAAGCAATGCTATTTGCGGCAATAATATAAGGCGCTACAGAGGGAGTGCCCCCCCAAAATTTGAGCGCACTGGCGTTATATTCAAAGTGGTTTATATTGAACTCAAATGGATTTTGATGCGAAAACCAACCCACATCTTTAGGCTCACAATACTCTATTTGGTTTTTGTTAACCCATAAATAAGCTGCACCTGGGCCACCACATAACCATTTAACGCTCGAGCCAATCATAAAGTCAGCATCGAGTACGCTTAAATCAAGGGGTATAACACCCGCTGATTGAGCAACATCAATTATTGACAAGCTATTGGTTAATTTACTTATAGCTACAATATCGTATACAGGCGCCTGTACACCTGTATTTGAATACACATGGCTTATAAAAACTAAATCGATATCACAAGTTATATAACGCTGCCAAACACTAATATCAGTTAGGTTTTCGTGCTCTGGTATAAACATAATTTGTGCGCACTCTGGTAATGCTTTTTGCATTGCAAAACCCATGCTCGGAAAATCACTTTGCGCCATAAGCACTTTACAATTTTTTTGCTGTAGCCGTGGATGCGACATAAGCAACTTTGTTAAGCCGCTTGATAAATTAACCTGAGGACAAAACTGCGAACTAGGCGCATTAAATAACTTACCAAGCGCGGTAGTAAATTGCTCAACTGCGGGCAGCCATTGTTGCCAAGGTTCTTGATTTGAGCTCTCCCACGGTAAAAAATAGTGCTGTGCTAAATATTGCTGCGTATTTTTAAGAGGACGCCCTACCGAGTGGTTTAGTAAATAACAGCCATCAGCCATACAAAAATCATTTTTAAGCATGCTATTTAACCCATTTTTTAAGTGTATTTAGATCGTCAAAACGTGTTTTTATATCGTCGCGTTTTGCGCTGGCTCGCCTATCTCTTAATTTTTCGAGCGAATCAAGCAACACATGAAGCGGCGGACCACTTGCTGTTACCTTGCTCATATGCTGCTGTTGCATATTTTTTGAAGGCTGAGCAATAAACTTTTCAACCAGTTGATTATGATGACCGACTGCGGTGTCACCATGTAATTTACACACTTGGATAAATAACGTTGCGTGGCTTTTAAACCAATCTGTATTTTTATATTGCTCTGCTTGTAAAAAGTCATCCATAAAGCTTTGCATACGCATGGCTTCTCGCAGGATTTGTTGATCCTCTGGCATCATATATAAAAACTTATCCACCAGCATTTGCGAGTAACTAGGCTCATTTGCGCTACAAAGCCCTAGTAACATATCAATCACGTTAATACCTGCAAAGTCACCAGCATTTGCACCTCTGTAAACCTCTTTACCTACACGGTACGGTTTATAATAAGGGCGAACGCAGTTAAAAAAGCGATCTGTATCGAGCTCAGAATAAAGTGCATTGTTTGACTCAATTACATCTATAAGTGCTTGTTTGGCTACTTTTAATAACTCACCACACAGGGGGTGTGAGATACCTAACGGCAATATTTTTAATAAAGCATCACTTGCACGTTTATAGGCCAAAATACCTTGGGTGTTGTAATCAAGAAATAGCTTTTCGTCGGGTAAATTGGTAAATCGTTTATAAATACCGTTAAGTGCTTTGTTATGAGTAGTTAAGTGGGCGGTAGCAAAACGAGGGGTTACGCCAATGGATGCGCCTATATGCATAGCAAGCGCTGAGGCTTCTATTAGTGGGGAAGTAGTTTCTCTGCTTGGCTCAGTAATTTCATGGCGCCTACACGCCGCCATAAACAATCCTACGTTACCGAGTAAGTCAAAAGCGCTATCAAAGCCTTGATCTGTGTTTCCCTCGGCTAATAAATTGCTAATTAATGCGTTGCCTTCTTTTTCTAATTGTTGCTTTAAGGCCTCACCTATTCCTTCTACATTTGCTTTATCGGTTTGCTGCCAATAAAGCTGCTCTAATTCACTATTTAAAGTGACAAACTCTGTTCGTATCCAGTGATCAAAAATAGCGGTATGTGTGTTCATTGTTGTGCTCTATTATTTTTATAGTTAAATGCTAACAGAGTTCAATGAGGGTAAAACGCCAAAAAAATTAGTAAAAATTGCAATACTTAGCAATAATCACTACAAATATAAAAATAATTAATAAAAGCCGACAACTATGTTAGATAAAAAAGATCAGCAATTACTCATTGCACTGCAAAGCCAAGCTCGTATGTCGGTTTCAGACTTGGCCAGCAGTATTAACCTATCGGATACACCTTGCCTAAGGCGTATAAAAAAGTTAGAGCAAGAAAACATTATTACCGGCTACCACGCCGCCATAAATCCTAAAGCACTTAACCTTAATGTGTTGGTATATGCATTCGTACGATTAAGCCAAAACTCGGTAAGTGCTGCAGAGCAATTTGAGCAACATGTAGAAAAATTACCACATGTATTAGAGTGTTGTGTAATATCAGGAAGCTATGATTATTTATTAAAAATCATTGCACATGATCTTGAGAGCTACGAAACATTTGTAAAACATCAACTAGGTAGTTTAAGTTGTATTGCAAATATAGAATCAACAGTCGTGTTAAAGCAGTCATTTAGCAAAAAACAGTTACCATTATAAAAATAACCAAAATAACTTACTGTTAGCTATACTGATATTTCAAAACGATAATAATAATTGCTTGGACCTTATGTGAAAAATTTTAACTCTAAAAATCATTCCATTATTTTTTACATCATGTTTGCTTTAGCATATTTTTTAGTCGGCATAGCACTCACTAAACTTGCTTTTAACTCGCAAATAATTCCAATTTGGTTACCTGCCGGCATAGCTCTAGTCGGTTGTTATATTTGGTGGTGGCGCTTTATCCCGCCTTTATTTGTAGCTGCAATTGCCTTTAACCTTAATATTTTTGACAGTTCAGCTCATGAGCTAGTCCTGGTCGGCAACTCATTCAACGAGGCAATGTATATCGCCTTTGGTGTTGTTATACAGGCAATGGTCGGCGCAGCTCTTTTAAAGTATTGGCTTGGTCACCCGCTGCGCTTTAAAAAGCGCAAGAATATAATTTACTTTATTTTAGTCATAGCCATATTGGTCAGCTTAATTTCAGCTAACTTTGGCGTATTCGCACTGAGTCAATTTAACTCGATTTACAGTATTGATAATCATTGGAATAATGTTATTTACTGGTGGCTTGGCGATACATTAGGGGTATTAATTGCGACTCCGTTTTTACTTTCTTTATTACCACAAAAGTCTAATCAACATACTATATCGGCATTTCCGACAATTGCAGTATGCTCAGTTTTATTTTTATCAGTCGCGGTAACAACACAATTATACGATCAGGAAAATCGTATAAGCACTATTAAAATTGCCGAACGTGAAGTCCACGTTATAGAAAACAGCCTTTATAGATATACAAATCGTAGTATTATTGCAGTGCAGAGCTTAGCAAGTCAGGTTCAATCATCTCCCATGCTGAGCCAGCAAGATTTTTATTCTTATGCTAGTCAGTTACTAACTCAATACGAGTTTATTAACGCTTTATCGTGGAATGCAAAAATACCTCAAGATCAACGCGAAGTCTTTGCTCAAGAAATATCAAGTATTTACCATTTAGATATTGATATAGTTGGCGAACCTCTTGAAATTAACGATCCCCTTGTTATAGTAAAATACATAGCTCCTTTTAATGGTAATCAAAAAGCGATTGGCTTTAATGTATTTTCAAACCCTGATCGAAAAAACTCTCTGCTTAACCCCGCTATAAAGTACATGCCAGTCGGAACTAAAATAATTCAGTTGGTGCAAACCAAACAACCTAAACCAGCCTATTTATTATTTGCTCCTGTGTACTCCCAATATAACGATGAAAAAACAATTAAAGGCTATGCCACTGGTATATTTTTAGTGCGTAGTATTATTGAGCAGGCCATTTCTAAAGAACAGTCTGATATGTTTTCAATTGGTATATACGAAGATACAAACACACCGCCGTTTTATAGTAATTACTCTCAAGATGTTCAGCAAGCCAAAGGCAGCCGTTTAATGTCGTTTGACGTGGACTTTGCAGGGCAAAAATGGATTGTAAAACTAGCCCTTAAAGAAAGCTTTTTAACACAACATAATAGTCAACTAACTCTATTATTGCTCATACTTCAAGTTGCCGTATGTTCTTTAATTTTAATGGTTTTACTGCTGTTTAATCAGCAACAAATTGCACTTACACGTCAAGTTGCAGAGCGTACACACTCACTCGCACAAGCAAAGCAGCAGTCTGATTTAGCTAATCAGGCTAAAAGCCAATTTTTAGCGAATATGAGCCACGAAATACGTACACCATTAAACGCCGTTATTGGTTTTTCTTCACTTGCTCGAGAAACAGACAGTGCAAGTACACTCATTGGCTATTTAGATAAAATAAACTCATCATCTAAAAGTTTATTAAACTTAATTAATGACATTCTTGATATATCAAAAATAGAATCCCAAAAGTTAGTTATTGAATCTATTGCATTCGACTTAGGTGCCTTAATAACACGCATAGACAATATGTTTGAACAAAGCGCAGTTAACAAAGGTATTAACTGGCAAGTTAACTCAAAGCTACCTTTAGATACCTGGTTTATTGGTGATCCTATGCGAATTGAGCAGGTATTACTTAATTTATGTAGTAACGCGATTAAATTTACAAGCCAAGGCAGCGTTACTTTAAACATAGAAACAGAGTTTACTGCCGCCAATAAAGTACAGCTTGTGATAAACGTTAGTGATACCGGAATAGGTATAAAACCAAGCCAGCATAAAAAATTATTTAACGCATTTACCCAAGCTGATAGTTCTACCTCAAGGCAGTTTGGCGGTACAGGGCTTGGCTTAACAATAGCAAAAGAGCTAAGCCAATTAATGGGGGGAGAAATAGCCCTTAAAAGTGAAATAGATAAAGGCTCTACTTTTACATTTTCAATACGATTAGAAACAACAGAGCCTAAAAAAGAACATGTTATTACATTTGATAATACTAATATTACTTCGCTAGACATTTTGGTCGCAGAGGATAACCCAGTAAATCAAATGGTTATTAAAGCGATGCTTGGCTCGTTAGGGATTGTGCCGTATATAGTAGAAAACGGTGAGTTGGCGGTCGATATAGTGAAAAAACAACATTTTGATTTAGTCCTTATGGATTGCCAAATGCCTATAATGGATGGCTATAGAGCAACGGCACTGATCCGCCAGTTTAAAACCGAACAAGAACTCCCTATTATTGCTTTAACTGCCGACGTAATGCCAGAGGATAAAGCACATGCACAAGCAGTTGGATTTAATCAACATCTTGCAAAACCGCTTGAACTCATTAAGCTAACCGAGTGTCTTGTCCAATATGCAGAAGTTAATGAACAATAGTGGTTTAATTTTAAGAATAGTTTTTAGAGTATTTTTAAAAGTAGCTTTTGGTTTAGTTTTGAGTGTTTTTTCTCATACAGCTGTCGCTCAAAACTGTATATCGCAGGCGAGCGACTTTAAATTTATAACAAAAAGTAAGCAACAAGGCTTATTACGCTTTGAAAATGAGCACAACCACCAGCGCTTTAATTACCACGCCCTTTTACCATTTAACGATTACTTAGATTTTGCATATAAACATATAAATAAAGCCAATCCACGTGCAAATATGCCATGCCCTGTTATTACACAAACCTATCAGCAATTAGTAACACAAGGTACGCGAAAACCTGACCCTACTATTGCAGATATTATTGCTCCTTTTGAGCTCACGCATCCAAACAGTAATAAAGTTGCACTACTAATCCACGGGCTAACTGATTCACCCTTTACGTATCACGATTTAGCACAAGTGTATTATCAGCAAGGCTATACTGTGCGTACTATTTTATTACCAGGACATGGAAGCGCCGCAAGTGCTTTACTCAATGTAGACGTTAGCCAATGGCAACAAGCAATAAAATACGGTATTGAACGCTCGGTGCAAGACTTTGATGAGGTGATACTCGCAGGTTACTCTACCGGTGCAGCGTTACTTATTGATTACGCAACCAAACACACTGTTTCGCCAAAAATTAAAGCGCTTATGCTTTATTCGCCCGGCTCTGAGCCACATAATAAGTACGGCTGGATAGCAAAGTGGATTGATGCCATACCCTTTGTTAATTGGATTGATAAAGACGCCGATGTAGACTTTGCTAAGTATGAGTCATTTCCTTTAAATGCAGCTGCCGCTTCGTACGATGCAATGTCACTTGCAAGTATTAGTAGCTTAAACAAACGCCCTGCACTTAAATTGCCTATTTTTAGTGTACTTAGCGATATTGATACCACGATAGATACGCGTGCCACGCTAAAGTTATTGAGTGCATTACACAAAGGTAATTCAATCAAATATAAGCCTCTCGATACTTTAGTACTTTATGGAAGTACTGATATTTTACCGACGGGATTTGCTAGTGACTACACAGTAAATAATCCGCAATGCACAACACCTCAATGTAAAAAGGTTCATGGTATGTCGCATATTGCTGTTGTTAACTCACCGCAAAATCCACATTATGGAATTAACGCCACTTATCGCAATTGTGGCAGCTTTATTAACGATGAGTCCCTGTATGAAACATGTAAAACAACTAAAAAACCACAACTAGGAGAGCGTACAAGCGCCAACTTAAAACACTATCCGGCTTTACAGCGCTTAACTTATAATCCTCATTTTACCGAGCTTAAAATGCAAATTAGTACGTTTATTAAAAACGTAGAACAGCTTAGAACAACTACAAGGTAAGTAGTCATGGGAACGTTTTCGCACCAATGGTTTAGCAGTATTAATGAGATTGATCAGGCGCAGTGGCAACGTTTATTTGGTGATGAACCATTTACTCAACATGCTTTTTTATATGCCCTTGAACAAAGCCAATGCGTAACACAAAAAAGCGGTTGGCAGCCCCATCACCTCGCTATTTTTGAAAGTGATACGCTCGTTGCACTTGCACCCGGGTATTTAAAAAGTCATTCATACGGCGAGTATGTATTTGACTGGGCATGGGCTGAGGCATACGAAAAACACGGTTTAGAATATTATCCCAAGTGGCTATCTGGCATTCCTTTTAGCCCTATTGAAGGCAAGCGTATTGCTATCGAGCACGCTAATCCAAATGCGGTGTATCAGTACATTACAGAGCAACTGAGCATACACAGTGCTCAGCAAGGATGGTCGGGATGGCATGTTAACTTTTGCGACCAAGCTCAAGCAACATCATTAACTGAGCAACACGCCATGCTAAGAGTGGGTGTGCAGTTTCAGTGGTTTAATAAAGGTTTTGAAACCTTTGACGACTTTTTGCAAATACTTAGCTCCCGCAAACGTAAGTCCCTTAAAAAAGAGCGAGCTAAAATAGCGCAACAGAACATTGATATTGAATGGCTGCAAGGAACGCAAATTACGCCCGAGATAATGCAATTGTTTTGTGAGTTTTATCAGCGTACCTACTTAAAGCGCTCTGGTCATTTGGGCTATTTAAATATGGAGTTTTTTACGCTTTTACATGCCTTAATGGCTAACAGTCTCGTTATTATGCTGGCCAAAAAAGACGACAACGTGATTGCTGCAACACTTAGTTTAGTAGGTAAAAATACGCTTTATGGGCGTTACTGGGGAGCGAGCGAAGAAGTAGATTCGCTGCACTTTGAATTGTGTTATTACCAAGGTATTGAGTTTGCAATAAAGCATAAACTCAACTGTTTTCATTCGGGTGCACAAGGTGAGCACAAAATAGCACGCGGATTTGAACCCGTGCTTACCTACTCTGCTCACCATATTGTTGATGGCGACTTCAGTAATGCAATAAGCGACTACTTAAAGCGTGAACGCGGCCATATTGATATATATAAAGAGCAATGTAGCTCATTACTGCCGTTTAAAAATGAGTAACTGATTATTTGCAGGCATGGCTGTATCGCTAATAAGCGTAAGCCCTGCTTGCTTAGCTAGTTGTTCAACTGCTTCAAAATCTCTTATTCCACTTGACGGATCGCGCTCTTTTAAAAAGGCACTAAAGTCATCATTACTTGGGCTGGTAAATTCACCTTCGTATTTGAATGGCCCATAAATACACAACATACCGTCGCTATTTAAGTGGCGTTTAACACCGTCAAAAAAACGCTCAACTAATTGCCAACTTACAATATGAAATGTGTTTGCAGTATAAATAGCGTCAACTTTATCTATTGGCCACTCATTATTTAAATCAAGCTCAAGTGGTGCATGTAAATTAGTTGAATTAGCTTCGCGGTGCCATAAATTAATCCCTTCGTGGTTTATAGCACGATCACTTGTATGCCATTGTAAATGTGGTAACTGCTCTGCAAAAAAAACACTATGCTGGCCGGTTCCTGAGCCAACTTCGAGTACTGTTTTAGTATTTTTTAATACGTCCTTTAATTGCTCTAAAATAGGGGTTTTATTGTTTTCACAGGCTTGTGAAAATGGCTTTATCATTACTGTGCACCAAAATTGTAGATTAATGCACAACAGTAAAGCAAATTTAGCTTATTTTGTCGTGATGAAAAAAAGATAATTTTTAAACACTATAACTATCATATGGTTGAGTTACTTTATTATGATTGGTACGTAATATGCTTTTATATAACTAACCCACTAAAGGGTTTAACTTATATTAAATTTCAAAGGATAAAATTATGCATATACCCCCTTATACCGCTGTAGACGCAGCTATTGCTATAACCGAAAAAACCACCGACGATCATAGTTACGCCGTTGATATGAGAGCTACAGTAATCGATTTACTTTCGCACCCTAAACATAATCAACAGGCGATGACCAAACATGAAACAGATCAGATATTTATTCTTGGCTACAATTAATACTCAAATTAGTATCGCAAATAATTTTTATAATAACTGTTTACACTGAAACCGATTAAATGTAATGATAACTATTATCGTTAACTCAAGTCGGTTTTTTTATGTCTTCAAATTATGCCCAGCATCGTTACCATCAAGAACTCTCTTGCCATTGCTTAAGACCTGGCCTGCATGCACCCATGCTCGTTGCCGATTACATAGAAACCGCCCTTAACGTCGCCAAAAAATTTGAGCAACAACGTAATCCCTTGCTTCAAGAGTTTTATCTTAGACGCACACACCATGAAATTATGAACAAAATGTGCGACCCTCTTATACATAATGCTATTCGTAAACAATGTTTAGAGCAGTTATACAAACCTTTATTAGCACTAAAACGGTTTTATAAAGTGCATAACAATACTGCACAATTTTTAATACTTGAGCGTGAAGCTCGTATTCTTAGTCACGAATTCAACCCTTTTTAAGGAGCACACTTATGAGCAACTTTAGAACAGAATCAGACAGCATGGGCGAGCTACAAGTACCTACTGATGCGCTCTATCAGGCGCAAACACAACGAGCAGTTAATAACTTTGCCATTAGTGGCTTATCTATGCCAAAGCAATTTATAACTGCACTGGCTTATATAAAACAAGCCGCTGCACAAAGTAACTGTGAGCTAGGCCATTTAAGCAAAGCTAAAGCCGATGCAATTGAGCAAGCTTGTCAAAGTATTATTGATGGCGAGCATGTTGAGCATTTCCCCGTTGATATTTTTCAAACAGGTTCTGGCACAAGCTCAAATATGAATGCCAATGAAGTTATTGCAACGCTTGCTAGCCGGATAGGCAACGAAAGCATTCACCCTAATGATGATGTAAACATGGGGCAAAGCTCTAACGATGTAGTCCCTACTGCTATCGCACTCAGTAGCGCAATAAATGTAGTGTACGAATTACTTCCTTCGCTTGAAAATTTATCGCAAAGCCTGGAAAAGAAAAAAGCTGAAGTAGGCCATATAGTTAAAACGGGCCGTACGCATTTAATGGATGCAATGCCTGTAACGTTTGATCAAACACTCAGTGCATGGCAGTCACAAGTTAATCATGCCGCAGCAGGAATTAGACATAGCTTAGAGCGTGTATGCGAACTTGCACAAGGCGGTACAGCTGTTGGAACAGGAATAAATGCAGACCCTAAGTTTGCAGCCAAATTTGCAGAAAATCTGAGTGCCAATGTAGGCATTAGATTTACGCCCAGTAGTAACTTTTTTTATAACATAGGCTCACAAGACGCCATCGTCGCGCTTTCAGGGCAATTAAAAGTACTCGCTGTCGCACAAATGAAAATAGCGAACGACTTACGCTGGATGAACTCAGGCCCACTTGCAGGTTTAGGTGAAATAGAGCTTGAAGCGCTTCAACCAGGTTCATCTATTATGCCTGGCAAAGTAAATCCTGTTATACCTGAAGCAGCCGCAATGGTAAGTGCACAAGTAATAGGTAACGACGCCACTATTACGGTAGCCGGCCAGGCGGGTAATTTTGAGCTGAATGTGATGCTGCCAGTCATTGCGTATAATATTTTACAAAGCATAGAATTACTTGCCAATAGCGCGCAAGCACTGGGCGATAAAGCGATTGCTAGTTTTAAAGTAAATCAGCCAAATATAGATAAGGCGCTCGCTAAAAACCCAATTTTGGTAACTGCGCTTAATCCGGTGATCGGTTATGAAAAAGCAGCAAAAATAGCGAAGCAGGCTTATAAAGAAGCCCGCCCTATTATTGATGTAGCCGAACAAGAAACTGATTTACCTCGCGAAGAACTCGAAAAATTACTCAACCCTACCAAACTAACGCAGGGCGGACTTTAACAGAACAATTTTTTAGTGCCTTTAATTACTTGATAATATAGTTTTTATTGCCGTAAAAAATGCACAGTGTATGATAGTGATGAATATTTCATCACTATCAAGGTTTTTTATGCGTACCCCATTGTTAGCCATACTTTTACCACTGTGTTTAACTGCATGTTTGGATAAAGAACCCGCTAAAACACAGCAAGTAACAATCACCTCAGAAGCTGAAGCACCAAAGCAAGAGCTACAAAAGCTAGAAGAAAACACTCAATTACAAGAAAATAAAAAAAATAGTGTGGTTGCTGAAAAAATACCAAAAGCTGATTTGAAAAACGTTTCAATAGGCGATATAAAAACAGCTAAAACCGAATTAAATACACTAATTGCAGATAAACAGTGTGATACCAGCACCCAATGTAGAGTAAATGCAGTAGGTAGTCGCGCATGTGGTGGGCCAAGCAGCTTTGTTGTGTACTCAACAAACGCAGCATCTGAAGATCAAGTAACAGCCCTTAGCGACAAAATTACTAAGCTTGAAAGTAGATATAATTCACAAAAAGGGATGATGAGCATTTGTCAGCATTTAACAACGCCAAGCACGCAGTGTGTTGAAAATAAATGTGTTAAACTTGAAGGCTCAGCGGTAAGTGCATTTTAAGGATAACGTTATGAGTTGTTTACCATCAACAGTTAAACTGTCAATTATAAGCATTGCTAGCAGCATTTTATTACTAAGTGGTTGTGCTAGCACTGTGACGTCAAATGAGCAAAGTAAAAACTTGTCTGACTTGAACTATGATCTGAATAACATGGTGAGTAATAATAGCTGCACCGCTAGCTTTCAGTGCAAAGTCCTTGAAGTCGGCGCACGTGCTTGTGGCGGACCCAGTAAATATGCTGTTTATTCAACGCTAAACACCTCTCAAGAAGAAGCGGAACAGCTTGCTCAACAAATAACAAAACAAGAAAGCATACAAAATAAAGCACAAGGCTTAACTGATTGTTCTCCTGTACTTGAAGTGCAATCGCTGTGTATTAATCAGCAGTGTCAGTCGTTTGATATAAAATAAAAACGGCCACCTTAACTTCAGCGTTAACTTAAATATGGAATTAACGCTGAAATTACTACCACCAATACCACGCAAATACCCGCTTTAATAATGTATTTCATGGGCATTGTTTTAAGCACCCAATATGCATAAATAAAACGCACAAAATAACTCGCCGCAGTACCAAACAACGCAAAAATAATTAAGTAAGCAATTAAAACAATATTCATAAAAACCTAATTAAATTATTTCACTTTTTTATTTTTAGTGTGAGCTATTAATAAATCAGCTACTTGTTGCTTTACGGCTCGCTTATCATCGCTTTGTACATCAAAGCGACTGGCTAGTTGCGCTATTTCATCATCATTTAAGTTAAACGATAAACGTTGACGCGTTTTTTTAGACTTTACGTCTAAGCCAAGTATTTTTCGGATCATATCTGACGGCGTTAGCTCTTGATCAATTGCCTGCTTTTTTATCAGCTTTTGAACTTCGCTGCTTAGATCGAATGCCATTTGTGTGGCACGTACAGCTTGTTCCTGACGTAACCACTTATCTTTAGCATCACTCACTTAGCATCTCCGGGAAACAAGTCTACAATGTCTGACATTGGACGCATGAGCGTTAGCGATACTTCGGTTTCGCCGCCATCCCAAATTTCGATATTTAAACCAAAGCCTTCATTATCTGACGCTAAGCAAATCATTTCACATGGCTCGCCACCTTCTTGCTCATAACGAGGTAATGCTTGGTTGCGGTAGTCTTTATTATGGAAATAACACACATAAGGCGACTCGCTTTGTTGATAGCTTTTAGCTAAAAACTGCATAAAGCGCTCTGGTGTATTTTGCACTGTAATGTGGGTTAACGACTCTTCATCAAAAATACGCGCAAACTCATCAAGGCTAAATATTTCTTCAACTTCGTTTCGCTGAATTTTAATAGAAAAGTTAGCCCACTCTTCGCCGTCATCTTGCTCAATTTGTAAAAATACAACTTGGCCGCTATTTGTCTCAAGTACAAATTCAGTATCACTACTGTGCTGATATTGGTAAGTCTGAATATCAGTAACACGTAACGTTTCACCCTTTAACCATGCAGGATAGGCAAATGAGTCAATAACGCTAAACATGTCGCCTTTTTTAAGATCGCTCGGATGATTAAGTTGACGTTCTGGCTCTTTTTTAGATTTGAAAAAATTAAACATAGGAAGGCTGCCTTTTAAGCAAAAAAGGTAACTGAGAAAAACTCGGTTACCTTTTTAAAGTATAAACGTAATGGTTAGCTATTTTGTTTCGCTTTGATGCGAGCTAAAATATCAGCGCTTTTTGGACTTGTGTCGCCAATGCCTGCTTCAGCCATTTTTGCTTTTAAGTCATCGCCATTTACGTCTGACTCAAGTTGCTTTGCAGCACCAAGCTGGTCACTTCGATCTTGTTGGCGCTGTTTAATGCGTTCAAGCGATTGACGAGCCGATGTCATAGACGAGCTGTTTGTATTAAGCGTGCTATTAACAGCCATTGTTGCTTGCTGTACGCTTTCAGTGGTTTTAACCATTGTAAGCTGACGCTGATTCTCTTTAATCGATTTTTCAGCATCTTTAACTTGCTGCTTAAGCGCAACAATGTGATTGCTAAAGCCAGACAATACTTGCTCGTTTTCAGCTTTTTCAGCTTCAAAGTCACCAATTTTTTCTGCAATTTCTAATGCTAATGCTTCGTTGCCCTTTTCAAGAGCTTGGCCTGCATACGCTTCATGTTCAGCGATTGATGCATCTACAGCGCTAATTTTACGCTTAGTTTGCATTTCTTTGGCCATTACTTCAGTAAGGCTTTTTTTAGCTCGGTGAAGTGCATTTTGCGCGTCTGCAATTTCTTGCTCAAAAATACGGATGCCATTTTTGTCTACAATTGCTTCGCCTGCTTCACGAGCGCCGCCACGTACTGCTGTAAATAATTTTTTTAAAATACTCATAATCTTAACTCCACTAACTAGCTATTAATCGTTTAAATACAAGGTCACGGCTTCTAGTGCATCGATAGCGTTATCGGCTAATGTCACTAGTTCGTGGGTAACGTCATCTAATGATGAATTTACCGACAGTGCACCAAAAATCGCGTATTTGTTATCGATTTTAGCAAATGCACTCAGTGGAATTGGCACGTTTAAACGTAATAATGTTTCGTTTAATTCGTCGCGTAATTCACTTTTAACTTCATCTTCGTCAAACAAGTAGCTAATACATAATAACTGCTCTTGCGTTTGCGTAACAAAAATTGGAAGCTCATCATTTCCATCAACAATGACTTGTAAAACATCTTGCTCGCCTGGGTTGGCAATCAAGAAAGACTCAAAGTTAGCGCCTTCAGTTTCAAAAGAAGCTAATTTTATTGAAAGTTCATTTAATTCCATGTCTCTGCCTTTTGTCGTTTGACATATTATGTCTGAGTTAAGATTCTCATGGCTGACATATTATGTCAACCATGTTTTATTAGTTTTTATACAATTCGCTTTCAATTTGCCATGCAGTTCGGTAGTAATCGTACAACTGACCAGACCCTAACCTATTGACCTCAATACTTTTAACTTGTTCAAAGTAGTGGTTAGGAAATACAAAACTTGCCAATAAATATTCTTTACTAATCCATCTTGATGGCACAGGCATAGCCGTCGCATCATTAATACGGCCACTGGCCGACTGCCCCATTTTAGTCGCTATAGTCCAGCCCCACTGCCCAAAAGAAGGTATGTTTTGCTGATACTGCTCAACATAGCCAAACCCAGCAGCTTTAACTGTTTTAGCAATGCTTAAAAACGCTTTTTTAGCGTGATAAGGTGAGGTTGATTGAACCGCCATTGCGCCATCGGGTGCTAATAGCTGCCGTACATGATTATAAAAGTAGTCACTGTACATTTTATTTAGATCAGGATGATTAGGGTCAGGTAAATCAATTAAAATAGTGTCGAACTGCTTAGATTGGTCAAGTAGCTTTTCTACTTCTAAAAATGCATCACCCACAATTATGTTGGCTCGCGAATCATGCATCGATTTATTGTTTAGCTGTAGTAATCGCTTATTGATGTGCTCTGGCGGCGTAAAGTCACCGTCTTTATGACCAAATAAATTGAGTAGTTGCGCGTCTAAATCTATTAGCGTTACTTCGCTTACAGGCCATTTTAAAACATCTCTAAGTGCAAGCCCGTCACCACCACCAATTATTAATACACGGTCGTGTCTGTTAGAGGCAAGCATTGCAGGGTAAACCAGCATTGAATGATATATTTGCTCATCAATACTTGAGAACTGTAAACGCCCATTTAAATATAAATCGGTAATTGGCTGAGGTTGGTTTTTGCTTAATCTTTCGGTTAAAACTACGTGTTGGTATTTAGTTGCTTGCGAATAAATTACTTTATCTTTGTATAAAACATTACTTAGATTGTTCATCCAGCTACTGCCAAATACTAAAATAAAGCCAAATAATGCCAGTAATACTATATGGCAAACTAAAAGTGCCTTAGCAAAGCGCACATGGGTATGGTAGCGCCATAAAAACACGAGCCCCGCAATGATATTAAATAACGCCGTCCACGCTGCAGCTTGCATTATAGGCATTGAGAGCATGATACTTACCCAAATAGCTGCACCAATACCAGCACCAATATAATCGGCACCATAAATAGTCCCTGCGTTGTTTTCTAAAAAACGGCCATAAACGTGCTGACGAATGCGCGCTATAAGCGGTATTTCCATACCAATAAATAAGCCCAGTATTAAACCAAAAACATAAGGTAGAAAACGTGACCACTCTTGTAGCTTTTGAAATACGTAACCATTAAGTACAACATCAGGGGGTAAATTAAAAATGCTCGAAAATAAATGAGGAAGAGAATAACTAACTGCTATTACACCCGCTATCGCTAAAATGCAGCCCATGCCAACCAAAGCAATAATGCTTTCTAACCAAGCAAAAGCGGTAAATGCATCTTTAAACCAACGCGCTAAAAAAGCGCCTAAGCCCATTGCTACAATCATAGTACCAATCATGGCGTAAATAGCGCTCTCTACTGAGCCAAGTACACGGCCCGCATAATGAGACAGTAAGTATTCATAAATAAGGCCGCACCCAGCAAGCACGGCCATAACAGTAATAAGTAATATATCGTGCCCAAGTAAGCGAGACTTACTTGGGGGGGTGTTGGTTGATGACACTGATTATGCGCCTAGTAATGTTGCCATAGTGATACCTACAGCAAATGATACTGCTGCAGAAATAGTAGCTACACCTACATTTTTTTGACGATTAACTTCATCGGAAATATCGCAACCAGATAAAATTATTTTAATTGTCACTAAGTGCAAAATAATAAATGCAACAAGGCTCACTACTGCGCTAATAGCCCAGTATAGTAAACTCGCATTAATATTATCAGCCGCGTAAGGTGCAACACCCGTTGCTGCTGTAATAGCTAATGCACTACCTACTAAAAATCCAGCGTAACGAATACCCACAGCTAAGTTACCATCAACAATTGCTTGTTGTAGGCAGTCGCCACTTTTATTTGTACGTTTAAATAACTGCACTCGGTACTGGCTAACAAGTAGTAATACAACACTACCTATAATAAAGGCGGCAATTACAATTGGAAGACCATGCCAGCCGTCAGTAGCCACCCATAAAAGAGCTGAGCGAATAACGATAGCAACACTGACAACATGGCCAAAATCAATTATTGAAGCTGTAACGTTACCTTTAACGATTTCGTCGTGCAGGCTTACTTTACGAAGCGCTACTTTATCTTGAAAAAAGTGACCCAACTTAATCAGTACAATTGCTAATGCGCCATAAGCTAACATTTGCAGTGCTTCTTGTTGCAGTGTTGCAGCAAAAGCTCCGCTACTTACACCCGTTAATACAATCGCCAGTGCCACTAAGCCAGCGGCAAAGCTAATCCCAAAAGCAAAGTTATCACGCTCTGTTATTTCATCATTTGCATGTAAGTTTGAAACCCAGCCTTTTATATATTTAAGGCTTACAAATAATAAAACAATAATTGCAAAATCAATCGCCAGCGCTTGCAGTGACCACATAGTTATTCCATTAAATTCATACATATTATTCTAACTCCAACTTTATTCTTTTACTTACCACGGCTCACGCCACGAGAGGTTCTGCTACCGCTATCACGCACCGATCCTGAGCTATTGCTATAACTGCTCGAACGAGAATAACTACTGCGGCTTTTTGCTGGCGTATAACTACTACGGCTTAAACCTGATGCACCTGTTTTTTTACTCGCATAAGGGCTTGTAAACTGCTTACCTTGGCGTTGGTATGTTTGGCGCGTGCGTGTTTCTAAAGCGCTTTGGGTTTTAATTTGTTTAGGGCTTGAATAACGCGAGCGGCCATAGTCATTGTAATAGCTATACTTTCGGCGCTTACTCCAGCTTCCATATTCAACACGATCAAATACATCACCTAAAATACGGTACATTCCGTACCATTGCCAAAAGCTAATACCGTTACTATTTGATTGCCAGTTACCATAGTTAGGGTTACCTACCATTTGGTTACCAACACCCTCACCTTCAGCTTGCTTACTAATTGCGCCTACACGCGCTAAAGTGCCTTTGGACATATCAGCTAGCATATTGATAGGATCGGTTAACGCATCAGAAAATAGCGTAGGTTTAGATGCATCACGTAACAAATCAATGCTATGTAACGTATCTTCGTAAGGAGGAATTAAGTAAGTTCCTTTAATATCTTTAAGTCGCTGTGTTAAGCCACTATAAAGTGCGCCTTGGCGCGTTGCATCAAGGGTAATTACATCAACAACTTTTGTAAGCTCTGGTTGTTGTTTTTTAAGAAGCTCGCCATATTCTTTAAGTAACACAGCATTGCGTACACTTCCATTATCGAGGGCAGTACCAAGCTGAGACAGCTCCGTATCTACCTTTTTAATAGACTCTTGAATTGTTTGTTGCAGCTGCTCTTCTTTCGATTGACAACCCATAAGCACTGCGAACAAACAAAACAGGCTTATAAGTTTCCAAGCTTTAATATTCGACATTCATGTCACCTGATTTACTAAATTAACTCAGGTAGTTTTACACAGGTCACTTATTAAACCAAGAATGAAATTGCAACAAAGTAAGTCAGTACAAAATTAAATAAACAGCTATATTTAGTATATGAATTTAAAAGCATTCTTAATGTTAGATTTTTAGTGCTAAAAAGGGCGAAGTAAGTAACTTTTTTTGTAATTATGGATTGTCTGATTACATAATAATAACTAAAACATAATTAAATGACGGTTAAGGGTTAAATTTGATGCTTCATAGTATTCGGTATAAATTGATTATAATAACAACAGTTTTAATTATATTTAGCGCAAATTTAGTTTTCTTCCTCGCGATTAATGAGCACGAAGATTTGTATCGTCAATCTGTTAAACAAAACTTAGATGCAATGTCTTCAAACATTTCCGATAGTTTATTACGCGTTATGTCTGAGCAAGTTGACTTGTTCTCCATAACTACCGAATTGCTCGGTTTTGATCGATACGAACATATTAAGTTTGTAAATGTATTTGATGCTGACTGGCAGTTAATTCAGTCATACGTGCACCCTAACTATCTATATCTAGAGAACTTCAAACCTGAACTCGTCAGTATTCAACCTAAAGATTTACCTTACGCGGTTACAATAACCAATGAAGGACTAGTTGCCTTAAAGGCAATTGGGGAGGAACAGTTTCCTATTGGGTATTTACTCATTGTACAAGACTTTAAAAAACCATTAGATGAAAGTAAGGTTAGCCTTTTTTACAGTGCAGCACCCTTTGTAGTTTTAATTATTGTACTCACCATTATTATTTCATTTTGGATATATCAGCGTTTATTAAGCCCACTTTTAAAGCTCTCAGAATTCACACAGAAAGTAGAAAAATCAACAAATTATAAGCTTCAATATCAAGTAACTGGACACGATGAAGTATCTCAACTTGGTAATGACATTAATACATTACTACAAACAATTGACTCCCAAGTTCAAACCAATCATAAACACACCGCACAGCTTTTAGTACAAACACATTCAATGGAGCGCCTCGCTAACTATGATATATTAACAGGCCTACCTAACCGCATGTTTTTTATGGAGCTGCTTAAACTTGAGTTAGCTAGTAGTAAAAGTAACGACCAAGACATTGCAATTATGTTTTTTGACGTTGATAGCTTTAAAGGGGTTAACGATACACTTGGCCATGAAACCGGGGATATGCTTTTACAAGCCGTCGCAAATAAAGTGAAAAGCCATCTGCGAAGTAGCGACATAATTGCGCGATTAGGCGGCGATGAGTTTTTAATTATGCTACCTAATATCACTGAGCAGTCTATCGTTATAGATATCGCCGAAAGTATCATTGAGGGTATGAAAGAGCCGTTCACTATAAACGAATGGGACGTACCAGCAGGTATTAGTATTGGTATAGCGAGTGCCAAAGAAGCTAAATTTGATATAAATACGTTCATTAGTAATGCTGATATTGCAATGTACACATCAAAAGAAAAAGGCAAAGGTGCATATACCGTTTTCCATCATAAGATGCTTGAAGATAACAAACGAAAATCGCAAGTCGCTAACTTAATAACTCATGCAATAACACAAAATGAATTTGAGTTATTTTACCAGCTTAAAATGTCGAGTACAGGAGAAGCCAAAGGTTTAGAAGCCTTAATAAGATGGCAAAGTGAAAAGCTAGGCTTTGTTTCTCCTGGTGAGTTTATACCTATTGCGGAACAAGCAGGTAAAATAAAAGCGATTACTCAATGGGTTATCACACAAGTATTTAAAGATATGCAAATGCTAAAACAACTTATGGGGAACAATGTACTCGTCTCCATGAACCTTTCAAGCCATGACTTAAAGGATCATAACTTCATTCATACTGTAAAAAGTAAACTACTTGAACATAGCGTAAATATTTCAAATATTCAGTTTGAAATAACAGAATCAAGCTATTTAGAAAATTTTGAGAACGCTAATAAATTTTTTAATCAAGTTAAAGCTATGGGCGGCTCGATTGCATTAGATGATTTTGGCACTGGTTACTCTTCATTGAGTTATCTTACTAAAATTGAAATTGATACATTAAAAATAGATCGAATGTTTGTAAATCAATATGCAAGCTCAGCAAAAGACACTGCGGTATTACAAGCAATACTCGATTTAGGCCAGCGCCTTGGTTTAAAAATATGTAGCGAAGGGATTGAAACAACCGCTCAAGCTAACTACCTAGTATCACATGGTAGTGATGAAATGCAGGGCTATTATTTTGCAAAGCCAGTGTGCATTGCACAACTACCACAAGCAATTGAACGAGCAGAAACATTATTTAAAGAACTAACAATAACTCAGTGCAATTGATGCTTTTTCTAACTAAACGGCTTACTTTTAATTTAGTGAAATTATGGTGAGCTCTTTAGGTATAGTGATCCCTGCAGGAAGGTAAGCTACTGAGTCCTCAACGGTTAGTAAGTATTCTATAACCTCTTCTGTAGACTCAAATTCAACAGGTGGTTTGCTGCGCCCAGTGAATCGCATTTGGGCCCAATAAGCTTGTATTCTAGATTCAGTAAGACCTACCATCCTAGTATTAAAATTTATTCTAAGCGGATTGCCGACAAATAGGTTAACAGCTTTAAATTGTCTGCTCATAGCTCCACCCATATAAATATGGCGAATTTGTTGCTTACTAAAAGATAAGTTTTGGTCTGTGGTATTTACTACAATAATGACGTTCGAGGACTTTGTATTTTCTGCATAAACTGAAATGCTAATACCAAATAGGCTACTAGCGACTACAAAGAGCATCATAGTTTTTTTAATGTTATTAATAGGTTTAAAAAATATCATTAAAACACCCAATCCAAACCAATAAGATAAAGATTAGTTTTTTTATCAAAATCAGAGTCATCAGGAGTAACAAAAAACGAGTCTTTTACATCGTCGCCTTCTAGCGTTGAAAATTCAGCTTTTAAGGCAAGATTTGGCAACACATCCCAGCGTACACCAACTGTCCAACTCTTAATTGAATCAGGCGTAGATTCATCAAAAATACGATTGTACCCATATGCAAGTTGATCTAAGTCGCTATTAATACCTAACGGAATTTCATTCTCAGCAGAACGAGTTTCAACGTCGCTATCTGCAAATGTTAAGTGATAAGTAAAAGGGGCATAATTAACACCGGCAGTTAAATAATAGCTTTGAATTATAGGCACTATCCCTAGGTCAGTTTTTATGCGGATCCACTCACCTCTAAAAAAATAATCTAAATTATCGTAAATTACACCAAATTGGTCTGCATGTGCTCGACCTTTTGTTTTTACCGAGCTGGCGCTTTTTGTAAAATTAAGGCTATTAAGCACATTTTCTAGCTGTCTTATCTCATCAATATCAAGCTTGATATTCCCATTATAACGGGAAACTCTAAATTCTAAGTTTTCAATATTAATCTTACCAATAAATCCTAAAAGGTTATCAACTTCAAAGCCCGTTCTTAAGGCGCCAATACCTATATCACCCGACTCTTCACCATAGTAACCTTCAAAGCTCACATCAAAATTTTCTGCACCAAATTTATAAACAGCATCTATGCCATTAAACGTTTTAAATAAATAAGTATCATAAACTTGTTGAGGTGGATTGATCCATGGGTACGCAAAACCAACATCCGAAAAGTCACTCATGGTAAAAAAAGGTGTGCGTAATTTTCCGAGTTTTATTTGAATATTATCTGTCGGTCTATATGTTAAATATAACCACTCTAACCCTGAGTTATCGGAAGCTGTTGTGTTATTGCTTCTTAACAAAACTTGAGCTGTTGCAGACCACTTATCATCAAACTGATACTCGCCTTGGAATCCAATTAAACTAGATGGAGAAAATTTAAGACTGTCTTCATATCCCTTATATTCGACATTTTTTTCGTCTAAGTAGCCACCAATAACTCGAGCATAACCAGAAAATTCAAACTCATTAGAAAAAACAGAAAAATGAGTAAGCATAGTGGTAAAAAGTAAGCACCAAGATATTTTATATCGCATCAGAGAAAATTAAATCCTTTGTTGAATTATGCAAAATACAGTGAAGATTAATTATGCTAACGATGAAATAATTCACCTGTTCGGATAATCAATTATTTAATTATTTTAAGTAGCGCATTTTACCGCTATCTAAGTTTAGTTAGCAAAGTCATAACTAGGATTAATCATTATAGTCAATGAATTACATGTTGGAACAATATATGTACTCTATAAAAACATTAAGCATCTAGGTAATACTATTTACATGGAAAAGCACCTCACCCCCCCCTTGAATATTACTGAGATAGAGCTTAATTATACTTATATAGATGCTTATCAACTAAGTAGGGGATCAAACTGATTCTTAATTTATGTCGTTCACTAGGATTGAGTGTTTAATGTGGGTGTTTGATAAGGCGTAACTGATTTAATTATAATCCGATATATGAAAAACCCTCCCAAACTTCACTTTTTTGCAGACGTAAAAAAAGCCCGAATCGTTAAATTTGGGCTGTCTACAATGTGGAGCTTGTGTAATGTCATAGTGCCCACAGCAGTAGAAAGTCACGTAGCAAATGCTGCTGTATTGGCCGACTGAGTTATTGATGGATTTTATTGTGATTTTAGCGTCGGGAGTCGCTACGCCCGCCCTACGTGATGGGTGTTGATGTGAGTGTGCATTAATTACACGTATTTTACTTTTCTGCAGACGTAAAAAAGCCCGAATCGTTAGATTCGGGCTTTCTACAATTTGAAGCCTGGTGATGTCGTAGTGCCCACAGCGGTGGAGAACCACATAGCAAATGCTACACTATCATCGGTCGAAGCTTTGGTTTCACTACTGAGTTCGGCATGAGCTTTTGGCTATTTACTAAATCCCAGATAGCAAAAAACCCGTCACATTGCTGTAACGGGTTTCTACAATTTGAAGCCTGGTAATGTCCTACTTTCACATAGCAAATGCTACACTATCATCGGCGCTGTTTCGTTTCACTACTGAGTTCGGCATGGGATCAGGTGGGTCCAAAACGCTATTGTCACCAAGCAAATTTGGGCGTTAATCCGTATCGCTACGCACTAACTGAATTTGGAAAATATCTGATAATATTTTTTAAGTCTTTCTAAGTAATATCTACTTTA
>NZ_JADYWQ010000028.1:0-26379 GCF_015864725.1 Pseudoalteromonas sp. NSLLW24 | reverse complement strand
TAAAGTAGATATTACTTAGAAAGACTTAAAAAATATTATCAGATATTTTCCAAATTCAGTTAGTGCGTAGCGATACGGATTAACGCCCAAATTTGCTTGGTGACAATAGCGTTTTGGACCCACCTGATCCCATGCCGAACTCAGTAGTGAAACGAAACAGCGCCGATGATAGTGTAGCATTTGCTATGTGAAAGTAGGACATTACCAGGCTTCAAATTGTAGAAAGCCCGAATCTAACGATTCGGGCTTTTTTACGTCTGCAGAAAAGTGAAATGCGCGCAATTAACACACACTCACATCAACACCTAGCACGTAGGTCGGGCGAGCGCAGCGACTCCCGACGTTAGAATCACAACAAAAGCCCTCAATACCCCATTCGGCCAATAAAGTAGCATTTACTACGTGACTCTCCACCGCTGTGGGCACTACGACATTCTACTGCGTAGCGCACAGACTTCACATTGTAAAGAGCCTTGCTTTAACTATTCAGTAGCCTATTAGACATTCCCATTAGGTATATAGCCTTATTTACAGACACTAGTAAGCAATTAATTGGGTGGCACTATTGTGCGCTAAGTTTACCTAAGTGATTTACCGCATTACATCTGTAACTAACTGTAGTTTTAGCGCGTGCAGAATAAATACACATACCTGATAATTATACTAATCGGCAATAATACTAATCGGCAATAATACTAATCGGCAATAATACCTAATCAAATTGGTGGATTGAACTTGACGTTAATTGCGTTAGAAATTTCTGATATACGATTGCATGAATACAGAAGGTTGAGCAACTTAGGAGTAATTGGCGAGAACAACGAAATAAAGAAATTTTTGTCCTCAAATAGATCATTTAACTAGGGAGATTGGCGTAAAGTTTATTTTATTTTTATATTTTCTTGGTTCTAACTAACCACCTATATACGCCAATAAAGAACAATGCAGCAGGTCCAAAGCCACTCAGCACCCAAATGACTTTTAAAATGTTACCGCCAATGCTGCCGTCATGTAGAGGGTGTATCCAGTTTTTTATTTTACTAGCCGTACTTTGCTTATCTATATTAAACACGCTCTCTAACTTTCCTGTAAGTGCATTAACCTCTATATAGCTATGTGGAAAGCGATACGAAGGATCATTTACAGTTTGAAATCTTAATCTGTAAATAGCATTTAAGTTTGAGGGTGTTTCAATCCAAGCTAAACGCGTATTCGGTAATGCTTTTTCAGCTATTAATACCGCTTGTGATAAAGGAATATTGGTTTGTTTGCTCGGTTGAATTTGTGTTTTTGGTGGGGAGTTTATATCGCTAACTAGAGCTGTTAATATAGGATCTGTTTGTTTTGGAATAGCGAGCATAACACCTGTAACAGTTAAAGCTAGTAGCGGTATGCAGAAGGTTAAACCAATTAGTTTATGCCAGTCGTATAGCAAACCTATTTTAGAGCTACGAGATTTAAATTTTAGTGCCTTTACCCACTGCCCAGGCTTTGGAAACCAAGCAAAGAATCCAGAGATAAGAAGAACTATTGAGGCTATGCCTATATAGCCAACAACGAGAGTGCCAGTTGCTCCTGTTAGTAATGAAAAATGTAAGTTGTACATCCAAGTTACTAAGTATTTTCCCCAATAGTTTTTACGTATTACTTTATCACTACTGCTAGATAGCCATACCATTGAGGGAGCAAAGCCTTGCTCTTTTGTTTCTATTGGATTGTAGTATCGCGCCGGAATTACTGAGTTTATACCTGTGTTTTCTAATCGCCATGGCCCTTGCTTTGAAGGGAAATTGGCTCTTAGCGTATTATATGCTTGCTCCCAATTAGGCGTTTTTATGTTTGTAGTAGCGTCATTTGCTGGATTTAGCAGTAAGTCTATTTGCGGATAGTAAACTAATACGGAGCCAGAAAGGCTAATAATAGTAAGTAAAACACTTACCGATAGACCTAAGTATAAATGTAACCGCCTGAATATTTTTCGCCATGAAAGCTTTAGTGTCATTAATTAAATAGTCGTAATGAGTAATGCAGGTTTATTGGGCATTAAAGAATGATTAATTACGCGGTATATTATATGGTTTTTTGATATGAGTTGTGCGGCATTTTGTCGCACTTATTAAATTAGGTATTTAGAAAGTAAAACGCCAGCCCTCGGCTGGCGTTAAAATACAAGCTTGAAGCTTATTTAAGCTTTAGGTCCTGCATTTTTTATATCGTCTGATACGTCATACTTAGCAAAGTTTTCAGTGAAGTCTGCGGCAAGTTTTGCTGCATATTCATTGTACTTAGCTTTATCTTCCCACGTATTAATAGGATTAAGTAAGTTAGTATCTACACCTGGAACTGCTACCGGTACATCTAGGTTTAAAACATCAATGTGCTGAGTTTCAACACCCGCTAATTTACCAGATACGATTGCATCAATTACTGCACGAGTAGTTGGGATATCAAAACGTTTACCTGTGCCGTAAGGGCCGCCAGTCCAACCTGTATTCACAAGGTACACCTTAGCGCCAAACTCGCGTACACGCTTCATAAGAAGCTCAGCGTAAACACCAGCAGGGCGTGGGAAGAATGGTGCGCCAAAACATGTCGAAAATGTTGATTCAATATCGCTAGTTGAACCAATCTCAGTAGAACCAACTTTTGCTGTGTATCCACTTAAAAAGTGAAAAGCAGCAGCTTCTTCGCTAAGTATAGAAACCGGTGGTAATACACCGCTTACATCACAAGTTAAAAATACAACAGCCTTAGGTTCGCCTGCGCGGTTTTCTACTTTACGTTTTTCAACGTGTTCAAGTGGATATGCTGCACGGCTATTTTGAGTAAGGCTAGTATCGTTAAAATCTGGAACGCCTTTTTCATCTAACACTACATTTTCTAAAATAGTGCCAAAGCGGATAGCATTCCAAATTACAGGTTCATTCTTTTGTGACAGGTCGATACATTTTGCATAACAACCGCCTTCAATATTAAACACGCTTCCAGGTGCCCAGCCGTGCTCGTCATCACCAATTAGAAAGCGAGTAGGGTCTGCTGAAAGTGTTGTTTTACCCGTACCAGATAAACCGAAGAATAATGCTGTATCGCCTGCTTCACCAACATTAGCAGAACAGTGCATTGGTAATACACCTTTTGCTGGTAGTAGGAAGTTTTGTACAGAAAACATCGATTTTTTCATTTCACCGGCGTAACGCATACCTGCTAGTAATACTTTACGCTGTGCAAAGTTAATAATGACGGTGCCATCGCTATTTGTGCCATCACGTTCTGGCTCACATACAAACGAAGGAACGTTCATTACTTGCCATTGTGGTAAGTTTGAAGCGTTATAGTTCTGCGGTACGATAAACATGTTTTTGGCAAAAATATGGTGCCACGCTGTTTCTGTAGTTACAACTACAGGTAGATAATGCTCAGGGTCTGCGCCAACTTCTAGGTGAGAGGTGAAGTGGTCATTACTTTGAACATGTGATTCTACGCGAGCCCATAAAGCGTCAAATTTGTCTGCATCAAATGGACGATTAACGTTGCCCCATTGAATATCATCTTGAGTTGTTGTTTCTTGTACAATAAAACGATCTTTTGGTGAACGACCAGTTCGTTTTCCTGTAATTGCAACAAAAGCACCATTTGCGGCTAAAGTACCTTCGCCACGGCGGATCGCATGCTCGACAAGTTCAGCTGCGGTTAAATCGACAAAACGTGTAGCGCCTGTAGTCATGTTTATACCTAACTATGTGTGAGAGTTTGAACGGATAGCTCTGGGGTTATCAGTGCCCTTAAACTGAAATTATAGTAACAGAAGGTTTTAAGATATTCGAGCCCGTAAAGCCTCTAAAAACACATATATTTAAGAAAAAACATGAATAATTTCAATGATACCGGTGTCATGAAATTAGCAGAAAAGATGACACCGGTATCATCTTTTTATAATATAAAACCGCATATTTTGCGGCTTTAATTACTATATATAGATGAAGCTGAACATTTAGTTGAAAATGCTTTTTATATCTTGTTCGTTAAAAACATACTCTTTTAAACAGTAATGACAGTTAATATTAACAGACCCTTTCTCAGCTACGTCTTT
Source organism: Pseudoalteromonas sp. NSLLW24 (assembly GCF_015864725.1). NCBI lineage: Bacteria > Pseudomonadati > Pseudomonadota > Gammaproteobacteria > Alteromonadales > Pseudoalteromonadaceae > Pseudoalteromonas > Pseudoalteromonas sp. NSLLW24. The sequence goes on along the minus strand of NZ_JADYWQ010000028.1, from coordinate 22,289 downwards.
GAGTAGTTCTTCTTGTCCAATATTAACAAGTGCAGTAATTGTTTTATCACGACTACAACCGCATTTGAATTTAATCGCTTGAGGTTCAAATACGCGAGGATTATCTTCGTGATAAAGGCGTGTAAGGACAGTATTAGCATCAAGGTGTAACAACTCTTCATCTTTAATGGTGTTACTTAATGCTTCTAAGTGTGCAAAGTCTTCAATTGATTTTTGTTTATCAACTGGGAGTACTTGTAAAAATAGACCACATGCTTTTGCGCTACCTTCTGTTGTGTCGGTTGCAAACCAAAGGCGTGTTTTTAATTGCTCTGACTGCTCAAAGTAACTTTCGATACATTCACTCAGAGTATCATGCTCTAGCGGAACTATACCTTGGTAACGTTCACCCTTACTTGGTGTAATAGTGATCACCATATAGCCTTGACCAATAAGCTCTTTTACAGTTGTGCCCGTAATTTCGCTTTGCAGGCGTGCAATACCACGCATGTTTTGTTTATCATCACCATTTATAACTGCATATTTAACTGGGCCATCACCTTGAAGCTGTACTGCAATTTCACCTTCAAACTTTAAAGTGGCGGTTAATAAACAGGTTGCAACAAGTAACTCACCTAGTAATGCTTTAACAGGGTCTGGGTAATTATGGTCGGCAATCATTTCATTATAAGCATTCTCGATTTGTACGAGTTCGCCACGAACATCTAGTTCGTTGAATAAATAACGGTGAAGTAAATCTTGTTGCATGAGCGGCTATACCTAACTTGATTTCATTTTTAAAAGTTCGCGTCTTTGCTTTTTATCCGGTTTTTTATCCGGATGAGGAGCAAAAAAGCTGTTATTTTTGCGTGCGATGCTGTTTTCTTCGCGTTTAGCAATACTTGCATCAGATTCTTGATACATGGTCTGTGCAATGGGGGCGCTTTGACGTTTTTCAAGCACTGAGAGTATAGTTATCAGCTTTTCATCTACGCCCTGAGCTAGTTTTACTTTTGCGCCAACGTCTACTATTTTACTCGCTTTTGTACGTTGGCCATTATAATGTACTTTGCCGCCTTGCACCATTTCGCGTGCAACTGCGCGAGTTTTATAAAATCGCGCAGCCCATAACCATTTATCTAATCGAACTTTTAACCCATCTACAGGGTCTGAGCTGGTATTAGCATTACTTTTTTTACTCATAAGGCATTTCCCCACGTTTTTATAGCTTAAAATTTATCATGAAATCATCGTAGGATGAAGGTATTACAACGGCAGTTTACTTTTTGTACTGTTATGTAAAGTTAATTTAATCTGTTTACAAAGTTTAATATTAGTGTGCTTGTTGAAAGAAAAATGAAAGGGTACTATGGGTACGCGCTAACGCAGTAAATTAAAATAAGAACACTATTTATGGAACAGCAAATCCAACAACTAAAACAATTTTTAACTCGTTTACCGCATGCTAAGTTAAGTGCATTAGTGACACTGTTAGTTGTTGTTTATCTTGCATTTTTATTATCAAAACTTGTTTGGCTTTTGTGGCCAAAACCACCAGTAACTCTACTTACCCCTACTCATTATGCTAACCAGTCATCTGGTGCGAGTAACAACTCAGCGCAGCATATTATTGAGCAATTTTTATTTGGTAAAAAAACTGTAACAAACAACAATAATACTGCAAAGCAATCGCAGGTAATAAATAATGCGCCAGAAACGCGCTTAAGTATCAATTTAACCGGTATCGTAGCGGTTAATAACGATGACAAAGCAGGTATCGCAATTATTGAATCACAAGGTAAGCAAGTAAGCTATCTTGTTGATGAAGTAGTATCGGGTACGCGTGCTGAAGTTGCACAAATATTGCCGGATCGTATTATTTTGAGTGTTAATGGACGCTTTGAAACATTAATGCTTGATGGACTCGATTTTAATAAAACGGTGTCTATGCCAGTACTCGCTGCGCGTGATGATTCTGAAATGGGTCCGCAAAAATTAGAACCAAGTGATCTACAAATAGATGCCACTGCAGATCCGGATGTTAAAGAAGCAATTATAGAAACACGTGAAGAGTTACTCGAAGAGCCGGGCAAGCTATTTGACTATATACGTGTTTCACAAGCCATGAATGATGGTGAGCTAATTGGATATCGCTTAAGTCCAGGTAAAGAGCCTGAGCTATTTAAGCAAATGGGTTTAAAAAATAACGATTTAGCCATTTCTATAAATGGCTATCAATTAACAGATTTAAAACAGGCTATGTCAGCTATTAATGAGCTGCGTAATAGTACAGATGCCAATATCACTATAGAACGTGATGGTGAACAAATTGATGTGCAATTTAGTCTGCAATAATTTAGCTTTGGAGTTTTAATACGATGGTTCAGGTGCTACACCTCAAAAAAATTAAAAAAGGGTTAGCTAAGTACGCAGCACTTTTTTTGGCGGCAAGTATTTCTTTGTCTGTTTCTGCTGTTGAATATGCTGCTAACTTTAAAGGAACTGATATCAACGAGTTCATTAATATTGTTGGTAAAAACCTTAATAAAACAGTCATTATTGACCCTAACGTGCGCGGAAAGGTAAATGTTCGCAGTTATGAGTTAATGGACGAAGCACTTTATTATCAGTTCTTCTTAAATGTATTGGAAGTTTATGGCTACTCAGCTGTTGAAATGGACAATGGCATAATTAAGGTAGAAAAAAGTTCAGACGCTAAAAAATCAAATGTGCCACTTATTGACGAAGGTAGTGAAGCTAGCGGCGACATGATGATTACGCGTGTTGTACGTGTTAAAAATGTAAGTGTGCAGGAGCTTGGTCCTCTAGTTCGTCAATTTAGCGATCAAAAAGATGGTGGCCACGTTGCTAACTTTAATGCGGCTAACGTAATGATGCTAACAGGTCATGCTGCATCGGTTAATCGCTTAGTTGAGATTATTCGCTCTGTTGATCAAGCGGGTGACAAGCGTGTAGACATCGTTAAGCTAAAATATGCGACGGCAGATGATGTTGTCTCTGTGGTAGACAATATTTATAAAGACAGCGGTAAAGGCAGTGTGCCTGAATTTTTAATTCCAAAAGTTGTGGCTGATGGCCGAACTAATAGCGTTATTGTAAGCGGTGAAGGCCAAGCCCGTACACGTGCTATTGAACTAATTAAGCGCTTAGATGGTGAGCTAGAAAGCCAAGGTAATACTAAGGTGTTTTACCTAAATTATGCTAAAGCTGAAGATTTGGTCAAAGTATTGCAAGGTGTTAGTAAGTCACTTGTTGATGATGCGCAAGGCGGTACTACTAAGACCCGTAGCAGAAGCAATAATGAAAGCAGTATAGAGTCTCACCCTGACTCAAACTCATTAATTATTACCGCACAGCCAGACACAATGCGATCATTAGAATCGGTAATTGAACGCCTTGATATTCGCCGTGCCCAAGTACTGGTTGAAGCGATTATTATTGAAGTAATGGAAGGCGACGGGGTTAACTTAGGCCTGCAGTGGATTTCTGAGCAGGGCGGTATGTTGCAGTTTAACAACGGCACTACGGTTCCCGTTGGTTCATTAGCTGTTGCTGCAGAGCAAGCACAAGATACAACGGTAACTAAAACTATCATTGGTACAGAAACTGGAACCGTTACTAGTTATGACGAAACGACTGAGGGTGACTATGATGCGCTTGCTTCATTGCTAAGTGGCATTAATGGTTTAGCGCTGGGCGTTGTTAAAAATGATTGGGGCGCAATTATTCAGGCTGTTGCCACTGATACAAATTCAAATATTTTGGCTACGCCTTCTATTACTACAATGGATAACGAAGAAGCCTCTATTTTAGTCGGTCAAGAAGTGCCTATTATCACAGGCTCACAAACAGGCAGTAATAATGCTAACCCATTTCAAACAGTTGAGCGTCAAGAAGTAGGTATTAAGCTGGTAGTTACGCCACAGATTAACGATGGCTCTGCAGTACAGCTTACTATTGAGCAAGAAGTATCGAGCGTAAGTGGTGCAACTGCGGTTGATATTTCAGTAAATAAGCGTTCAATTAAAACCACGGTAATGGCCGATGATGGTGGTATGGTTGTACTTGGTGGTTTAATTGACGAAGACGTACAAGAAAGTGTTTCTAAGGTGCCCTTATTAGGCGATATCCCTATTTTAGGCCACTTGTTTAGATCAACGAATACAACGCGCCGTAAGCGTAATCTTATTGTGTTTATTCGCCCAACCATTATTCGTGATGGTGTAAGCATGAATAAGTTAAGCTTTAATAAATATAACTTTATTCGTGGTGAGCAGTTTAAACAAAAAGAAGACGGTATTGAATTAATGCCAATGACTGATACGCCTATTTTACCTGAGTGGAATGACGAATTAGTACTTCCCCCTACGTATGAAGAGTCTCTACGTAAACAAAATGCACAAGAGCGTAAAGATGACTAATGCGATTCAAGAGATAAACCAAGATGTGGTTCATCCTAAAACGCATAATCAGGATGAGCTATTAACGAGTGATGTGTTAGTTGAGTTACCAGCAAAGCGTTTGCCGTTTTCCTATGCAAGACGTGCAGGTGTGTTACTTGGCAAAAACAAAGATCACCGAATAGTTTACTACCGTGGTGAGCTAGATGTGGAAGTACTATTAGAAGTACGCCGTATCGCAGGCCATGGTTTTACACTTGAGCAATTGGCTGATGATAAATTTGAGCTATTGCTTGAAGCGTCATACCAACGCGATAGCTCTGAAACACAACAAATGATGGAAGATATTGGCAACGAGGTTGATTTATTCTCACTTGCTGATGAACTTCCGCAAACTGAAGATTTACTGGCTGGTGACGATGATGCGCCAATAATCAAGCTTATTAACGCCATGCTAAGTGAAGCGATTAAAGAAGGGGCTTCTGATATTCATATCGAAACCTTCGAGCAAGAGCTTGTTATTCGCTTTAGGGTCGATGGCGTGCTTAAAGAAGTACTTAAGCCTAATCGTAAACTTGCATCGTTACTTGTGTCTCGTATTAAAGTAATGGCTAAGCTTGATATAGCCGAAAAACGTATTCCACAAGATGGTCGTATTAGTTTACGTATTGCTGGGCGTGCAGTTGATGTGCGTGTATCTACAATGCCATCGAGCTTTGGTGAGCGCGTAGTACTGCGTTTACTTGATAAAAACAACGCGCGCTTAAACCTTGAAGATTTAGGTATGACTGCAGATAATCGTGCATTGTTTTCAGATTTAATCAGTAAACCCCACGGCATTATTTTAGTAACAGGGCCAACGGGCTCTGGTAAAAGTACCACCCTATACGCTGGTATGAGCCAAATTAACTCACGCGATCGCAATATTCTTACCGTTGAAGATCCGATAGAGTACGAAATTCCAGGTATTGGGCAAACACAAGTTAATGCAAAAGTTGATATGACATTTGCACGTGGTTTACGTGCAATATTACGCCAAGATCCTGATGTGGTAATGGTGGGTGAAATACGCGACCTTGAAACTGCGCAAATTGGTGTTCAAGCGTCACTTACCGGCCACCTTGTTATGTCTACTCTGCATACTAATACCGCATCGGGTGCAATTACACGTATGGAAGATATGGGAGTTGAACCATTCTTACTTTCATCGTCGTTACTCGGTGTGTTGTCGCAACGGCTAGTACGTACATTGTGTAATACCTGCAAAGAAGGTCACACGGCTGATGAGCATGAATGCCAGCTGTTAGGGGTTCCTTTTGAAAGCCAACCGACAATCTATCGAGCAGTAGGGTGTGAGGAGTGTAACTTTAATGGCTATCGTGGTCGTACGGGTATTCACGAGTTACTTGTAGTTGATGAAACAATACGCGAAATGATTCACAACGGTAAAGGCGAGCAAAGCGTAGAAAAATACATTCGTAAGCGCAGCCCAAGTATTCGCCAAGATGGTTGTAGCCGTGTACTTGTAGGTAAAACAACACTTGAAGAAGTATTGCGTGTTACCCGTGAGGAAGGTTAACTATGGCGGCGTTTGAATACCGTGCCTTAGATGGCCGAGGTAAAGAAAAAAAAGGCATTTTAGAAGCCGATACAGCTAAACAAATTCGCCAAACTTTACGTGATCAAAAACTTACGCCGCTTGAAGTTGTCCCTGCGGCGCAAAGTGATAAACAAGTCAAAGGCGAAAAAGCCCCTTTACTCGGTGGCTTTTTTAAGCCGACAATTTCAACCTCAGACTTAGCATTAATTACAAGGCAATTAGCAACACTTATTCAATCGGCACTTCCTGTTGAAGGCGCTGTTATGGCGGTTGCTGAGCAATGCGAAAAGCCGCGTTTAAAGCGTATGCTTATGTCGGTACGCTCAAAAGTGGTTGAAGGTTACACACTTGCCGATGGTCTTAGTGAGTTTCCTCATGTTTTTGACGACTTATATCGTGCAATGGTAGCCGCAGGCGAAAAGTCGGGTCACCTTGACCAAGTACTTAATCGTTTAGCCGACTATACCGAGCAGCGCCAACATATGCGTAGCCAAATAACTCAGGCTATGGTTTACCCTATTATTTTAGTGGTATTTGCAATCGGTATTGTGTCGGTATTGCTTGGTACTGTAGTACCAAAAATATTAAAAACGTTTGAAAAAACGAAACAAGTACTTCCTTGGACAACCGAATGGGTTATGGCAGGCAGCCATTTTGTGCAAAATTATTGGTTTATTAGTTTAATAGCGATTACAGCTATAGCCATTGGTATTAAGCATGCACTTAAGCAGCCTAAAATACGTTTTTGGTGGGATGACCGAGTGCTACATATGCCAGGTATAGGTAAAGTGGCTCGTGGTATTAACACCGCACGTTTTGCGCGTACTTTAAGTATTTTATCGTCAAGCTCGGTACCATTGCTCGAGGGGATGCGTATCTCGGGTGGCGTATTAATCAACGAAAAAATTAAAAAAGCGGTTGCAGATGCATCCGATAGAGTGAGTGAGGGTGCAAGCTTAAGAGCTGCACTTCAGCAAACTAAGTTGTTTCCACCAATGATGCTGCATATGATAGCAAGTGGTGAAAAATCAGGTGAACTAGAGCAAATGTTAGAGCGTGCTGCAAATAACCAAGATCGCGAATTTGAGAGCATGGTTAATGTATCGCTTAAACTACTAGAGCCTGCGATGATCGCCTCAATGGCGGTTATTGTATTATTTATAGTAATGGCAATATTGCAGCCAATAATGGCGATGAATAAAGCTGTTGGACTTTAAGTTAGAATAAACTTTTAAATATATTAATGGTTTTACCTAAACCATTTTTACTTAATGTTTTTAGAATAATGAGGTAATTACGTGAATAAACAATCAGGTTTTTCTTTACTAGAAGTGATGGTGGTACTGGTTATCATCGGAATGATTATGTCAATTGTTGCACCTAACATTATGGGTCAGCAAGAAGAGGCTGCTATCGATAAAGCGCATCTAGATATTCAACAATTAGAAGATGCAATGAGCTTATACAAGCTTAAAAATAAGAGCTACCCAAGCACAGAGCAAGGTCTTGAAGCGCTAGTTACTCAAACAAGCATTGAACCGGTTCCAAAACGTTTCCCTGACGGTGGTTTTATTAATGAATTACCAGAAGATCCATGGGGTAATCTATATCAGCTAATTAGCCCAGGTGAAATTGGCAAGTTTGATATTTTTTCTATGGGCCCAGATGGTGAAGTAGGTACTGATGATGATATCGGTAACTGGGACGAAGAAAAACAATAATGCTTAAGTACACTGCTTTGTATGAACATGTTAATTCTAGAGGCTTGCTATGAAAGCAAGCCTTAAGCAGCGCCATGCAAAAAGCAGAGGCTTTAGTTTAATAGAAATTTTAGTGGTATTAGTGATCATCGCTTTTGCTACAAAAATGGTGGTATATAGCTTAGAAGGCGGTGCTGAGGAAGAGTTAGATACTCAAGCATTAAGGCTGCATACCACCATTAACATGGCATCGGAATTTGCCATTTTAAACCAAGTTGAATTGGGCTTATTAGTAGAAGAAAATACGTTAGAGTATTTAGTTTTCGATGGTGAAAAGTGGATTACCTTTGACCGTGAAGATCTTTTTAAACCAATAGAGTTAGATGAAAGATTAAAGCTCACGCTTAACTTAGAAGATTTAGCGTGGGCGCAAGATAACCTCTTAGAGCAATCTAACTGGCGCGAGCTTATGAGTGGCGGCGATGAAGACAGCTTACTTGAGCTTAAAAAGTTGAAAATCCCACAAGTACTTATTTTGTCATCAGGTGAGGTAAGCGCGTTTCAACTTATATTAGAGTTAAAAGAGCAAAGCGAACCTGTGTATTACATTGAAGGTGAATTTGCTGCACCAGTAAACTTTCGCCGAGAGCCAGAATAATGAAGCGCACTAAAGGGTTTACCTTATTAGAGGTATTAGTGGCATTAAGTATTTGTGCCATGGCGGGTATAGCTGCAATGCAAGCAACAAGCGAGCACATACACCACTTAACGACTATTGAAGAGCAAACCTATGCATCTTGGGTCGCCGAAAACGTTATTATTGAACAGCGTACTAAAGGCGAACAATGGCAAGGTAAAAATAACCTTAAAGGCAGCGAAGTAATGGGCGGTGTTGAATGGTTTTGGCAGCAAGAAGTAACAGCCACTGCTGACAAAAGCTTTGTTAAGTTAACCATAAATGTTTTTACGGATGAAAAATATGAGCATTCGGCATATGAGTTATCAACGTATCTCAATAAAGGCAAAAAGTAAGTGAAGCAGCGTGGGTTTACATTACTTGAAGTTATGGTAGCACTGGGTATTTTAGCTTTTGTTATTATTGCTACTCATCAAATACTCGAGACGACAACAAGAGCAAAAGATGCCTCCGATGAAAAAATTGCTGAGTTAAATGGGTTGCAAACAACATTTAGGTTAATGGATCAAGATTTTAGCCAAATGACTAAACGTGCAGTACGAAACGAATCTGGTGATGTTCAAGAACAATACTTACTTGCTGGTCGTTACGTTTTAGAAAGCCAATACGATGGTATCGCGTTTGTACGAGATGGCTGGATAAATCCAATTAATTTATTGCCACGTTCAGAACTACAAGCCGTTGGTTATAGAGTGATAGACGATAACCTTGAGCGTGTTTATCGGGTTTATGTTGATCAGCTTGATAATATGGAGCCGCGAGTTCAACGTGTACTAGAAAATGTTGAAGAGCTTAAGTTTGAGTTTTTGGATGATAAAAACGAATGGCAGGAACAGTGGGAAATTAAAGCTCTCCCTAAAGCGGTTGCTGTTACTTTGCAACAAATAGAAGCAGAGCCAATTCGTCGTGTATTTTTAGTTCCTGGGCAAGGCAAAGTTGTTGCTACACAAAGTACGGATGTGAATAATGGTTAAGCAGCAATCATCGCGCGGCGCAGCACTTGTTATTGTTTTGTTTATTGTGGCATTAGCGGCTATTTTAGCAGTAGAAATGAGTGCTAATTTAATGGTTCAAGTGCAAAAAAGCACTAATTTGCAAGGTCACCAGCAAGCTAAATGGTATGCCTACGGTGCAGAAGAGCTTGCTATTAAAGGGCTAATACAAAGTAAAAAAGATGATGCTGATAAAACAACACTTGATCAAGTTTGGGCAACTCAAGGGGATGCTTCATACCCTGTTGATAACGGCACGTTAAGTGGCAAAATTACTGATTTACAAGCATGTCTAAATTTAAATGCTTTAGCCATAGCGCCAGAAGAAAATAGCGCAAGTAAAACAAACCCTGCACATAAAGCACTATTTGCATTACTTGAAAACATTGAAGATTTACCTGCTGATGAATCAGAAGAGACAATGGCAGATAGCGTATTTGATTGGCTTGACGAGGACAGTATTACATATCGCTCAGGCGCAGAAGAAGACGAGTATTTATCACGAGATTTTCCGTATATGACAGCCAATAGTTTATTTGCATCAACATCGGAATTACGCTTGGTTAAGGGCTTCAACCCATTAGTGATGGAAAAAGTACTGCCATATGTATGTGTAATACCAGGCAGTACGCTTTTATCTATTAACGTAAATACATTAATCCCAGAGCAAGCACTTATACTCAGTGCCTTAATAGAAAGCTTGAGCTTATCTGGTGCAGAGGCTGTGATAGGTGCAAGACCGCAAACTGGCTTTGACACCATTGATGAATTTTTTGAACAGGTGAAGCAACAAGGCGGTACTAATACCGACTCAGTCAAAAGTTTATTTAGTATTAAAAGCGAATATTTTAAATTACAAACGCAGGCAAATTTTGTCGACCTGCGTTTTTCGATGACCACATTACTGCACGCTAAAGACGGTGACGTAACGATACTGGCGCGAAAATTTGGAGGCGTACAGTGACAGAAATACTGTTGATCCGCACGGGTCAAACCGAGCAAGAATTGCTTAATTGGTTAATTTACTCACCACAAGAACAAGAAATAATAGCCAGTGGCGAGTTACCAAATGCAGAGCATTTAAGTGAGCTAAGCGAAAAAGCACTTACCCGAGAAGTTGTTGTGTTGTTACCAAGTGATCAAGTGCAATTAAAAACGGTCGCTTTGCCAACAAAATGGAATCGCAAGCTTGAGCAAGCATTGCCATACATGCTGGAGGAAGATATAGCATGTGACGTAGATGAACTGTTTATAGCAGTAGCGCAGCCGACAATGCTTGGTGAGCAACATGCAATTCGTGTAGCAATGACAGACCGTGAATGGTTTGAACAATGGCTCGCATTATTTGTAGAGCATAATCTATCAGTATACAGAATATTACCCGATGCTTTGTTGTTACCGCTTGCAGATGATGGCGCAGTCACCGCTATCGAGCTCAATAACCAATGGTTATTTAAGCAAGGGCAATGGCATATTGGTGCGGTTGAATCTAGTTGGTTAAATGGCTACTTAACAGCCATGGGTAATCCTGATATTAAGCATTTTAGCCCAGCTAGTCAGTTTCCAGAAAGCGTTAACTTACAAGCGCAAACAAGTGAGTACGACTTACCTCTAGCATTATTTGCAAAGCAGTTAGATAGCGTTAATTTTAACTTACGCCAAGGTATGTATCAGCTTAAAAAGCAAAGCGCCTTATGGTGGGGTTACTGGAAAGGCGCCGCAATTATAGCAAGTGTTGCATTGGTTTCTACGATTACAATAAAAGCTATTGAGTTACACCAACTTAATACACAAGTAGAATTAGCTAAAGCTCAAGTAGTCGACAGATACCAAAAAGCATTTCCAGGAACTAAAGTTCGCCCCAATCTAATTAAAAGCCAAATTAAAGGCGCGTTAGATAAAGTGCAAGGCTCAAGTGAGTCGGGCTTTTTAGACTTAACGACTAATTTGGTTGATGTATTTTCGCAAGTTAGCGAATTTACACCTGAAACACTTCGTTATGACAAACGTCGCAATGAGCTGCGCATTCGTGCACGCGCTAAAGACTTCCAAACTTTTGGTAAAGTAAAAATCATACTTGAAAAACAAGGTTTAACTGTTGAGCAAGGGTCTTTAAATAATGACGGTGATTATGTCGTTGGTGAAATTAAACTGCGAGGTGCAGTATGAAAAAGCAGTTAATGCAACAATGGCGCTCGCTTAAAGAGCAAGAACAACAATTGGTAATGGTCGCTGGTGGCGTGTTTATTATTTTTGTTTTAGTAATGGGAATATTTCGACCATTAAATAATGCGATAGAAAAGGCACAGCAATCTCAAATTAAACAACAAGAGCTATTAGCTTGGGTTGATGACAGTATTGTTAAACTAAAGGCTGCGGGTAACACCAGTGTTGCTAGCAATGCAAACTTAAGCCAAATTGTTAATTCTACACGTGGGCGCCATCAAATAAGTATTAGTAAAATGCAGCCAAGTAGTGATTCGCTACGTTTGACGCTCGACTCTGTAGAATTTAATCAGTTAATAGAGTGGTTAGATGAGTTAGTGAATCAGCATGGCTTAAAAATTGAAAACTTAGATTTGAGCCGCGATGATAAATCAGGCTATGTGCGTGTAAGCCGTTTAGTATTAGAGAATTAATTAATGAAAAAAATAATAACGTTATCGGCTGTCTTTTTAATTAGTTTTATTGTGTTTTGTATTATTAAATTACCAGCACATATTGCACTAGATATAGCAAAACCGTACTTTCCAAAGCAATTAGAAGTAGGCCAAACTGTAGGCACTGTTTGGCAAGGTCAAATGATGCAAGTTCGTTTTGATGGTGAACAGTTAAATAATGTGCGCTGGGACATTGCTGGCTGGAAGTTATTTACAGGCAAGCTAAATGCGAATGTGAAGTTTGGTAATGCACGAGAGCGTAGTGATATCTCGGGTTATGCTGATGTAAGTTATGGGCTTTTTAATCAAGAAGTTAAAGTGACTGACGGCCTAGTGCGCTCAACAGTAGAGCGTGCAATGCAGCGCGTGCAGCTTCCCCTACCTGTAACCGCTAAAGGACGTGTAATTTTAGAACTTGATGAATACAGCTCAGGTGCACCTTATTGTGATTCACTAAAAGGTGAAATAGCGAGCCCTAATATTGACGTGCAAGGCTTAAATGGGTGGTTTAATATTGGCCCTCTGGCTGGTAAGTTAAGCTGTAAGTCGGGCGATATTGCTATATTAATTGACCCAGATAATACGCTTGGCCTTGAGGCAGATGCTACACTTAAAGCTAATTTCGACTTTAGTGTGGCAGGTTATGTAAAACCAGATGCTAGCTTACCTAAAGATGTACATGATGCGGTTAAATTTTTAGGCCGACCAGATAGCCAAGGTCGTTACCCGCTCAACTTTTAATGTTTGAATATAAAGAGTTTTAATGCAAATACCCCAATTTACTGAGCTGCACGCAAAGCAGCTCAGCACATTTTTAAATACCCAATCTCAAGCAATGACCCTTCAACAAAGCCAAGGCTATTTATTTGGCGTTATTTGTTCGCCCAATCCATTAGATGTGCATGAGTGGCTTGAGCAGATATTACCAAATACAGCTAATGATTTAGATGAAGAAGTACTTTTCTTGTTTATGGCGCTATATCATAAAATTAGTGAGCAAGTATTTGAAACAGGATACAAATTACCTAACACATTTGATGCTGAGTTTTGTAAGTCATGGAGTAAAGGTTTCTTAGTTGCAACCAAAGCTTACGCAGAGCCTTTGTTAAATGCACCGCAATTAGACACTGACTTTAAACAAGCATTAGAAAGTGCGTTAAGTACATTAAGCTTTTTTGCACTCGACCAGCTTGCAATAGCTCAGATTGCCAAACAAAATAACATGACTATAGAAGCCTTGTGTCAGTACCAATATGAATCAATGGGTGACTTTGCATTAGGGTTTGCTGAACTAATTGAAGTGGTCGCAATTAATAGCGGTTTGATAACCGACGAGAGTTGGGAAGAGTAATTATTAATACCAGGCGCTTAGTTTAATCTAAGTGCCTAGCTCTAATATAATATCCGTGCAGCCTTGTTTGCACTTTACTACGCCTTTACCAGGTTCACTGGTGGCTAAATTAAGTGTTAAAACCCCATTACACTTCTCACACTTTAACGTTTTGCCTTGTGCCAATTGCTTGAGCATATTGCGTTGTTTATGAAATGAGTCGCTTGCTTTTTTATTTAATCCTGAAAAATCCACTACTTTGCTCGCTTTTGCTCTAATGCTTCAGTCACTATTTTACATACTGTATTTAAACGATCGCCATAAAAATAAAGGTTTAAGTCACGTTCACGACAATAGCGTAGGTGAAATAACTGAACAGAGTCATCTGTTGTAAAGGTTTTTTCTACGTACTCACCCTCAGATTCAGACAATTTAAGTTGAGTGCTGATTCTATTTTTAGCCATATTTGCAGCAGGGCTTCTGTTAACCTTACTTGCATCACTTAAAAAACCAATGCCTTCACCTAATAACCTTTCGCGAGGTTCTTTTATAAGCGGATGATCGATTGTAAAAAAGGCAAGGGTCACAACTACCAAAATAATAAATTTTTTCATGGATACGTAAACCTTGATCTAAGTAGGGTTGAATTACCATGCAGTGTAATAAACTGCATTTTAAAAGCAAGTAACTGGGATGAATAAATTATTAGCGATCTATGCCAGTAATTTTAACCAACATTGTTATAATGGTTAACAGCAGTCAGATATTTCTGAAATATCTGAAAGTATTCGAGAAGGCAATTTATTAAAGTAAATCTGCCTAGCAAGTAACTTGCTAGCTTTAAGTATAGAGTACTTGAGTATTGCTGGATTTTTATTTCCAAGCGGCGTTGAGGAACTTCGATGGACAAGCAAATTAAAGTAAAGAATATCCCTGTAGAGGTGAAAATCCAAAAACCGGATTTAAGCCGTCAAGATGATAGGTTCAATCCCCGAAATCGTATTTATGTGCGTGCCGTAAAAGGCCTACATCAATTACTTAGGCAGCGCATTGGCTTTTTAGGCCTACTTGCGTTTATGTTACTTCCTTGGATTAATTTTAACGGCCAGCAAGCAGTGCTGTTTGATCTAATTGGTCAAAAATACAATATTTTTGGTTTAACGCTATGGCCTCAAGATTTTACCATATTAGCGTTTATTTTTATGCTGGCAGCATTTGCGCTGTTTTTAGTGACCACCTTCTATGGACGGGTGTGGTGTGGCTACACATGTCCGCAAACTGTTTGGACCTTTATTTTTATTTGGTTTGAAGAAAAGCTTGAAGGCACAGCTAATCAGCGTAAAAAACTCGATCAACGACCCATGAATTTTGATAAGTTTTGGCGTAAAACGGCAAAGCATACTAGTTGGGTATTGTTTTCGTTATATACCGCTATTTCTTTTGTGGGTTACTTTACGCCAATCAGAGAGTTACTTCCTGATTTTGTAACGTTTAACGTGGGTGGTTATGCACTCGTCAGTATTATTTTCTTTGCTGCGTGTACCTATGGTAATGCCGGTTGGATGCGAGAAATTATGTGTTTACACATTTGCCCTTACTCTCGTTTTCAATCAGCTATGTTTGATAAAGATACATACACTGTAACGTACGACGAAAGCCGTGGTGAAAGCCGTGGTCCTCGTTCACGTAAAGTAGATCATGAAGATTTAGAGCTAGGCGACTGTATAGACTGTAACTTGTGTGTTCAAGTGTGCCCAACAGGTATTGATATTAGAAATGGGTTACAAGCTGAGTGTATTAACTGTGGTGCATGTATTGATGCGTGTGATGGCGTAATGGATAAAATGGAATACCCGCGTGGGCTTATTTCATATACGACAGAGCGAAACCTCGAAACCCCAGAAAATAAAACGAATCCACTACGAGCTAAAATCATTGGTTACACGGTCATACTTGTTGTGCTTACGGGAGCACTTGTAGCTAATATAGCGCTGCGTAAAACAATGGACTTTGATATCATTCGTGATCGAAATCAATTATATCGTGTCGATTTTGATGGTTTAGTAGAGAACACCTATACATTAAAGGTAATTAATAAAGCGCAGTACGAGCAAACCTTTAATATTAAAGTGCAAGGGTTAGATAACTTTAAGTATATTGGTAAGCAGTCATTTACTGTGCAGGCAGGGCAATCTCATAATGTGCCATTGTCGCTTGTAATGGACCCTTATGATTTGAAGGTGTCGATGACAGAGTTTAACTTTGTGCTTTCACCGGTAGATGAGCCGGATGAGACAATATCGCAGTCGAGTAACTTTTTTAAAGCGCGATAATCACAACCTACCTTAAATAGGTAAGTTGATATAGCAATTAACAAAAGCGGGTATATAACCCGCTTTTTATTTTATATAAGAAGAGTATGAGTAAATTTAGTTTTATTGACTTAACACCTGACCTAATACTCGATGCAATAGAAAGCGTAGGTGTGTACGCCGAATCTGGTTTGTTGGCACTCAATAGCTATGAAAACAGAGTGTACCAATTTAAAGCCGATGATGGTCTGCGTTACGTAGTGAAGTTTTATCGCCCAGAGCGCTGGAGTAAAGAGCAAATTCAAGAAGAGCATGACTTTGCATTTGAACTGGCAGAAGCGGAAGTGCCTGTTGTTGCTCCTATTTTATATAATGGGAAAAGCTTGTTTGAACACGAAGGTTATTTGTTTGTGTTGTTTCCAAGTGTCGGCGGGCGTTTATTTGAGGTTGATAACTTAGATCAACTTGATGTAATGGGGCGTTTAATTGGCCGTATGCACCAAGTAGCTAAAACAAAGCCTTTTACTTATAGGCCAACAGTTACCTGCGAGGAGTATTTACATACAGCCAAAGTTCATCTTCAAAAAAGTAACTTAGTGCCTATGGGAATAAATACTGCCTTTTATACTATTTTAGATTTAGTGATAGAGCAGGCGCAAAAACAGTATAAAGATGTGCAAAGTATTCGCTTACATGGTGACTGCCACGTTGGTAATATTTTGTGGGCAGGTGATGCGCTCATGTTTGTTGATTTAGATGACAGCCGCCAAGGTCCTGCAATCCAAGATTTATGGATGATGCTCAGTGGCGATAGAGCGACGCAACTGTTACAGTTAGACACCCTTGTGAATGCGTATGAAGAGTTTTGTGATTTTGATCACTCTCAACTCAAATTAATTGAACCGCTGCGAGCGATGCGTATTATCCATTATATGGGATGGGTAGCTAAACGATGGAGCGATCCTGCCTTTGTGCGGAACTTTACATGGTTTGCTGATGACAAATACTGGGAGCAACAAATTTTAGCACTGAAGGAGCAACTTGCAGCACTGCAAGAAGCACCGTTAAAGTTATTGCCGTAATATTTTATTTAAAGACAAGTACAACGAGATACAAATGCTTAAAAAATTAAAACTGAGTTTATTACTTTTATGTTTACCATTTGCAGCACTTGCTGCACAGTTTGAAGTTGATAATCAATACACTGTTATTGATGTAGACAAAAGTACATCACCACAAGTAACCGAATTTTTCTCATTTTACTGTCCACATTGTTTTAAGTTTGAACCAGTAGCAAAAGCAATTGAACAAGGCCTGCCAGAAGGCGCTGAGTTTATTAAAAACCACGTGAACTTTTTAGGTGGCGTGTCGCCACAAGCACAAAGTAATTTAAGCTTTGCCTACTTAATTGCTAAGCAGCATGGTCAGGCGCAGAGTATTAGCGATCAAATTTTTAAAAGTATTCATGTTCAGCGTGCTCCTTTAACTGAAATGAAAGACGTTAAAAAATTACTTGAAGTAAACGGTATTGATAGCGCAACGTTTGATCAAGAAATTGCAAGCATGCCAGTTATTTCAGCTGAGCAAGCAATGCAAAACAAACAAAATAAATATTCAAAATTAGGCGCACTTACAGGTGTACCTACTTTTATTGTTAACGATAAATATAAAATAAACCTCAACACCATCAAAAATCAAAAAGAACTTGATGAGTTAGTAGCGTTTTTATTAGCACTATAAATTTCGGAGCATAATAATGATTAAATTAGTTAAAGCAGGTTTGCTTGCAGTACTACTTCCTATGGCGGCAACAAGCTTTGCAGCAACGTATGAAGAAGGCGTGCATTACGACGTTGTTTCTGAGCGCGCAACTAAAAAGCCAGAAATTAAAGAGTTTTTCTCATTTTACTGCCCTGCATGTAATAACATGGAAGCACTAATTGGTGAGTTTAAGCCTAAGCTTGATAAAAACGTTAAATTTAAAAAGAGCCATGTTGATTTTGTAGGTGTACGCGACCCAGAAAACCAACAGATGATGAGCCAAGCACTCGCTACTGCAGAAGTGCTTCCGCAAAAAGATAAAATTGTCTCTGCAATCTTTAATCATATTCATACAAAGCGCGCTATTTTTAATGAGCTTGCAGATGTAAAAGATATATTTGTAGCGCAGGGCGTTGATGGCGATAAGTTTGATAAGCTGTTTAAAAGCTTCTCGGTACGTACGCTGAGCTCTAAAATGAAACGTGATCAAGACTACTTTAAAGAAAAAGGCGCACTACGTGGCGTACCTACATTTATTGTAAATGGTAAGTATAAATTAAAC
Organism: Pseudoalteromonas sp. NSLLW24; assembly: GCF_015864725.1. Taxonomy (NCBI): domain Bacteria; kingdom Pseudomonadati; phylum Pseudomonadota; class Gammaproteobacteria; order Alteromonadales; family Pseudoalteromonadaceae; genus Pseudoalteromonas; species Pseudoalteromonas sp. NSLLW24. The sequence continues at coordinate 4,275 of NZ_JADYWQ010000028.1, read as the reverse complement.
CTAGGTCGTGAGTCGGGTATTACTGAACCAGAAGATATTAGCAAACTGATTAATTACTTAGCTAACAAGTAAGTTTAGCTAAAACTAAAAAAGCTCCTACAAGGAGCTTTTTTTATGGGTAACGTTTACTGAGCGTATTTATTTGCGCTGCAAGAAAACACCCGACTCAATGTGATGTGTATATGGGAACTGATCAAATATAGCAAAGCGCTTAACGTTGTGCGTACGTGTTAAGTGATCAAGGTCACGCTCAAGGGTTTCAGGATTACACGATATATAAATTATGTTTTCGTAATTAGCCACTAAGTCACACGTTAATTCATCCATGCCCGCGCGTGGTGGATCAACTAATATGGTTTGGCAGTCATAGCTTTTAAGGTCAATACCATCTAAACGAGAGAAAGTACGCTCGCCATTCATTGCTTGAGTAAACTCTTCACTAGACATACGAATAATATCTAAGTTCTCTACGTTATTTTTAGCAATATTGTATTGAGCAGAGTGAACAGATGATTTTGATATTTCCGTCGCTAATACTTTATTAAAACAGCCCGCTAATGCAATTGAAAAGTTACCGTTACCACAATACAGTTCTAGTAAATCATTTTTAAGTGGTTTACATAAATCTTGTGCCCACTCCAGCATATTAATATTTACTTTTGCATTAGGCTGAGTAAAGCTATTTTCTACTTGTTGGTATATAAGCTCTTGACCATTAACTGTTAAACGTTCAGTTACAAAGTCATCACCTAGTACTTCTTTTTGTTTGCGAGCTCGGCCTATAAAGTCAATTTTGTATTTACTGCTAAGCTTTTCTTTCAGTGCTTTAATTTCACTTAACCATTCATCATCCAGTGGTTTGTGATAAAGCAAGCTTACTAAAATTTCACCGCTTAGCGTGGATAGGTAATCGATTTGAAATAACTTACGACGTAATATTTCACAAGGCTTAAGATGCTCAATCATCACCTGCATTATTTCACCAACTAGAGGCGCTGCTGGATCAAATGTATCAACACGGATTTTTTCTTTTGTTTGTTGATCAAACATAATGTGAAACAGATCGTCACCGTCGTGCCATACTCTAAATTCAGCACGTTGGCGGTAGTTAGTTGGCTCTGAGCTAAATACTTCTAGTTGCTCCACACCAAAACGTTGGAACTGTGCACTAATACGCTGCTCTTTTTCACTTAACTGCGTTTGGTACTGTGTGGTATCTATTTTAATAACTGCCATTAACGCTACTACCTTATCTAAGATCTGTTTATCGGCGCTATTGTAGGGAGCGCTGCGTATTTGTCTAGTTTTGGCTAGCATTTATGCTGTTTTATTGAACATTGTACTTTAGTTTTTATTGTTATAGCCGATAATAAACTACGCACGCTTAGGAGACGAATCATGAAAATAGGTAATTATGGCTTTACGCCAAACAACAACATCAATAAATTCAATAATAAAGCTGATATACAGCAACCTACAATTACGTCTCCTCAAGATAGCTATCAACAACGAGGCCGAGAGTTGGCCGCAAAGGTGCTTGGCGATAAAATGGTTGAGCAGCTTGGATTGCCTATCGCAGAAAAAAAAGCAGATAAACCACTATTTGATTTTGATGAAATAGTAAAAAACGTACTCGATTTTGTGAGTAGTGCTGTTAATAAAGCAAAAGCTAATGGCGCTGATGACGAAAAGCTCAAAGATATGTTAGGCGACGCGCGCAAAGGAGTCCAAATAGGGATTGACGACGCTGTTGATGAACTCAAAGGTACAGGTGTATTTAATGATGACATGGAAGAGGGGATTAATAAGTCCAAAGAGGGAATTTACAATGGGCTCGATAAGTTTGAAGAGTCGTTATTTAACCCACAACCTGCCAGCGTAAATATAAGCCAGGCTCAATATGTCAGTATGACGAGTAATGCAGAGTATAAATTTACAACCGCAGAGGGTGACGAGGTAAGTATTAGCTTTGCAGATGCATTTGAATCTCAGTCGGCAAGTGGCTATCAGCAAAACAGTAATAGCGAGTCGTTTGCAAGCTCATCATCGCAATCTCGACAGGTATCATTTTCGATGTCGGTTAATGGTGACTTAAATGAGCAAGAGCAAGAAGCTATTAATGCAATGATGGAAGACTTACAAGATTTAAGTAAAACCTTTTTTGGTGGTGATTTAGATGAAGCATTTGAACAAGCGCAAGAGCTGAGTTTAGACAGCGATCAGCTGGTGGCTTTTTCTATGGATTTACGCCAAACAAAAACAATAGCAACAGTTAAAAGCTATGAAGAATATAGACCAGCACCAGAAAAACAAGTAGCGGAGGGTTTAGCTCCTTTTAATGATGACCTTAAAAATGCTTTTGAAAAAGCGGGTGAGCTTGGATTACAAAATCAGCTAGCTGGCATTCTCCAATGGTTAAATCAAGATCAGGAGCAAATAGATAAGTTAGTGGATTACACAAAGTCTATGTTCGAAAACCTTAATCAGTTAAATTCGGCAGCCGACGAGCTTGCTGATTTAGAAACCACGCAAAGTTAAACTACTTTCTTTTATAAATACCTCATGGCAAACTGCCGTTCTTAAAGTAAAGTGGGAACGGTAGTTTGTCAGCGCATATAATGGTCTTTGATTCAGGTATTGGTGGAACTACTGTACTTGAGCATATAAAGCAAAGTATCCCCAATGCTCAGTACAGTTATTTTATGGATAATGCGTTACTACCTTATGGTGCTCAATCTCAAAAAACCATCATTAACCGATTATGCTCACTTATTCATTTCATCAAAGCTAATACGCTTAATGTTGATTTAATTGTAATAGCGTGTAATACCGCTTCTACATCTGCACTTAGCGCTGTTCGCCAAATGACAGATATTCCTATAGTAGGTGTTGTGCCAGCAATAAAGCCTGCGGCAGAGTTAACACGTTCAAATCATATTGGCTTATTAGCCACACCGGCAACGGTCGCCAGTTCATACACTAAAACATTAATTACTGAGCATGCACGTAATGTAACCGTTAATCTATATAGCAGTGTGGAGTTAGTAACTTTAGCTGAGCAATACTTTTTTACAGAGTCTTTGGATACAAACAAGTTGCATCAAGTGCTTGATGACCTACATATAGATAAAACTATAGATGTACTTGTATTAGGATGTACGCACTTTCCAATATTAGCAGAGCCTATTAGTCAGTATTTTGAAGGGAATGTAAAATTACTTGATTCAGGTGTAGCGATAGCAAACAGAGTCAACTACTTACTTAACCAACTTAACTTGTGTGTGAATAAACTAACAGACATAAAAAAGCCGCTGCAATATTATGCAACGGCTGATGTGTTTAGCAATAAGCTAGCGGTAAAGCTAGTTACACTGACTGATCCGTCTCAGTACGTAGAGCATTAGAATCATCTTCTTGTTTTTGTTTTGCTTCACGTACCTTTAAAGTACGTTGTTGGAACTCGCTATCGTTCAAGTTAGCAATTGCATTGTCTGCATCAGCTTGCGCCATTTCAACAAAACCAAAGCCACGACGCTTGCCAGTATTCTTATCCTTTAATAAACGAACATTGAATACTTTGCCTTGTTCTTCAAATAATGCACGAACCACACCTTCGTTCGCACGATAAGGAAGGTTACCAACATAAAGCGTTTTTGTTTTAACTTCAGCTTCTTCAGTCACATCAGATGACATTGCAGCAATAGCAATCGCACCTATTAATAAACCAGCACCAAATAGTAATGCAGGGTTTAAAGCTAAGCCGCCTAGAGCGAACTCAACAACAACAAAACCAACTACAGCAAGAATAACAGAGAAGATAAAAGATTTTTGATCGGGTAATTTCATTTTAGATCTACCAATAAACAGGAAATAAACATTAATTTAACATTGTGAACTTGCTATCTTAACGCCTAAATCAAACATAGCAATGATATTTGTATTAAATAATAAATAAGAGCATAAAAAAGCATCATCTTAGACGGGTTTTCATGTGGTTTTACGTGGTTTTGTTCTATTTTTGTTCGAACAGTAAAAAGATCTAAAAAAAGGGTTGATCTGTTTTCGGATCTCCCTATAATGCGACCCCACTGAGACGGGAAACGCCAACGCATAGCGAGGAGCGAACTACTCAGAGAGTTAAATAAAACTTCGGTTTTAAATCTTCCAAAAAGAAAGTTTAAAACTAAGTGTTGACTCAAAAAATAAAGGGTGTATTATTCGCATCCCTTGAGACGCTAAAGCGACTCAAAACGTTCTTTAACAATATAAAGCAAT